>NZ_KV821867.1:334717-371665 GCF_001815755.1 Rothia sp. HMSC061C12
TTGTTGGTTCTTTTCTGGTGTGTGGTTGTGTAAACCGCAGAATTATCCACGCAACAACGTGTGGAATTCAGCGGAATGTTATCGGTTGATGCCATTACCCTAACATATATCCACAGAGCACACACCCCGGCTCACTATTTGTCCACTTTGGCAATGTTCCGTTCATATCGGTGCAGACAAGGGCATATCTGAGGTATGCATAGAGGCGCATACCGGGCACGCGGGGCGACCGCATCCGCTCAAAGCGAGTAGTGATACTAAACGAGGCGCATACCGGACACGCAGGGCGGGGGCTCCGTCCTCAAGGCGCTCAGCGCCGCAGAGGGGGCACTCCCCCGCCTGCGTTGTCCGGTGAAGCCTCGACTGTTGCCGCCTACCCTACCCACGGGCTCCGATGAAACCTCAACTGTTGCTAACAAACCCTGCGAGCGCATCCGCACCCAATACGGAACCCCACGCAGAACTGCACCAACCAAGCGCAACCTAGACACAGAAAACCCCCGCCGTCCTGTAGCGAACTACAGCACGGCGGGGGTTTCACGTACGCTCCCCTGCGGACGCATCCTCAACGGCAGCAAACAACCAGCCATAAAAGCTGGCGGGCAGGCCGCGGCGGGACGTCTTACGCGAGCAGGGTCGGCTTCACCTGACGGAGCTTATCCAGCAGACCGTTCACGAACTTCGGAGATTCATTCGTGGACAGCACACGCGCCAGACCGACAGCCTCAGAAATTGCGACAGCATCCGGAACTTCGTCATTGTACAGAAGCTCCCAAGTGCCAATACGCAGCACGGCACGGTCCACGGCGGGCATACGCTCGAAGGACCAGTCACGGGCGTAAGTCTCCACAAACTCGCGGATCTCTTCGTCGTGGTCGCGAACGCCACGAATGATTTCCTCAGAGTAAGCAGAGATCTGCGCTACCGTGTACAGTCGGCGGCGGCGGAGTACCTCAATATAATCTTCGTTGCGCTGATCCGCCTCGAAGAGCACTTCGAGGGCGCGCAATCGGGCTTTCGTACGCGAATTCATTAGTCGTTCACACGACCAAGGTACTCACCGGTGCGGGTGTCAACCTTGACCTTGGTGCCGGTTTCCAGGAACAGGGGAACCTGGATTTCGTAGCCGGTCTCAACGGTTGCGGGCTTGGTACCGCCGGTGGAGCGGTCACCCTGCAGGCCGGGCTCGGTGTAGGTGATTTCGAGGACCACGGATGCGGGCAGCTCGATGTACAGGGGGCTACCCTCGTGCATTGCGATGGTTGCGGTCTGGGATTCGAGCATGTAGTTTGCTGCGTCGCCGACAACGGTTGCGGGAACGTTGATCTGGTCGTAGGTCTTCATGTCCATGAAGACGTAGTCGTCGCCGTCCTGGTACAGGTACTGGTAGTCGGAGCGGTCAACGGTTGCGGTCTCAATCTTAGCGCCAGCGTTGAAGGTACGGTCGACGACCTTGCCGGAGGTAACATTGCGCAGCTTGGTGCGGACGAATGCGCCACCCTTACCGGGCTTAACGTGCTGGAACTCTACGACGGACCAGAGGTTGCCGTCAATCTTCAGGACGGCGCCGTTCTTAATATCGGTGGTGGATGCCATGGGGCTCTCCTTCGTGTCATCGACGCTCACGCCGTAGTGGTACCCGGCGAGGCGCTAAGTTTTCAATGAGCAAAAATATGTCCCGTACATTCTACAGGATGCGCACGAGTTTGCCTAGCAGGGGCGCCACAGTTTTTCTGTGGCACCCCACCCGGCTGGCGCGTATTAGCAAACACGCGCCGGGTGCATCCGGTGATTGTACGGGACTTGTGCCTACTCGGAGATAATCTCCTGGTAGGTCATGTACAGGATCGAGTCGTCCGGCACCTCGTAGACGCGCGGGCGAGCCAGACCGTCAAGAATGATGAAGCGCAGCAGGTTGCCGCGTGCCTTCTTGTCGCGGCGCATCGCTTCGAGCAGCTGGGGCCATGCGTCTGCCTTGTAGGAGGTGGGCAGGCCCAGGGATTCAAGGATGCGGCGGGTGCGTGCCACGAGTTCTTCGTCGGCGTGGCCGGTTGCCAGCGCCAGTTCGGCGGCGTAGACCATGCCGACGGACACTGCCGCGCCGTGACGCCACTGGTAGCGTTCGTTGCGCTCGATGGCGTGGGCGAGGGTGTGGCCGTAGTTCAGGATTTCGCGGCGGCCGGATTCGCGCAGATCCTCGGAGACGACCTCAGCCTTCACGCGCACGCTACGTTCAATGAGTTCACGCATCACGGCGGACTGCGAGTCGCGTACGGCGTTCGGGTTCGCCTCGATCAGGTCGAGAATTTCGGGGTCTGCGATGAAGCCGCACTTGACGACCTCACCCATGCCGGTCAGCAGCTCATGCTCGGGCAGAGTGCGCAGGGTGCCAATCTCGCAGAGCACCGCGGCGGGCGGCCAGAACGCGCCGACCAGGTTTTTACCCTCGGCGGTGTTGATGCCGGTCTTACCGCCCACGGCGGCGTCCACCATGCCGAGCAGGGTAGTCGGAATGTGAATGACGCGCACGCCGCGCAGCCAGGTTGCCGCGACGAAGCCGGCAACGTCGGTAATGGCGCCGCCGCCCACGGAGATGATCGCGTCGGTGCGGGTGAAGTCGTTCTGACCGAGCACCTGCCAGCAGAACGCCGCCACCTGGTAGTGCTTTGCCTCTTCAGCGTCCGGAATTTCGGCGCTGAACGATTCGTAGCCCATGGCGCGCAGGTCTTCCATGACCAGCTCACCGGTGGAACGCAGGGCACGCGGGTGAATCACGAGCACCTTCTTGGTGCGGTTGCCCAGAATTTCGGGGATTTTACCGAGCAGGTTGTGGCCGATGAGAACCTCATAGTTCTCACGCGGGGAGCTGCCGGTCACCGGGATGCGGGTAATATCTTCCGCGCCGGAGGCACCGAAAGTGGGGGTGGGCTGAGTGCTCATCATGTGTCCTTTCACAGGTGAGGGGTTATGCTTGGGGGCGCTGCGCGCGGGAGGCACGGGTTGCGGTCACGTACGCCTGGATTTCAGCGGTCATCTCGGTGATGGGGCGGCCGCCTCGTGCGTCCAGGGTGAAGTGCGCCAGCTCTTCGTATCGGCTGCGGCGGCGCTCAAAAATGTCGGTCCACCGCTCGACCGGGTTCGGCTGCAGCAGCGGGCGAGTCTTGTTGCCGGTAATGCGCGGGGTGACGGTGTCAGCATCAACGAGGATGTACACCACGCATTCGTCCTTGAGCAGCTCCGCGACCGAGTCGGTCATGGGCGCGCCACCGCCCAGGGAGAACACCGTATTGCGGTACACGGGCGAGGTGAGGACCTCTTCGATGGTTTTGCGTTCGAGCTCGCGGAAGTACGCCTCACCGAAAATCTCGAAGATTTCGGAGACTTCGCCGTAGCGTTCGACGATGAGCTGGTCGGCGTCGAGGAACTCGTAGCCGTAGAAACGCGCCAGGTGCGTACCAATGTAGGTCTTACCTGCCGCCATGGGGCCAATGAGCACAATGGGGCGGGAGCGTTCCGCGAAGTTCTCGTGCATTTCACGCACCTGCTGCGGGTGGATGCGAGCGCCGCAGGCGGACTCGTCTTCTGCGAGCGCGTCTGCGGGGACAGCAAGCTCTGTGGGGGCGGTGAGCTCTGCGGGTGCCACAGACTCAGCAGGGGTTGCGGACAGCTCGGAAGCGTCGAGGGGCTTCTCCCCCGCCTGGTTCTCTTCTTCCGCGGCGGGTGCAACGGGTGTTGCGGATACTGCGGGTGCGGCAACCTGGACCTTGCCGAACAGCGCCGGGGTCGGACGAACCGGCTTGGCGGGTTCAGCCGCGGGCACAGCTACAGGATGTGCAGGTGCAAGCTTGGGTGCATCCGCCTGTGCGGGTTCCTTGCGGGGTTCCTCTTCAGCGGTGCCCATGCCCTGCAGGGCGCTGAGCAGCTTCAGGCGCAGGTCCTCGTCCAGGCCGAGCGCCTGGTCGGCGTCCTCAGATACCGAGGAGGCGTACAGGCGCACACCCTGCGTGCTCGCCGTAGCGGCGGCGGGCAGGGGGCGGGCGCCAGAACGCATCAAATCAGCGGGGGTGGGCACGCGAGAAGCCGGACGCACAGAAGAAACTGACGCAGAAGAAACCGAGGCGGTAGCCTCACGCGCAACAGTCTCACGAACCCCAGCGCCAGCAACCTCAACAGCCCCAGCGCCCGCAGCCTCAACACTCTGCTCAGCCGCAGCAGGTACACCGGGTTCAGACACGCCGGATTCTGCGCCGGGTTCCGGGCGCGGCGAAGCGCCCCCTCGCGCACGCTGCGTTGCCGCAGCAATACGCGCAAGGGGGCTCGAAGCGACCGGGCGAACACCCTGCTCCACAGAAACCTCCCCGGAACCGCGACCCTTCGCGCCGCGGTCCTCAGACTCCGCCGGAAGGGGCACTACGCGTCCCAACCAGCCACGTTAGACTCCCACGCCAGAGACGCCGGAATGGCGTCCAGGTAGGAATCCATGTTGCGGCGAGTCTCACCAATCGAGTCGCCGCCAAACTTCTCCAGTGCAGCCTCAGCGAGCACCAGGGCGACCATAGCCTCCGCCACCACGCCGGCGGCGGGAACAGCACACACGTCCGAACGCTGGTGGTGGGCGCGAGCCTCTTCACCGGTGGAAGTGTCAATGGTCTTCAGAGCCTTCGGCACGGTCGCAATGGGCTTCATTGCCGCGCGCACACGCAGCAGGTCGCCAATGCTCATGCCGCCCTCAATACCACCTGCACGGTTGGTATCGCGGGTAACGCCGTGCTCACCAATGGAAATCTCGTCGTGAGCGGCAGTGCCCGGGCGGTCAGCGGTCGCGAAACCGTCGCCAACCTCAACGCCCTTAATAGCCTGAATACCCATCAACGCTGCGGCAAGGCGCGCGTCCAGGCGGCGGTCCCAGTGCACGTACGAACCCAGTCCGGGAGGCATACCGTACGCGAGCACCTCAACCACGCCGCCGAGAGTCTCGCCGTCCTTGTGCGCTTCGTCCACGCGCTGAACCATAGCGTCGGAGGTTGCCTTGTCGAAGCAGCGCAGCGGGTCAGCGTCCAGCTGGTCAACGTTGCGGGGTGAAGGCACCGGGGCGCCCTCGGGAGCGTGCACGCCACCCACAGCCACGGTGTGAGAAACCAGCTCAACACCCAGAGCCTTCAAAATCTGGGCGGCAACCACGCCAAGAGCCACGCGGGTCGCAGTCTCACGCGCGGAGGCGCGCTCCAGCACCGGGCGAGCCTCAGAGAAGTTGTACTTCTGCATACCCGCAAAATCGGCGTGACCGGGGCGCGGACGGGTCAGCGCAGCATTACGCGCACGACCCTCAATCAGCTTCGAATCCACCGGGTCGGAGCTCATCACGTCAGTCCACTTGGGCCACTCGGTGTTCGCAATCTCAATCGCGACCGGGCCGCCCTGAGTCAGGCCGTGACGCACACCACCCAGGATGCGCACGCGGTCCTCCTCGAACTTCATGCGGGCACCGCGGCCGTAGCCGAGGCGGCGACGAGCCAGGGCGTCACGCACCATGTCGCTAGTGAGTTCCACACCGGCGGGTACGCCCTCAATAATGCCGACGAGCGCCTCGCCGTGGGATTCTCCGGCAGTGAGCCAACGCAGGGCCATAGGTTAACCTCTTTTCATCGCACCCGCACCGCAGCGCAGGAGGAAGGAATAATAATTCTTCACGTGTATAAATAGTGTATAAAATGCCCGTTTACTGAGCGAGTGAAAGCACGCTTTTTTCACGAAACGGAAGCACGAGGCGCAAGATCAACCGCCGCGCACATCGCATTGATTAGACCCAGCAGTTCGGCGGGCTGCAGTTCACGGCCGGTAAACAGCAGAACCTGCTCCACCGCCTGATACAGCAACATCTCCAGTCCAGAAACCACCGTGCCGCCGTTAGCCTCCCAAGCGCTCGCCAGCACCGAAGGCCACGGGTTATACGCAACATCGAGCAGTACTGGCCGGTGCGTCGCGGAGGCGCCCTTCAACCCGCTCAGCTGGCTCGCCCACTCATCCGCCGCATGGGCAGGAAGAGTAGACACCACCGGGTGATGGCCGCGCTCCACAAGATTCTGCGGCAGCTCAGCCAGGGAAACCTGCTCCAGCTGAACACCCAGGCGGTCCGCCGCCTCCTGCACGCTACCGAGCTTATGCAACGAACGGGCGTACACGCTCACACGGGAATACCCCAGCTGATGCAGTGCGGTCAGGGCGGAAATAGCGGTCGCTCCCCCGCCCACAATCGCGGCAGAATCCTTGAGCGGCTGCGGCTCCAAACCGGCGTGGCGCAGCGCGTTCACAATGCCAATCACATCCGTGTTATCGCCCAGCACCTTCTCACCGCGCGGATACACCGTGTTCACCGCACCGGTCACTCGGGCAGTCTCACTCAGCTCATCGCAATACTGAATGACCGCGGTCTTCAACGGCATCGTCACCGACAGACCCGCAATATACGGGGCGTCCTCCGTACCCTTCGGGTGGCGCACCCCGTGCATAATCTCCGGCAAATCATCGGGCAGAGTATCGCGGCGATCATAACCCAAATTCTGCTCACCCAAAAAGTCATACGCGGCACGATGCAGCGCAGGCGACAGCGAATGCGCAATAGGGTGCCCCAGCACGTAGGCGCGGCGAAGATACGGGGCTTCGCGGTACGGTTCAGTCTTCATCGATAGATACTCTCTCGCTCTCAACGCTGGGGAACGCTCTCAACACTCAACGCTCGGGGCTTGCGGACATGCACACCACGAACCCAAGTTCATAGGCGCACTCTACCCATTTTAAGGGACAAACCAATATTCGGGTATAGCCCAACAACCGAGCACCCAGCATTCGGGTACAGCAAAGGCGGGCACCTCCCCCACTCTCGTGGAGGCGGTACCCGCCTCAGCAAGGAACCTTCAGCCCAAAGCTACCGGCTCGTAGCTACCGGCTAAACCGATTAGCTACAACGGTTCGGGTGCTTAGAACACCACTGGTTGTACTCTTCAACATAACGCTGGTGCTCAGCGTAAGTGCGGGAGTACTTAGTCTCACCGGAATCCAGGTCCACAGTCACCCAGTAGTAGTACGGGTTCTTCTCAGGAGCCGCAGCAGCCTTAATCGAAGCCAGCTGCGGGGAACCAATCGGACCCTTCGGAAGACCCTTATTCGCATAAGTGTTGTACTTATTGCTCTTATCGGCCTTCTGCTCTTCAGTCAGGTGGTACGAGCGGACACCCAGACCGTAAGTCACGGTCGCATCCGACTGAATCAGACCCGAGGTCTCACCATCGGGGTTGTTCAGGCGGTTCTCAATGATGCCTGCAACCGCCACGTAGTCCTTCGGCTGAGCCTCAAGCTCCACGATGGAGGCGATGGTCAGCACCTCAAAGGTCTTCTGGTCGCCGCTCACGCCGGCTTCCTTCAGGTCAGCCTTGGTCTTATCAACCATGGTCTGAATGACCTTCTTGATGTCGGTGTCCTTCGGGAAGCGGTACTCGCCCGGGTGCAGCCAACCCTCAATCGAGGGGAAGTTGCTCGGCACACCGTACTGGGTGTAGTTGCTGACCGCGTCCTCAACCTGCTTGCGGGTGAACGCACCATCGGAGCCAGAAACAATCAAATCGATGGTCTCGCTCACGCGCTTACCCTGCGGAATCGCCAGGTACAGTACGTTGCTGTTCGCCTCGATAATGGTCGTAATCGCGCTCGAGCTGCTCATGTGCTGCTGCAGTTCGTAGGTGCCAGGCTGCAGGTACTTGCCCTTGCTCTCCTTGGTGTACACCTCAACGAACTTATCAGCATCAGCAATAACGCCCGCCGCCTCAAGCTCCTGCGCCACCTGCGCGGTGGACTGGCCAGAACGAATCGTGAAGGTCACGGTCGTACCATTGCCGCCACCCGAGTAGTCACGAGTCTTGAACGGGTCGTAGCGAGTAATCAGGGCACCCGAAATGATGACCAGAGCCACCACAAACAAGGAAATAGCGCTCAGCATGATGGCGCGGCGGCGGCGCTTACGCGCACGCAACGTAGCCACCGACACGATTTCCTGTTCCATCGTGATGCCGGTGATGCCCTTACGTTCATCCTCGGCTGTCGGCCTAAAGAGGTCGAGCCCGCTCTCTTCGGGATGTTTATTCTGTTCGGTCACTGAAGGTTCTCCGTTTCGTTGACGGCACCAACCGCGGTCCCTTCTGACTCGGACGGTCGGTTTTCTTCGTGGGCCGGATCGCTCACCTTGTACCCGGCTACGGACTGCCCCGCCTTGAGGGCATCCAGGCTGTACTGCAAAATGTTCACAGCCGCCACCTGGTCAACCATAGTCTTGAAATCTCGGCTGGAAACCCCAGCCTCGTGCAGTGCACGGTGAGCGCTCACGGTGGTGAGTCGCTCATCCACCAGCCAAATGTTAATGTGTGTTTTCTCTTCGGCATCCAGCTCGGAGCGCAGAGCCTGAGCGTACTCCCGAGCCATTTCCGTGGAGGGAGAATCCCCACCACGCATGGTCTTCGGAAGCCCGACGAACACCTCCACTACCTCGTTCACCTCAATCAGCTTGCGCAAAACACGGCGGTCAGAGTTCTTCTTCGCGTCGCGGCGCAGCGTCTTGAGCGGGGTGGCGAGGATACCGTCGGGGTCGCTGAGGGCGGTGCCGACGCGGGCGTTACCCACATCGACACCCATCCGCACTCCGCGCTGGAATTCTGCCATATTTAGGCCTGAGCCTGTGCGATAGCGTCGCGGACAGCGTCCAGAGCAGCACCAATCTTGGATGCATCCTGGCCACCACCCTGAGCGACGTCGTCCTTACCGCCGCCACCGCCGCCGAGAACACCGGCAGCGACGCGGACCAGAGCACCAGCCTTCACGCCAGCCTCACGAGCACCCTCGTTAGTTGCCACCAGGATGACGGGGCGACCATTAGCCACACCCACCACAGCAACAACCGCAGCCTCGGAGCCGAAGCGCGAACGCAGATCCAGAGCCAGCTCACGAACGCCGTTAGCGTCCAGCTCGCCAGCGTCATGCGCCAGAACGCGAACAGAACCGATGGTCTGTGCGTTCTCCAGCAGCTTGCCAGCCTCAGCCTGCAGCTTCTCGCGGCGCAGCTGAGCCAGTTCCTTCTCAGCAGCCTTCAGCTTAGCCAGAGTCTGGTTAATCTTCTCCGGCAGATCAGCGGAGGACTGAACCTTCATCAGGCCGGTCAGCTGGTTCACCAGGGTACGCTCAGCAGCCAGGTGGTTGAAGGAATCCAGACCCACCAGAGCCTCAACACGGCGGTTACCGGAGCCAACAGAGCTCTCAGTCAGCAGGGTCAGCGAACCAATCTCAGCGGACGAACCGACGTGGGTACCACCGCACAGCTCGCGAGAGAACTCGCCGCCGATTTCAACAACACGAACCACGTCGCCGTACTTCTCGCCGAAGAGGCTCATAGCGCCCAGAGCCTTAGCCTCAGCCAGCGGCATCTCGCGGGTAATCACCTCGTGGTTATCGCGGATCGCGAGGTTAGCAACCTCTTCAACCTCACGCTTAGCGGACTCGGACAGGCCCTCGCCCCACGCGAAGTCGAAACGCAGGTAGCCTTCCTTGTTGAAGGAGCCACGCTGAGTAGCCTCGTTGCCGAGCACCTGGTGCAGGGCAGCGTGAATGATGTGGGTACCGGAGTGTGCCTTCTCACCGTCGCGGCGGCGCTGAACATCAACCTGTGCCACAACATCGGCACCGACGTGAACCTCGCCCTCACGCACGATAGCGCGGTGAACGCTCAGACCCTTCACGGGCTGCTGAACGTCCTGAACGTCAATGATGAAGCCGTTGCCGGTAATAACACCGGTGTCAGCTGCCTGGCCACCAGCCTCCGCGTAGAACGGAGTCTCATCCAGGACAACCTCAATCTTGTCGCCAGCCTTAGCGGCGGGAACAGACACGCCATCCACCAGGATTGCGCGCAGCTTAGTCTCAGTACGCAGCTCGGTGTAACCGGTGAAGATGGAGCCACGCTCGTCCACGAGCTTACGTAGCTCGGACAGGTCAGCGAATGCACCCTTCTTCGCCTTAGCGTCAGCCTGCGCACGGTGACGCTGCTCAGCCATCAGCTCGCGGAAGGACTTCTCATCCACCTTCACGCCAGCCTCAGCAGCCATCTCCAGGGTCAGGTCAATCGGGAAGCCGTAGGTGTCGTGCAGAGCAAACGCCTCAGCACCAGAAACAGCGTTGGAGCCGTCCTTCTTAGCTGCCGCAACAGCCTCTTCCAGACGCTCAGTACCGGTCTCAATGGTGTGCAGGAACGCCTTCTCCTCAGCGTACGCAATACGGGAAATACGCTCGAAGTCGTCAGCAACGTACGGGAACGCACCCTTCATCGCATCACGCGAAGCCGGGAACAGCACGGGCAGGCAGGGCTCAGTAACGCCCAGCAGACGCATCGCACGGATAGCGCGGCGCATCAGACGGCGCAGAATGTAGCCGCGACCCTCGTTGGAGGGGGTCACGCCATCAGCAATCAGCATCAGCGAGGAACGGATGTGGTCAGCCACCACGCGCATACGCACGTCATCCTCGTAGCCCTCGTCCTCAGCAGACTCAGAGCCGTGGTACTTCTTACCGGACAGCTCAGAAGCAGCATCCAGAACGGGGCGGACCTGGTCAGTCTCGTAGAAGTTCTCAACACCCTGCAGCAGCATGGCAAGACGCTCAACGCCCAGACCGGTATCGATGTTCTTCTTCGGCAGCTCACCCAGAATCTCGAAGTCATCCTTGCCGATGCCCTCGCCACGCTGGTACTGCATGAACACGAGGTTCCAAATCTCAATGTAACGGTCGTCGTCAGCCGCCGGGCCGCCTTCCTTACCGTAGGCGGGGCCACGGTCGTAGAAGATCTCCGAGTCGGGGCCTGCGGGGCCGGGCTGACCGGTGGACCAGTAGTTTTCCTTCATGCCCATACGCTGAATACGCTCAGCGGGGAAACCAACGGTCTTAGTCCAAATCTCGAACGCCTCATCGTCACCCTCATAAATGGTGACCCACAGACGCTCGGGGTCCAGACCGTAGCCGCCCTCCTCAACAGAAGAGGTCAGCAGCTCGTAAGCGAAAGGAATCGCCTTCTCCTTGAAGTAATCACCGAACGAGAAGTTACCAGCCATCTGGAAGAAGGTACCGTGACGCGCAGTCTTACCGACCTCTTCAATATCCAGGGTGCGGATGCACTTCTGCACGCTGGTCGCGCGGGAGAACGGAGGGGTCTCACGGCCCAGGAAGTAGGGAATGAACGGCACCATACCGGCGATGGTGAACATAGCGCCGGGCTCGTTCGAAATCAGCGATGCCGAAGGCACCACAGTATGGCCGCGGGAAGCGAAGAAATCGATCCAGCGCTTAGAAATCTCCTGTGAGAGCATCTCGTTCCTTAGAGTAATCTGTGCGAAATTCTAAATTAGTCTACTGACCTATGGTGCCTGTCCGAGAGCAAAATGGCTAATCGAGCCAGTCTCGTACCGTGGTTAACGGACAAAAGCACCACCTTTAAAAACCTAGTTGAAGAAGCCGTCGCCGAGCTGACGGTCACGCGCAATACGCTGCTCACGCGCTCGCTTCTGAGCCTCTTCCAAGGAGGCAATCTCAGCCTCCACCTCAATGAGTTCACGCTCAGCCAGGCGGCGGTTCGTGGATTCAATCTCAGCCGAGCTCATCTGGCGGTCCCACGTATCCAGGGAGCCAGGACGCAGATCCTGCTTCTGGCGCTCCACCTTAGCGTTGAGCTCCATCTCCTTCTCCTGCATGCCTTCACGCACGCGGGCGGCGAACTCAACAGCACGCAACGCATACGGCTGCAGGGGCTTGCCAATCGGCGAATCGAAGAACTTTCCCATCTGAGACTCCGGGTTGAGGGCAAGCTCACCATGCTCACGCATGAGCAGGGCGCTGCCGGGGGTACGCTGAGCAGGTTCGGAGGCGGCACGCCTGGAAGCGAAGTAACCAACCGCCGCGCCGGCGCCAAGCAGAAGAGCTGAACGAAGCAGACCCATTAGTTCTCACCGCCTGCAGAGTAAGAGGACTGTGCCGAACCGTACTGACCGCCAGTGTGGGTGTTGCCGTGTGCATCGCCAGTCTTGCCGCCGCGGAACGCCTGACGCACACCGTACGAGAAGGACGCAACCTTAATCAGCGGCTGACCCACAGTCGAGGTCACCAGCGAGGACAGCGCAGAAACGTTCGCGGACGCATCCGAAACATTCGAAGTGATGTCGTCAACCTTCTCCAGCTGCTCATTGGTGGTCACCACAGTACGGGTCACCTCTTCAATGAGAGGGCCGGTGCTCTGGTTCAGCGAACGAATCGTCACGATAAGCTCATCAAACACCTTGGTCAGGCGAATAATGGGTAGCGCAAGCAGAGCCACCAGAATCGCAAAAACTCCTGCTGCAATCAGGCCCGCAATATCTCCGCCGGTCATCTATAACCCCATTCCGCTCAATGCATGATGCTTATCAATAGTCGTACAAGGCTGGACGCCACCGTGGCGCGCAGCCGGATCGTGCATACAGTTCAGGACTATATACACAGCTCAATCCCCTATTTTAGTCGAAAAATCCTTCAAGCGCCCCCTAAACTCTCATGAAACTCCCAGCGACGGAAGATTCACAGGTTCAGCAGCGCCACAGCCCTGTAGTGTATAAGCCCCAAAAACCCACGCGTTAAACGGGAACAACCCGCCCCCACCGAACGGTGCAGGACGGGTTGCTTCTCGAAAAATCGAGATTATGCCAGACGCGAGTAGTACTCAACGACCAGCTGCTCGTCGCAGATCACGGGGATCTCTTCGCGCTTGGGCTTGCGCTCAAGCTTTGCGTGCAGCTTCTCGATCTCAACGTTCAGGTATGCGGGAACCTCGGGCAGAACTGCCTGGTTCTCACCTGCAGCCGCAGCCTGGAAGGGGGTGGTCTTCTCAGCCTTGGGGTGAACGTGGATCAGCTGGCCGGGCTTGACGTGGAACGAGGGGCGGTCCACGCGAACGCCGTCAACCATGATGTGACGGTGAACAACCATCTGACGTGCCTGTGCAATGGTGCGGGCGAAGCCTGCACGCAGAACCAGAGCGTCGAGGCGGGTCTCGAGCAGCTCGACCATGTTCTTACCGGTCTGGCCCTCGGTACGCTTTGCCTCGAGGTATGCGCGGCGCATCTGTGCCTCGCGGATGTTGTACTGAGCGCGCAGACGCTGCTTTTCCTTCAGCTGGGTAGCGTAGTTGGAGTCAGCCTTCTTGCGGGCACGGCCGTGCTGGCCGGGGCCGTAAGGACGACGCTCGAGGTACTTTTCTGCCTTCGGGGTCAGTGCAATGCCCAGGGCACGGGACTGACGCACGGTACGGCGGGTGCGGTTGTGCTTAGCCACAATCTACCTTTCATATGTGAGGCTCCTGCACCCTCACGGGCGGGGCCTCGGTCTGTTGAATACTGGCCTCCTCGGTTGACCCCGCCGGGATCCGTACGCGACCGGTTCGGTCGTTGCTGTACGGCGGTGGGGCGGAGAGCTCGGGGCAGAGTACCCCGCAGCTACATTACTGACGCTCGCACAAATGCGGGCATAGTAATTGCCAGACCCGTCAAGCTTACCGGATGCACCCGGGCTTTACCAGCCTTTTGGGAAATCTTTGGTTCAAATCACTATGCGTGTGGGTTTTTGATGGTTACTCACACGACCCCACAGGAATTATTTATGCCCGTCAGAGCTATTTAGGTGCGACTTCCCCGAAAAATTGCGGCGCCGAGATGTTGGATTGTAATCATTTCGTTATTTTTAACCTGTGTCTTTATGGGAATAGCTTGAATCAGACCCCCATATCGCCTAGACTAGAAACCATAACAAGCTTGGCGTCCGCCCTTCCGGGAAGGCCGACGGTCAAGACGTCTATCACAACTCAAAACTCTGACGCGGTGCGCAGTACTACCGAGGTACTACGCACCGCTTTCTGTTTGCTCACTATCTGGCACGGCCGGTTCATGTGGCTAGCTCGCGCGGCTGGCTTGCCCGCCGGGGCGTGCCACTCCCCCGGCGGTCACCGGCGGTCAGCAGCCAAAGTAGTAGGCGGCTCGATCGGAGCCGCGTGAGCTAACGGGTCGTATCCTGCACCGGAGCCGCATCCAAAATACGGCGAATACGCTCACGACGCTCCGTCAACGTACGCTCAAAACCGTGCTGCGTCGGCTCGTAGTAGACCGTGCCGCGCAGAGTATCCGGCAGGTACTGCTGCGCCGCCACATGCCCCGGCTCATCATGCGCATACACATACCCCACGCCGTGACCAAACTGCTTAGCCCCCGCATAATGACCATCACGCAAATGCACCGGAACCTGACCCGAAGCACCCGCACGCACATCCGCAATCGCGCGGTTAATCGCGTTATACGCCGCGTTCGACTTCGGTGCGAGCGCACAATAAATCACCGCCTGCGAGAGGATAATACGCGCCTCCGGCATGCCCACCAGCGCCACCGACTGCGCCGCAGCCGTCGCCACCTGCAACGCCTGCGGATCAGCCAGACCAATATCCTCACTCGCCAAAATCATGATGCGACGCGCCACAAAACGCGGATCCTCGCCACCCTCCAACATGCGCGCCAAGTAGTGCACCGCGGCGTCCGCGTCAGAGCCGCGCATGGACTTAATGAACGCACTCACCACGTCATAATGCTGATCGCCCGAACGGTCGTAACGGATCGCGGCGCGGTCCACCGCCTCCGTAGCATGCGCCAGGGTGATGCGCACGGGCGCGGCGGGTTCGGGGTCCTTCTCCCCTGCTTCCCCCGCCGGGTCTGCCGAATCTTCCGCGGAGCTGCCAGGTTCTGCCGAAGCCTGTTCAGCCTCGCTAAACGCAATCGCAGCCGCCGCCTCCAGCGAGGTCAGGGAGCGGCGAGCGTCGCCTCCCGAAACCGCCGCGAGGTGGGCGCGCGCTTCCTCATCAATGACCGCCGCACCGTCAAAACCGCGCGGGTCAGCCAAGGCACGGTCAATCAGACGCTCAATATCGGACTGCTCCAGCGAATGAACCCGCAACAGTAGCGAGCGCGAGAGCAGCGGCGAGATAATGCTGAACGACGGGTTCTCCGTCGTAGCCGCCACCAGAATCACCCAGCGGTTCTCCACGCCGGGCAGGAGCGCATCCTGCTGAGCCTTCGTAAAACGGTGAATCTCGTCCAGGAACAGCACGGTGGTCGTACCGTACATGTCGCGGTCGAGCAACGCCTGATCCATGACCGCGCGCACATCCTTCACGCCCGCGGTAATCGCCGAAAGCTCCACGAACTTACGACCCGGCGCGCGCGCAATCACATGCGCCAGAGTGGTCTTACCCGTACCCGGAGGGCCGTACAAAATCACCGAGGACGGGCCAGCCGGGCCGGCGTTCTCCCCCGCCAACACGCGCAAAGGCGCACCCGGAGTCAGCAGGTGCTCCTGGCCGAGGACCTCATCAATCGTGCGCGGACGCATACGCACCGCCAACGGCGCACGAGACGCCGAACGGGCAGAATACGCACGCGACGCAGAGGCACGCGAGGAGGGCTCCTCAGTGGGCGCACCAATCAGGCTCACGCGGTCACCGTCGTCGGGCAGCTCAAGATCAAAGAGGGAATCAGCCATAGTCTTACTCTATCGTTTCACAGGCTTGAGGTGGGCGCGGGGTATGGACTTACGGGTGCGGATTTAGCTCGCGGCGTGACGCCACACGGGTTAGCGCCGGCCTAGAGGGTCTCACTATCGAGAATCAGGGTCACCGGGCCGTCATTGACCAGCTCCACCTGCATGTCCGCACCGAACACGCCGGTCTCCACGTGCAGGCCACGCTCACGCAGCGCCTGAACATAGTCGTTGAACAGCGGCTCACTCACCGCGCCGGGCGCAGCGGCAGACCAGGAGGGGCGGCGGCCCTTCTTCGCATCCCCATACAGGGTGAACTGGCTGACCGCCAGCACGGGTGCGCCCTCATCGAGCAGGGACTTCTCCCCCTCCATCAGGCGCAGGTTCGCGGTCTTATCGGCAAGCTTCGCAATCTGTGCCGCACCGTCACCGTGCGTGATACCGACCAGCACCAGGTAGCCGGGCTGCTCAATCGCGCCGACCGTCTCACCCGCCACGCGCACCGCTGCGCGGGTCACACGCTGAATAACTACTCGCATCGTTCACCTTTCAACTTGGAGCCGACCTTCACCGGGCTCATACATCTCTTTCGACACCGCTCTCAGCGGCTGGTTTAGGGGAGCCGCAGTTCTAGAAGCAACAGCCTCAGAGCACGCCGCGCAGCTGCACGGCACGCAAAAACTGGTTCGCCGCCCGCGGGGTACGAAACTCAATAAAACGCTTCTGCAGATGCTGCCCGCGAGCCTCCGCCAGCAACTCCCCAACGTGCGGGTAGCTCCTCCACGTGTACCGAATCATATTGTCCGGGTCGCGCAGAATATTCTTCAGCGGCGGCTCCACATTATCAGCCCACAGCCTCTGACCCGTCACCGCACGGCGCACCGTCCGGCGAACCACACGCCACATGACCACCGCACGGCTATAGCGCAAGTAAATCACCACATCCGCACGCTCCAGCAGGCGGCCGCGCACCTGCGGATACTGCCACTCCGTAATCCACGCAGGCCGCTCAATGAGTGTCTGAACATCCGCCTCAAAACTAGGGCGCGGAGTCCAGTTCGGACCCCAATGCAACGAGTCCATCTCCGTATGCGGAATGTCCAGGAGGCGCCCCAACCGCGCCGCGAACGTCGTCTTACCGCTACAGCTCGGGCCGGCAATCAGAATACGCATGCTCCCCTCCCTTTGGTTAGTACACAAATCGGCACGCACGCCAGTTGATACAAAAGGTGGGCTGCGACCCTGCACCAGCAGAATACACAGCCCACCCTCAACGGCGACCCCGGCACAACTCAACGCCCGCCGGGTCCACGCCGCACAGGCCCACACCCCCTACGGGGCGCACGACCAAAGACTAGAGAATTACTCCTCGTCCTTCTTCTTCGGCTTGAAATCAACGCCAGCTTCCTTACGCTGCTCCGGAGTAATCGGTGCAGGAGCCGCAGTCAGCGGATCGAAACCATTACCGGTCTTCGGGAACGCAATAACCTCGCGAATCGAATCAACGCCAGCCAGCAGAGACACAATACGGTCCCAACCGAATGCAA
The DNA here is from genome assembly GCF_001815755.1 of Rothia sp. HMSC061C12. Lineage (NCBI taxonomy): Bacteria > Bacillati > Actinomycetota > Actinomycetes > Micrococcales > Micrococcaceae > Rothia > Rothia sp. HMSC061C12. The sequence goes on from NZ_KV821867.1 coordinate 351,901, forward strand.
TACCACCCATGGGCGGTGCGCCGTACTTGAACGCATCCAGCAGGAAGCCGAACTTCTCCTGAGCCTCTTCCTCACCAATGCCCATCACAGCGAACACGCGTTCCTGCACGTCACGGCGGTGAATACGGATTGAACCGCCACCAATCTCGTTACCGTTGCAGACAATGTCGTAAGCGTACGCCAGAGCCGAACCCGGGTCAGTGTCGAAAGTATCCATGAACTCGGGCTTCGGGGAGGTGAACGCGTGGTGCACGGCAGTCCATGCGGAGTGACCCAGAGCCACGTCACCGGACTCAGTAGCCTCAGCAGAAGACTCAAACATGGGAGCGTCAACAACCCACACGAAAGACCACTCGCCGTCCTTAATCAGGCCGGTACGGTGACCAATCTCAACACGAGCAGCACCCAGCAGTGCACGGGAAGCCTTAGCCTCGCCAGCAGCGAAGAAGATGCAGTCGCCGGGCTTCGCGCCGGTAGCCTCAGCCAGGCCAGCACGCTCAGCGTCAGTGATGTTCTTAGCAACCGGACCGGTCAGCTTGCCATCCTCCTGAATGAGGACGTAAGCCAGGCCCTTAGCGCCACGCTGCTTAGCCCACTCCTGCCAAGCGTCCAGAGTACGGCGAGGCTGAGAAGCACCACCGGGCATCACAACAGCACCCACGTAAGGAGCCTTGAACACGCGGAAAGTGGTGTCCTTGAAGTACTCGGTCAGCTCGGTCAGCTCCAGGCCAAAACGCAGGTCAGGCTTGTCCGAACCGTACTTCTCCATCGCATCCTTGTAGGTCATGCGCTGAATCGGGCGGGGAACCTTCACGTCAATCAGGTTCCACACAGCCTCAACGATGCGCTCGCCCAGCTCAATGATGTCTTCCTGATCAACGAACGATGCCTCAATGTCCAGCTGGGTGAACTCAGGCTGACGGTCCGCACGGAAATCCTCATCGCGGTAGCAACGAGCAATCTGGTAGTACTTCTCAATACCGCCCACCTGCAGCAGCTGCTTGAACAGCTGCGGGGACTGCGGCAGAGCATACCAAGAACCCGGAGCCAGACGAGCCGGCACCAGGAAGTCACGCGCACCCTCAGGGGTTGAACGGGTCAGGGTCGGGGTCTCAACCTCAATGTAGCCGTCTTCGGCCAGCAGGTTGCGTGCCGCACGGTTCGCGTCCGAACGCAGACGCATGATGCGAGCCGGCTCCGGGCGGCGAAGATCCAGGTAGCGGTAGCGCAGGCGCGCCTCCTCACCCACCTCAACGTGCTCGTCAATCTGGAAAGGCAGCGGAGCGGCAGTGTTCAGCACCTCAACGGCGGACACCTCAACCTCAATCTCGCCGGTCGCCAGGTTCGGGTTCTCGTTACCCTCCGGGCGCTTAGTCACCAGACCGGTCACACGCAGCACATACTCGTTGCGCAGGTGCTCAAAATCAGCCTCATTGTGGAAAACACACTGGGTGACACCCTCACGGTCACGCAGGTCAACGAAAGCGACACCACCGTGGTCGCGGCGGCGAGCCACCCAACCGGTCAGGGTAACAGTCTCTCCAATATTTGCGGCGGTCAGCTCGCCGTTGGTGTGAGTGCGAAGCACAGACATTCCTTTCATAGCGGGCACCTCACGACTATAGACAGTAGCCGGGTACACGCGGTTGATGATATGCGCACACTGCGTGCGCCTCATATATTGTATCCCCTCCGGGCAGGTCGAGGGCGGGTCGGGGCAAGTCTGGGCAAGTCAGGCGCCAGAAAATGGGGTGCGGAGGCGGGATGCGGGTAGGGCGGCAGGTTCGTGGGTGTCTGCGGTCGATAGGTTAGTGTCTTCGCCGTGGGTCTTTAACCCGGGGTGAAGGCATTAACCTATCGAAAAGCCGCTAACCTATCGAAGTATTACCGGGGAATCCACTCCGCATGCCTGTGGACAAACACTTTTTCGGTAGAATCCGCGAAGTTATCCACAGATTTCACGAACAAGCCCCACAACCTCACACAGCCTGCCAGGATAAAGTCTATGAACACCGTAACTATTCCGTGGCAACGCGTCCCAAACGTACTACCGACTACACCAGAAATTACCCGCGCCGCAGAACTACACCCATTCGTGCTGAACTCCCAGATGCTCAACCTGCGAGGAATCGGTCCGAAACGCATTCGCAAGCTAGTGGCGGAAGGGTCTCTGCAACGTATCCAGCGAGGAGCCTATATTTACACCCGCGATGCCCAAGCGCTCACCCCCGAAGAGCGGCTCACGGTACGGTGCATCGCTGCTCAGATGATGGGTCTTCAAGGGATCTTCTCCCACACATCAGCCGCGGCGCTATGGGGACTTGATGTACTCTCTGTTCCCCAAATGATAAGCGTGTATAGCTGTAGTCATAGCACCTCTGACAGGGGAAGAATCACCCGGCATTACAGCGCCACTGGCCCCGAGGAAGTCACCAGGTTGCCGGGCACATCCATCATGGTTACGACGGTGGCTCGCACGCTGCAGGATTGCACGCGCAGCATGCCCTTTCGGGAGGCGGTAGTCCTCGCTGACTCCATCATGCGGCGGGGACTGATGGAGCCCCACGAGGTAACCGAGATTCTACTGAGCCTCACCGGGTACGGCGGTTCCGCAGGGCCTTTCCTTGCGCAGGCGGTGGATGCATCCAGCGAGTCGGCCGGTGAAAGCCTCACCCGGTGCCTACTCATGGAGCACAGGCTGCCCCTCCCCGTAACGCAGTACCCGATTTCATGCGAGGGCCGTAACTATCGAGTGGACTTCGCCTGGCCCGAGGCGCGGGTCATTCTCGAGTTCGACGGCGAACAGAAATACGTGGACCACCCCGGCAGGGACCGCTACGAAGCCGCCCGCGACCGTGCCCTAGCCCGCGCCGGCTGGACGGTCGTGCACCTCACGTGGGCAGACATCTTTCAGAAAGAACGGGAAGTCATCACCCACCTGCGGAAACTACTCTTGAGATAAAGCGAGGAAACGCCTCAGTCGATAGGTTAGTGTCTTCACCCCGGGTTAAAGACCCACGGCGAAGACACTAGCCTATCGAGAAGACACTAACCTATCGAAAATCTGGGCTCACACAAAAGACCCGCCCGGCAGGGAGGCCAATATCCTCCCCACCAGGCGGGTACACATCCATATGCAGGCTACAGTAACCAAATTATTACAGTAGCCAGATATTACCGCGGCCAAACACCGTAGGCATTACAGGCCCTACGATGACAGGCCCCTAATGTTTACAGACCCTCGGCACGCACAATCTGAACGTGCAGGTCCTCAGCCGGCGGCATCCACGAAGCCGGATCAGCAGCAACCTGCTCACCCGAACGGATATCCTTCACCTCGTGAACCGGGGCACCCGACTCATCCGAGGAAATGAACCACACGAACGGAATGCCGCGCTTCTCAGCGTACTTAATCTGCTTACCGAACTTCGCAGCATTCGCAGACACCTCGCAGGCAATACCGCGGGCACGCAGCGCATCCGCAACATCATTCGCAGCGGACCAGCCCTCATCATTCGTCAGGGCAACAAACACAGCCGAAGGCACCTTACGGCTCGCCTGCGCAAAACCCTGCGACAGAATACGAGCCACCACACGAGTCACACCAATCGACAGGCCAACACCCGGGTACGTCTTCTTACCGTTCGACGCCAGCGACTCATAACGGCCACCCGAGCAAATCGAACCCAGCGACTCGTGACCAACCAGAACAGTCTCATACACGGTGCCGGTGTAGTAGTCCAGGCCGCGAGCAATCGACAGGTCAGCCAGCACCTTACCCGGCGCACGGCGAGCCGCCTCCTCAATGACCTCAGCCAGCTCAGCAAGACCCTGATCCAGCAGCTCATGCTCCACCGAATACTTAGCCGCAAGCGCACGCACCTGCTCCACAAAAGAAGCATCCTCAGTGCGGATCTGCGCCAGCTCCAAGGCGGCAGCGGCAGCATCCGCGCTCGCACCAGCCTCAGCCTGCAGCTCCTCAGCCACACGCTCAGCACCGATCTTCTCCAGCTTGTCAATAGAACGCAGAACAGCCGCAGTATCAGTCAAACCCAAGCCCAGGTAGAAACCCTCAGCCAGCTTGCGGTTATTCACACGCAGCTTGAACTCAGGAATCGGCAGCTTCGACAGTGCATCAACAACAACCAGTGCCAAGGTCACGTCGTAACGGAACGGCAGCTCGCCGTCGCCAACCACGTCAATATCAGCCTGAGTGAACTCGCGGGCACGACCCTCCTGCGGACGCTCACCACGCCACACCTTCTGAATCTGGTAACGCGAGAACGGGAAATTCAGGTAACCGGCGTTCTCCACCACGTAACGGGCAAACGGCACGGTCAGGTCAAAGTGCAGAGCCAGCTTTTCCTTAGCCTTAGCAGCCTCGTCCTCCTGCAGGCGAGAAATTGCGTAAACTTCCTTGTCAATCTCACCCTTGCGCAGCAGCTGCTCAATAGTCTCTACCGAACGAGTCTCAATCGGGGAGAAACCGTGCAACTCAAAAGTCTCACGCAGAGTGTCCAGAACATGATTCTCAACCAACCGCTCAGCCGGAAGATACTCGGGAAAACCAGACAGCGAAGCCTTGCGAGCCATACTCGATACTCCTTGACAAAGAACTCGACAACAAAACCCCGGAACACGCCGGGCATATCTACCCATCATACCAACACCCGCCCCAGCACAGCACCCACTCCCCCAGCTCACCCGACACAAACCCGCGCAAACCCGCAGCCGGCAGGTTCGCCCACAACACAACACGACCAGACACTACTCACACACACCCCACAGAGGCTATGCTTAGGAGGTGCACACGCACACCCAAACGGGTGCCCACCACGGGGAACAGCGCAAAGGCGCCCCACCCCCAGCACCCCCGAGTGAAAGAGTTATAGCGGTGACTACCAAACCCGACGACACTGTAAACCTCGAAAAGGCACGCCAGTACGGCCGCGTCTCCGAGGACGGCCACGTCTTCGTCATTGTCGACGGCGAAGAATACGCCGTAGGCCAGCTGCCCGGCGCCTCCGAAGAAGAAGCGCTCAGCTACTTCGCCCGCAAGTTTGAAAACGTCGAGGCGCAGGTTGCCCTGCTCGAATCCCGCCTCGCCAACAACGCCCCCGCCGCAGACCTGCAGAAGGGCATCACCTCCATCGGTGCACAGATCGGTGTGCGCAACATGGTCGGTGACTACTCCGGCCTGCAGAAGCGCCTCATCTCCCTCGCAGAGCAGATCGCTGAACTCGGCGAAAAGCAGCAGCAGGCACGCACCGAAAACCGTGAACGCGCCCTCGCCGTCCGCGAAGAAATCGTCGCGGAAGCCGAGCAGATTGCCGGCCAGGACCCCGACCAGATCCACTGGAAGAACTCCCACTCCCGCATGAACGAACTGTTCGAAGCGTGGAAGAAGGCACAGCGCGAAATTCACCTGGCAAAGAGCGTAGAGGACGAGCTGTGGAAGCGTTTCCGCGCAGCCCGCACCACCTTCGACCGCAACCGCCGCGCACACTTCTCGCAGCTCGACGACCGCAACGCACGCATCAAGCGCGCCAAGGAAGAGCTGATTGCACGTGCGGAAGAGCTGTCCACCTCGACTGACTGGTCTGAGACTTCCCGCGTATACGGCGACCTGATGCGCGCCTGGAAGCAGGTACCCCGCGGCCACCGTCGCGAAGACGACAAGCTGTGGGCACGCTTCCGCGCGGCACAGGACTTGTTCTTCAACGCCCGCAACGAAGCCGAAGCAGCGCAGGACGCAGTCTACGCCGAAAACCTCAAGGTCAAGGAAGCACTGCTCGAAGAAGCACGCGCACTCCTGCCCGTCGAGGACATTGAGGGCGCGAAGGCCGCCTTCGAGAAGATCCTGGACCGCTGGGATGCGGCAGGCCGCGTACCCCGCAACGACCTGCGCCGCGTCGACGGCGAACTGCGCCGTATTCAGGACGAAATCAACGGCGCCGAAGAGGCAAAGTGGAAGCGCAACGACCCCGCCAAGGCGGCACGCGCGAACTCCCTGCTCGCACAGATCGAGGACTCCCTCGCCGAACTGGAAGCAGAGCTCGCAGTAGCTGAGAAGGGCGGCGACTCCAAGAAGATCGCCAAGGCTAAGGAAGCTCTGGAGGCGCGCCGCGCCTGGGCAGCAACCCTGCAGGGCTTCGGCAACTAGGGTCTAGCAGACGGTCTAAATAACGGTCTAATTAACGCCGAGAAGCCACATGTGTTTCGAAAAGCCACCAACAAAGTGGCTTCTCGGCGAACATGTGGCTTCTGCGTGTCTGCGGGGATGTCTCTGCTGGGTGTCTGCAGGGTGCGGAATTTTAGGCTCGGCTGGAGGGGCTAGTCATCAACGGGCTCATAATTCATGATTTCCCATTTCTGACCGTTGTGCTTCAGCTCAAATCTAAAGGTGTCATCGGTTTTATCGTCATTACTCCATTTGCGCCAGCTACCGTCAGATTCAACATAAGTCTCGTAATCCCATTCGCGGTACGCCTTCCAGAAATAGGTTTCACCGTCTTCGGACCAGGGGTTACCGTCAGCAAGATAATGGTTTATACCGCCAATGACCCATCCGCCGCTCTTGTAAAGCTCCTCGACGCCTGTATAGGCCTTACGTTCGTCTTCAAAAGTAGGGGACATGAACTTGAAAGCCATCGAGTAATCGCCAGTTTGAGTACCGTAATTACCCCACAAGATCCAGGCATCCATCGTCTTGCGTATGCCCTCTAGAGACTTTTCGTTGTAGCCGTCCTCCGGAACGTTAGGCTTCGGCACATTCTGTGCCGGACCGTACTTATCCGCCGGGCGGTACTCGCCGTCGGGTGCCTTTGATCCGCCCGAGTAGCCGCGGACAGTAGACGGGGTCGCGCTCGGCGCGGCGGAAGTCGTGGCTGCCGCCTCGTTATTAGCCTGCTGGCCGCACGCCGCAAGCAGGGTGCTCATGCCCAGGAGTGCACCGCCGTTCAACAACGCTCGACGAGTAAGAAAAACGGAAGTCATGGAAGTAGATTCCTTCTATCGGTGTGGTGTGAATGGGGGATGCTGATTAGAAAGTGGAAGATAGAGAAATAATTCTCGAAGCAAGAATAAGAATTCTTGCGATACTAATAAATGCTTTAAATTTCCTATCTAGTCATCTACTTGTTCAAAGTCGATAATCTTCCAGCCCTCAGAGGTGTACTTGAACGAGAACTTCCACGTGTCATCATCTTTAGCGTCATTCTCGTAAGACTTCCAATCGCCGTTAGGTTCAACGTACATAACGTAACCCCACTCCCGGTACGCCTTCCAGAAGTAAGTCTCCCCCTCAATCCAGGGGTTCCCGTCAGCAATGTAGTGATCAAGCCCCGCAATAATCCAGCCGCCCCGCTTGTAGAGGGATTCAAGACCTTCGTAGGAATCTAGTAGTTCAGTGAAGCTACTGTCAACGAATTTGCGTGCTTGACTGTAGTCTCCGGTCTGGGTGCCGTAGTTGTTCCATTCAATCCACGCATTGAGTGTTTTGCGCAGACCTTCATTAGACTTTTCGCGGTATCCGTCCTCTGGTGATGCAGGTTTCGGAACGTTTTGCGCCGGGCCGTTAGGGTCAGCTCCACGGTATTCGCCGTCAGGTGCTTTGGAGCCACCCGAATAGCCTCGGACAGTAGACGGGGTTGCACTCGCCGAAGGCGACTCAGACGCGGTAGCAGACGCCGAAGCGGTCTCGCTCGGCGCGGCGGTCGCGGTGGCTGCCGCCTCGTTATTTGCCTGCTGGCCACACGCCGCAAGCAAGGTACCAAGACCCAGAAGGGTACCGCCGCTCAGCATCGCGCGGCGGGTCAAAATAACGGAAGTCATGGAAGTAAATTCCTTCTATCGGTGTGGTGTGTAAATAGAGGGAGGCTGGTTAGAAACCGGAAAGTCACCAGCATGAGCAGTATTATTCCGCTTTATTGCCCATGGCTCTCAGGGGCATCCCCTTTTCCGCTACCAATAATCTTTCAATAGCCATCTGAATATTTATAGAAGTAATTGAAAAGATCGTCATCTTTATTTGTATTAGCTTGCTTGGTAATTTCTCCATCAGAATCCACATACATAACAGTGGTCCAGAAACGACGAACCTTCATACGGTAGAACTTCTGCTGATTGTCATAAATCAAGTCACCTTCAGATCGGTAAGCATCCAACCCATCAACAACCCAGCCGCCGCGCTTATAAAGATCATCAATGTACTCATAAAACGGGTATTCCTTAGAAGTCTTTTCGACGTATCGGAAAACCGGAGCGCAATCCCCGGTCTGAATAGCATAGTTATGGGCAGTCAACCAGTCTTGCATCATATGGTCGATACCCTCTTCAGTCTCGGGGTACTGTGCGGGTTCCTTACGCGGCTCGGGGACGTTCTGAGCCGGGCCGTAGCCGTCCGCCTTACGGTATTCACCGTCGGGTGCTTTGGACTGACCAGAGTATCCGCGCGTAACCCTCGGGCTTGGAGTAGCCGATGCAGAAGCAGTATCAGATACCGCCGCAGACGTCGAAGCAGTCTCGCTCGGCGCGGCGGATGTTGTAGCAGATGCGCTCACCTCGTTGGTGGCTTGTTGGCCGCACGCCGCAAGCAGGGCACCAACACCCACAAGTGCGCCGCCGCTCAACAGTGCGCGGCGGGTAAAAAGGTTGGAAGTCATGGAAATACATTCCTCATATCGGTGTGAAGTGTGAATAGGTGGCTGGCTAGAAACCGGAAGACTAACCTGCCGAAGGGGAAGAACCCCCGATAGCTGAGAAGCCACATGCGTTTCGAAAAGCCATAAACAAAGTGGCTTCTCGGCGAACATGTGGCTTCTCAACGTAAGACCCACGGCAGAGAGATGCCTTACATATCGGGCCAGTCGCGGTGCAACGAATACTCCGTATCCCCGTCACCGCTATCATTCAGATGCCAGCGCTGACCAGTACGGATATCGGCCTTGCGCAGGCGCGGGTTCGGGTTATCCTTCTTACCCATGGTCGGATCATTCTTGCAGCCCCAACGAGTGTCGTCGTAGCTGCAGTCACCGGCTACGCGTCCCACATCAACCCACCACACACGCACCAGCAGCGGGTCACTGGTTGCCTGCGGGGTCACCATCATCATTTGCCAGGGGCCACCGTCCACGCGGAAACGAGCCGTGTAGTGCACGGTCGCGTACGCGTGGAAGTTACCCGAACGCTGGTAGGCGTAGCTGGTATCCGTTTGACGCGGACGCTCACGAGGGTAGGTGGTGACCGGTTTGCCCGCGGTGTAGTTGGTGTCTGTATCACCATTGCCGTACTCGATGAAGTACGAGGAGGGCATGAGTTCAATTTCGACGTGTCCGGCGAGCATGTCTGCTTCGAGGCGGTAGGGGCCTCCGTCATCGACGTAGAAGTTGATCTGGTCGCCCTTGTAGACGTTGGGGTCGCCTTCTGCTCGGCCGGTTCCTGCGGGGTTGTTGTAGGACTGGTGCAGGGTCGGCTTGCCCGGCTCTAGCGACTCTGCAGCATGGCGGATTTCCTCCATGACTTCTTCGTAGGTCGGGCCGGTGGGACCCGGACTGTCGGCACTGGTCAGGGTGCGGGTATCGTTGGGAATGCAGCTAGCAGAAGAAGGACTATGTCTGCTTCCACCACGGTCGATAGGAATTCCGTTTTCGTCTACGGTCATGTTTGTATATCCAACATGCCCTACTCGTCCGTCTAGCGTGGTGCAGAAGAAATTGTTGGGGTTGTCTTTATAAGATGTAACATAAAATCCCTCGCGCCGTTTTGTCGTATCTGTTTCGGGGGCAGGCGTTACTGGCTGGTTTGTAACGGAATCAATATCTGAAGCGCTTCCTGTTCTTTCCGTATTTTCATTTCCAACCATTTCTTTAGGAGGAATTTTCTCTTGGCATATGCTAGCAGTATTATTTGATGAACATTCACTCGTTTTTACATCTGCAAATGAGGGGAGAATACTAAGTTGAAATATTTGTATGCTTACAAAAGGGAGGAAGAGAATTTTATGCCACTGCTTCATTTTAATCTTCAACCTTTACATACCCAATAAGCTCCCATTTTTGACCGTTGTGCTTTAGCTCAATTTTATAAGTGTCGTTAGTTTTATCTTCATTGGTCCAAGAGCGCCAACTACCATCAGCCGCGACATAAATCTCCTTTTCCCAGACATGGTAAGCCTTCCAAAAATAAGTCTCCCCGTCCTCAGACCACGGCGCGCCATCAGCAGTCAAGCTTTCAATACCATCAATCACCCAACCACCATGCTGGTAAAGCCTCTCGACACCCTCATAAGCCTCCAACTCGCTCTTAAAAGTCGGCGACACAAACTGACGAGCCATCGAATAATCACCAGTCTGCACGCCATAATTACCCCATTTGACCCAAGCGTCCAAAGTCTTACGCATACCTTCAACAGACTTCTCACGGTACCCGTCTTCAGGCTCAGCAGGCTTGGGCACATTCTGCGCCGGACCGTACTTATCAGCAGGGCGATACTCACCATCAGGCGCCTTCGAACCACCCGAATAACCGCGGACAGTAGACGGAGTAGCACTCGCCGAAGGCGACTCAGATGCCGCCGCAGAAGCCGAAGCCGACTCGCTCGGCACGGCGGTCGATGATGCCGAGGCTGCCGCCTCGTTATTTGCCTGCTGACCGCAGGCTGCGAGCAAGGCACCCAGGCCCACAAGTGCGCCGCTACCCAACAGGGTACGGCGGTTGAAAATGGTCGAATCCATAGAAGATACGCTCCTAGCATCGGTGACGGTGTGTTATTTAGTTGCTAGTCAGACCGTTATTCACAGGTCAAACTGACTGCCGGAAGAAAAACAGCCCCGTAGCGCACCCAACAAACGCATCAATGCGTTATGGAACACTACAGTTACCACCCTACCGCATCTTTGTGTCTATTTGTGTTGCTTTGAGTGCAATAGTATCTGAACGTCATTATTCGGACACATCAATGCTTTATGCATCAAATATCTCTGCGTCCACGAAGGCGCCGACCCTGCAGAATTTGTGCCATGGTTTAGTGTCTTCGACCGTGGTTTTTAACTACGACCAAAGACACTAACCTATGGCATAAATCCGCAACTCATGACCGGATCCCATCTGTGCCAGGTGGGCGGGTCGGCTACACGGCGAGCGCATACATGTCGCGGAGGGCCTCTTCCGCCTCGTCGAGGGCATATCCGCTCTGGCAGAGCACGTCGCAGCCGTTACCGTAGCGGAGGCCGGCGAGGAACTCGCGGTCAGTCACCTCCGGCAGGTACACCATGAGGTATTCGCCGTTGTCAGTGAAGAAGTCGTCAATGTTGGCGGCGTCCTGGCCGGAGTAGAAGGCGCGGAAGTCTTCGTCATTGTAGTAACCAACCGTGTACATGAGGGGCTCCTTTGGTCGCTCGGCGGAGTGGGTGAGAACGCGTCGTTGTTCTCTACCACCAAAGGTACGGGGCGCCCCTGACAAGATAAGGGGCTGCACCACCCGCACCGGAAAAAATACACAAAATATTTGCGTGACGAGGGGTTTTCTGGAGGTGCACTCCCCCGCGGATGCATCGAGCTTATAAAAGCTTTTAACATGCCAAAGCAGCCCACCGAGTTGCCAATACGGAATAGCCACTCGGAGGGCTGGAATGAGAGTACACCACTACCGCTAGAACTATATTAGGGCTTCGTTCTAATCAGACGATGCATAGCATCACTTTTGCAACTCATTATGCATTAGACGGAGAATAATCTACCAAAGGTTGAATCATTGGCATATTAACCACCAATTCTTGCCCCATGCAGCAAAGCAATGATTAGAAAATAGGCATTCATAAATAAATACATACACAGAATACTGATAATAGATTTAACTATCACCCTCACATGACTTCTATACTTTTTATTATTCAGCCTATTAACCTCATTTTTGGCAAGGTCAATTCTTACAAGGCATGAAATTGCCCCAATAATAGCACCAACTACAGGAATTACCGTTACAACCAAACCAAAAGGGTCTCCTAGAATTAAGGCAATGGTGAAACCAATAAACAGCCCAATAGTCGTTCCCCTCCCGGCATAATCAACAAAATCACGCATCAAGAGAAGGAGATAACCAGACTGCCAGCGCTTCTTAACCCAAGAATACTTTGCCAGGATATTCTCTTCTTTAATGAGGTTCAGAATGTCATCATAGCTAACAAAATCTGCATATTTTATTTCCTCCACCTCGGAACAAAAATTCCTTAAAGATAGATAGACCTCCCCAAATGGGTCATATTTAGGGGTGATACCAGTCATTTTTTCCAGCTGGGCCAACGAATCGATACAATTACTTTGCGCAGTAGAGCTTGGCTCCTTTTCAACCCACTTTAGAAAATGTTGAACCTTATCTTTAAATTCATTATCTACATCTTTGGGAGGAAACAGGTGAAGCGGGTGGGATATATTAAATGCAGCGTTCCTTATTGATGCTTTTCCAAACCGCTTAAAAGATTCAAATTTTGATTCTCTATATATACCAAATTCGTTTAGGATACTAGCAATCATCTCATTCCTAGCCGTTGCGTACCAAAAATATCCAGTTGATTCAAGAACCATCCGGAAAATAAGGCATAAAGTCACAAACACCAGTAAAAGTGAGGTCACTGCTGCAATCATACCGAGGTTACCCATAGTCTTTTCCTTCCCAACTCTGCGAATTTCGGTGCTTCTGATTACAGATTAGAAAAGACCCCTGACAAGATAAGGGGCTGTGCCGCCCCGTATGGAAATTCGGTCATGGGTTACGGACTTCGACCATGGGTTAGTGACTCTGGGCTGGGGTTTTAACCATTGCCAAAGACGCTAACCCATGGTCGAAAATCGGTGCTGTGCAGAGGGGCTAACCAGCAGCGTAGAGCCGGGTTGATGCTGTGCCCCCCTTCCCCCGTTTAACGGTGAAAAGCCATATGTGTTTCGAGAAGCCACCAAAGAAGTGGCTTCTCGAAACACATGTGGCTTCTGGGCGGATTACCGCAAACTAGCGCGGGTTACAGTACATAACCGTGCGTTAGTTTCCGAGGGTTATTCTCCACCAAGGAACGGCATGAAGCGGACGATGTGCTTCTCCAGCTTCTGCTTCACGCGCTTCGCCTTGGTTGCTGCGTCCTCGGTCTTCGCGCCGCCGAGCTTGCCGCCGAAGAGCGAGATTTTGCCCTTGACCAGGCGGCTGATCTTGCCGGGGATGGTGCGGCGGTTTTCCTTGAGCGCACGGTTGACGACGCGCTGGGTCTCTGCGGAGTCCAGCTCTTCGTCCTTGACGATGGTGTCTTCTTCGCGGGTGCGGCGGTCGGTCACGTAGTGGTGGAAGTGTTCCTGCACGTCGTGGTCTTCGGACTCGTTCAGGTAGGTGTCGAAGTAGTCCTCGATGATGTCGCCGCTTTCGCGCAGGTCGGCGTCGTTACGAATTGCGAGGCGCACGCGGTCGCGGAAGTACTCGACGCTGTCCTGGGCAGTTTCGGCGGTGCCGCTCTCCCCTGCCGTCTTGCCGTGGCGTGCGGCGCGGGCTGCCTTGACGAGCTCGAGGATGTAGAGCACACCGACTTCCTGCTGTTTCACCAGCTCGGTGAGGAAGTGGATACCGGCGAACGGGTCGACCTTATCGGTCCTATCTTCGCCTTCGTCGGTTCCTTCTTCCTGTGCCTTACGCTGCTCACGAATCTCTTCGTAGATGTCGTTGTAGACACCGGTGTAGCCCTGCATGTCGTAGTCGCTGATGAGTTCGTTGCCGCCGTCGCGGATGAACTCGTCGTGCACGCGCAGTTCCTGCTGCAGCTCAAGCACCTTGTTCATGACCTCGATGTAGCGGGCCTTCTCCTCGGGAGTGTCCACAGTGATGGAGCCACCCTCGTCAATGGGGAATTCTTCGCGCAATTCAGAGACGGCCTGATCGTATGCGGCGTAGGCTTCCTTGTAGGGTCGGGTGAAGGCGATGGCGAGGGCGGACTGGCCGTTGCTGTTTTCGGTGTCGCCGAAGAGGGTGAAGGCGTCCTTGGTTGCCTGTTCGAGGTCGCGGAAGCACACGATGTTGCCGGAGGGCTTGAGCGAGTTGAGGATTCGGTTGGTACGGCTGTACGCCTGAACCAGGCCGTGCATCTTCAGGTTCTTATCCACCCAGAGGGTGTTGACGGTCTTGGAGTCGAAGCCGGTGAGGAACATGTTGACGACGATGAGCAGGTCCAGCTCACGCATCTTCATCTTGCGGGAGACGTCCTTGTAGTAGTTGTCGAAGGAGTCGCCGTCGGTGCTGAAGTTGGTGCCGAACATGGTGTTGTAGTCTTCGAGGAAGCCGTCCATGCGGCTGCCGGTGCTTTCGGTGTCGAAGGCGTAGTTTTCTTCTTCGCCGAAGGTGTCGAAGAGCTGCCCGCCGTTGCCCTGCGAGTAGATGATGGCGACCTTGAGCTTCTGTTCGGGGCGCAGGGTGCCGTCTGCGATGCGCTCTTCTTGCAGGGTGTTGAGGGCGTCGTAGTAGGTGCAGGCTGCGTCGATGGAGGAGGTTGCCAGGATTGAGTTGAAGCCGCGCACGCGTTCTACGTAGTGTTTGGTGGCGCCGTTAATGGTGCGGGTCTTCTTGACCTCGTAGCTGGTGGCTGCGCTCTGGTTGGTTTTGCGGTCGTAGTTGTCGAGGATGTAGGTGGCTACGGCTTCGATGCGTTCAGGGCTTTCGAGTACTTCCTTGCTCTTTGCGAACTTTTCGAGTTCCTTCGCGTCGGGGGTTTCGGCGCGTTCGGCGGCGATTTCTTCTGCGTAGGAGGTTTCTTCGAGTTCGGCGAAGTGGGGGCTGGTGTTGGTGTATTCCAGGTGGAATTTCAGCACGTTCTTGTCGTTGATGGCGTCGACGACGGTGTAGGTGTGCAGGCAGTCGCCGAAGACTTCGACGGTGGTGGTGCCGGGGCCGCCTACGGAGTTCTTGTCGAAGATGGGGGTGCCGGTGAAGCCGAACATGCTGTACTTCTTGAAGCTCTTCTTGATGGCGGTGTTCATGCGGCCGAACTGGGAGCGGTGGCATTCGTCGAAGATGATGGCTACACGCTGGCCGTAGACGGGGTGTTCGGGTTCGGCGGTGATGAGGTTGGACAGCTTGTGGATGGTGGTGACCACGATGCTGGTTCCGCGGTCGGCGAGGCGGTTGCTGAGTTCGCGGGTGCTGCCGGTGGAGCTGACGGAGTCTGCCTGGAAGTTGTTGTATTCGAGCATGGTCTGGTAGTCGAGGTCCTTGCGGTCCACGACGAAGAGAACCTTGTCGACGAGCCCGGTTTCTGCCAGGCGGCGTGCGGTCTTGAAGCTGGTGAGGGTCTTGCCACTGCCGGTGGTATGCCAGATGTAGCCGCCGGCTTCCTTGGTGCCGAGGCGCTTGGGGTCGTTGTTGGCGATTTCGACTTGCTTAATGATTTTTTCGGTTGCCGCGATCTGGTAGGGGCGCATGACGAGCAGGTCCTGGCCTACGGTGAAGATGCAGTAGCGGGTCAGGACGTTTGCGAGGGTGTGGCGGGTGAGGAAGGTGCGCGCGAAGAGGATTAGGTCGTTGATTCGGTTGTTCTGTTCGTCTGACCAGTAGCTGGTGAAGTCGAAGCTCTTGCCTGCGGAGCCGCCGGAGGCGGTCTTGCGGCCGGCCTTCTGCTGGTCTTCGACGTGCTTGTGGCGCACGGTGTTGGAGTAGTACTTGGTTTCGAAGCCGTTGCTGATGACGAAGATCTGGGCGTATTCGAAGAGGCGGTGCTTGTCCTGCTGGAAGCCTTCGTTCTGGTATCGCTCGATCTGCTGGAAGGCTTCGCGGATGCTCACGTTGCGCTTCTTGAGTTCGATGTGTACGAGGGGCAGGCCGTTGACGAGGATGGTCACGTCGTAGCGGTTGAGTACTTTGCCGTTGGGGGCGGGTACGCGGTACTGGTTGATGACCTGCATGTGGTTGCGTGCGGGGTAGGCGGCGTCGATGAGCATGATGTTGCGCAGGGTGCCGTCTTCGAGGCGGAAGTCGATGAAGCGTTCTTCCTGAATCAGCTTGGCCTTCTCCAAGATGCCGTCGTTGGAGCGGGCGATGTGTTCGGTGAGCAGGCGGTCGAATTCTTCGTCGGTGAAGTGGAAACCGCTGTTGGGGCCGTAGGCGCCTTCTTCGGGGCGGGTGTTGAGGCGTTCGAGCTGTTCGCGCAGGTTGCGGATGAGTGCGGTCTCGTCGGTGAGGCGCGGCAGGTAGTCGTAGCCCTGGGTTTTGAGGGTTTCGATGAGTTCAGCTTCGAGCTGCGCTTCGCTCTGGTGCTCACGCTTCTGCTGGTGCTGGGCCTTCCAGTCCTTGTAGCCCTTTGCTTCGGCGAGTTCGGCAATGACGGTGAAGTCGTCCGAGCTGAGGATGCTTTCGGTGCGTCCTTCGGTGGGGCGGGGGTGGTTGGGTACGGTTTCCACGGGGTGCTCCTTTGCGTAGGGGTTGAGTGTGTGGATGGGTGGGCTCGGGGTTGGTGGGCCCAGTTTATTGAGTATGGGTTGTTGAGTGTGGTTGAGGTATGTGATTGAGGTCTAGCGGCCCGTGCAGGGGTGGCGGGTGCCGCCCCTGCACGGGGTGTGCGCGTGATGCGCGGTTTGATGCGCGGGTGGCTACTGGTTGTCGCCCTTGCGGGGGAAGGTAAGTAGCTGGTCACGGTAGTACTCGTACTGACTACGACGTGCGGCGAGCTCTGCGGGTAGACCCTCGGAGAGGCTCGTGGTTAGAGAGTCGAAGCGGTCGAGAATATCGACAATGCGCTGCTGCTCTTCCAGAGGCGGAACCGGAAACTCGATTTTCGCAAGGTTCTTAGGCGCAACATCAATAACCTTCGTACCGAAAGCATGACGCCTTTTATCCTTATTGAACCGGCCGGTTGCCATGTAATAAGAAATAAACTTTGCGTTCTGCTCGGGAGCTTTAATAACCGTTGCGTGGCCGCCAGTAACAATGTCAGAATCTCCAACCCACGCTACAGCCTTGCAAACGTCTTCAAGGTTTTCACTCGTATTAGCCACAATGACATCACCAGGGTTAACTACAGCAAGCTTTTTCGCTTTGTCTTCCGGAACGTGCGCAATAACTTCTGCGGTTGCAGTACCAAATTTGGTGTAAATCTGACCGTAGTGAATTGCACCCACACCGGATTCGGAAAAATCGGTTTTCGGCATACCTGAACCACGCACAAGCCGCGCAAAAGAGCCCAAGGGGACGCGGGGGCAGTCGAGGGCTTCGAAGAGCGAATCACGGTAGTACTCGTATTGCAGAGTACGCGCTTCCAGCTCCGCTTCCAGCTCCGCTTCCAGCTCCGCTTCCAGGTTCGTGAATTTGTCGAGAATTTCAACAATCGCTTCCTGAATCTCCATCGGCGGAACAGGAAACTCAAACTTCTTGAAACGCTTCATATCCACGCTGGCAAAGCTAGATTGCGTAGTATTCGAAAGGCACCAACGATCCAGAACAAACGAATAGTAGTAGAGGAATTTAGGCAACAGAAGGCTCTTGAACTCTTCCTTAGGGGTCAGAACAGTGAACCTCTGATTGCACAGAAAATCTACGTTGATTAGCGCATGCTCACCAATCGTTGCAGAAGTTGCCACGATGATTGAACCAGTGGGGAACATGCCACCCTTTTTCAAAGCACTTTCATGAACGGACTGCATGGCTTCTGATAGGACTCCGCCATTTTCACGGATGTCTTCCATGCGGAACCAGGGAACAGTTCCGTTCTCCCAATAGCTGCTATTGGACTTAGACGGGGTATAGCCGTTACGGGTAGTGAATAGCTCCTCAATGGGGTAGAAATCCACCCCATCCGGGCAGAGTTCAGCCACCAGCCGGTCAATATAATTCGTCATCTCAGCCACGACTACTCGCCGCCTTCCAAGCGCGCCACAATAGCGTCAATCTCCACGCGCAACTGAGCCTGACGAGCCACAATGTTCTCAATACGAGAATTCAACTCGACAATATCCACGCGCTCACGCGTATCCTCCGGCTCAACCCAGCTCGACACCGCCAGGTTCGCCTCCTGCTCCAGCAGCTTCTCCACCGGAACCAGCGCCGAGAAATGCTCACGTTCCTCACGAGCCGCCAGCACATCCAGAATCTTCTCACGGTGCGCCTTACCCAAAATATTCTGGTTCGTGCCCTTATCAAAGAGCTGCGAAGCATCCACGAACAGCACCGAATGATCCTTGCGACGGCCCTTCTTCAACACCAGAATGCAGGTCGCAATGCTCGTACCGTAGAACAGGTTGGCGGGCAGCTGAATCACAGCATCCACCACGTTCTGCTTCAGCAAATACTCACGAATCTTACGTTCCGCACCGCCACGGTACAGCACACCCGGGAACTCAACGATAGCCGCCGTACCCGCCTCATCCAGCGACGCCAGCATGTGCATCGTAAACGCCAGGTCAGCCTTCGACTTAGGCGCCAGCACAGCCGCCGGGGCGTAACGGTCATCGTGAATCAGGGTCGGGTCATCATCACCCTTCCACTTCGTCGAATACGGAGGGTTAGACACAATCGCACCGAACGGCTCCTCAAAATCACCGCCCGCGCCACCGCGGTGCTTCGGGTCAATCAGAGTATCACCGTGCGCAATGCTGAAATCATCCACCGGTACACCGTGCAGAATCATATTCATACGGCACAGGTTGTAAGTGGTCAGGTTAATCTCCTGACCCACAAAACGCAGGCCGTCCGAGTTCTTACCCAGCTCACGCTTAACCTTCAACAGCAGCGAACCCGAACCACACGCCGGGTCATACACGGTACGAATCTGCTCGGCATCACGACCATCCATGGCAATCTTCGCCAGCAGCTCCGAAACCTCCTGCGGAGTGTAATACTCACCGCCGCTCTTACCCGCATTCGCCGCGTACATGCCCATCAGGTACTCGTAGGCGTCACCAAAAGCGTCGTTCTCGCTATCCTCGTAACCCTTCTCAAGATTCATGCCCGCCACAGCATCCATGAGCTTCAGCAGGTTCTCGTGACGAGCCGCCGGGCTCACACCCAGCTTATTTGAATCCAGCACGAAGTCGTCGAAGAGGCCCTTCACGTTATCCTCAGACTCGGTACCGCGCGCCGACTCCTCAAACGCCTTGAACACGTTCGCCAGGGTCTCGTTCAGGTTCTGATTCTGGCCAGCGTTCTTATACACATTCGAGAACAGCTGCGAAGGCAACAAGAAAAAGCCGCGCTCATTGACGAAATACTCTTTAATGTGATCTTTGAACCGGTCGTCTGGGATATTCTCAAAGCAATCAGGCATGTCAATATCCTGGCTCTCAACAAAGCGCACCTGGCTCTCAGAGAGGTAACGGTAGAAAAGCATGCCCAGCACGTACTGCTTAAAGTCCCAGCCGTCTACCGAACCACGCAGGTCATTCGCAATACGCCAAATCGTAGAGTGCAGCTGCGCACGCTCAGCGTTGCGGTTACGGTGCTCGTCAGTGGTAGTGGAAGAATCCGTAGACTGCGTCGTCATAGGGGCGGTCAACCTCTCATTAGTTATCGTTTCTACAGTCGAAGAAACGCCAAAAGTTCGGAACCTGTGCGGTCCCGGTCGTACACATGCGCCAGCGCCGGTTTAGATGCCTTACTCGGTGGGAGCGTTCGTAGCTTCCACAAGCCATTTCGTACCCGGCGGCGCGAACTCTTTCAGTATACGGGTTCCCCCGACCCCGCACGCGCCGGTTCGTCATCGCTGAGCCATTGGCTGTTTCGATAGGTTAGTGTCTTCGCCGCGGGTCTTTA
>NZ_KV821867.1:371765-405775 GCF_001815755.1 Rothia sp. HMSC061C12
TTAGTGTCTTCGCCGCGGGTCTTTAACCCGTAGTGAAGACACTAACCTATCGAAGGAGCCCCGCCCTCCCCCATAGACGGCGAAAAGCCACATGTGTTTCGAGAAGCCACCAAAGAAGTGGCTTTTCGAAACACATGTGGCTTCTCAACGTAAAGACCAGAAAATAGAAATCCGGCCCGTCTACTCCATCAAGAGTAGCGGGCCGAACGGTTAACTCCAGAGTACAAAAACCAGCACCCCAAAATCAACACATGAAGGATATTTCTAAAGAGCTTACGCTTCCGAGGGCTTCGCGCCCGTCAGACGGTACGCCTTGTACACGCCCGTCACGTTACGGACCACGTTCAGCACGTGCTCCAGCATGAAGCGGTCACCCAGCTCCAGGGCGAAGCGGTCCACCACGGTACGATCCTCCGAGGTGTGCACGCGCGCATCCAGGATGTTCACGCCCGACTCAGAAATCGCACGAATCAGGTCGCTCAGCAGGCCCTTACGGTCCAGCGCCTCCACCTGAATCTGCACACGGTACGTAGCGGTCGGCGAAGACGCCCACTCGACCGTGGTCACGCGCGGTTCCTCGTCAGCGTTACGCATGTTCGGGCAGTCGCGGCGGTGCACCGAAATACCGTTATAGCGGGTCACAATGCCGATAATGTCATCCGGCGGAACCGGGGTGCAGCAACGCGCAATCTTCGTCAGCACACCCTCAGCACCCGGCACAATCACGCCATTATCGCCAATCGCCTTGCGGGTCGACTTCAGCAGCGTCTCGTCAAAGTCGCTGACCTCAACCTCGGGCGCCGGCTCGTCGCCGCGGTGCACCTCAACGAGGGTGTCAATGACCTGCTTCGGCGCAATCTCGTGCTCACCAATCGCACGGTACAGCGACGCCACATCGTTCTTGTGCAGCAGCTGAGCCACCTGAGTCATAATCTCCGGGCTCATCATCTTCTGCAGCGGCAGCTCACTGTTGCGCATGCTCTTGGTGAGCATCTCGCGGCCGGCGAGTAGCGCCTCCATGCGGCGTTCCTTCGCGAAGTACTGGCGAATCTTCGTGCGAGCGCGCGAGGAGCGAACGAACTTCAGCCAGTCCTCGCTGGGGCCGGCGTCTTCGTTCTTCGTGGTCATAATCTCCACGGTCGCGCCGGTAGGCAGGACCGTGTGCAGCGGCACGAGGCGGCCGTTGACCTTCGCGCCAACCGTGCGGTCGCCGACTTCACTGTGGATGGCGTAGGCGAAGTCCACGGGGGTGGAGCCGTTGGGCAGGGCGATTGCCTCGCCGTTGGGGGTGAGTACGACGATTTCGTCGGTGTCGAGGGTGTCCGCGAGCGACTCGTAGAACTTCTCCGACTCCGGGTTGGAGTTCGAAATCTCCGCGATGGACTGCAGGATGCCGACGTTCATCATCGCCGAGGTCTGGGTGCCCGGCTCCTTCGGGTCCTTTGCGGGCGCGACGCCACGAGCCGCGACCTTCTCGCCGCGCGACGCCGCCTTGTAGCGCCAGTGCGCCGCCACACCGTATTCAGCTTCTTCGTGCATCTTGTAGGTGCGGATCTGAATCTCAAGCGGCAGGTTACCCGGGCCGTACACGGTCAGGTGCAGCGACTGGTAGTTGTTGTTCTTCGGGTTCTTAATGTAGTCCTTGAAACGGCCGGTCATCGACGGCCACAGGGACAGCACGTGGCCGAGCACGGTGTAGCATTCCGCCTCTTCCTCAACCATGATGCGCACGGCGAGGATGTCGTTAATCTCGTCGAAGCTGCGGCCCTTCGTCTTCATCTTCTGATGAATCGAGTAGTAGTGCTTCGGGCGGCCCGTCACGGTCGCGTCGATGCCCACCTCTTTCAGACGCTCCGTAATCTTGGTGCGCGCCTCATTCAGGAACTTTTCGAGCGCGGGGGTGCGTTCGCCGACCATGCGCACCATTTCGGCGTAAATTTCCGGGCTCATGGCGGCGAAGGACAGGTCCTCCAGCTCCCACTTGATTGTGTTCAGGCCCAGGCGGTGCGCGAGCGGCGCGTAAATCTTCAGTGTCTCTTCTGCCTTCTTCGCGGCAGAAGCCTGCGGCACAAAACGCCAGGTGCGCGCGTTGTGCAGGCGGTCGGCAAGCTTGATGAGCAGCACGCGGATGTCCTTGCTCATGGACAGCACGAGCTTGCGGATCGTCTCGATGGAGGCGTTCTCGCCGTAGGTCATCTTGTCCAGCTTGGTCACGCCGTCGACCAGGTAGGCGACCTCCTCACCGAACTCTTCGGTGAGCTGCTCCATCGTGTAGTCGGTGTCTTCCACCGTGTCATGCAGCAGGCCGGCGGCGAGCACGGGGCCGGTCGCACCCATCTCCGCAAGAATCGCGGTCACCGCCACCGGGTGGGTGATATACGGGTCGCCGCTCTTACGTTTCTGACCCTCGTGGCAGCGGTTCGCCACCTCGTAGGCGCGCTGCAGCACCTGGATGTCTTCGTCCGGGTGGTAGCGGCGCACCGCACGCACGACCGGCGCAATCATCGGGGAGAAACGGATGGTACCGCCGTGCGAATCGGACGCCTCCATCTTGCTGCTGCGGCTACCGAAAACCAGGCGGTTCGGCACACGTCCACCAGCAGCCATGACGCGGTGCGAGCCGCGCTTCCTCTTCGCATCAGACGAATCAGTTTCAGGCAGAGGAATCGGGCCAGCGGGCCGAACCGCGGGCTTCTCGGCGGTCCCTGCAGGGTTCTCAGCGTTGGTGTTCACGGCAGGTTCTGCACTCATTCCGGGCTCCTTCGGGCTCAAGATAATCAGCCGCACACTCAGGTTCCTCATCATTGAGGGCTATACCGGCCAAACCAGCTATCAGCAGGCTCAAACGCGAGCGCACAGTATCTTCACTTCTTATCCTACCCAGCGGTCTGGAACGCGCCAAACTATGCGACGTTTTAACACACCAGAGCGCGTTGTTTAGGAAATAATTGGGCACGCTAAAGGGGAGCCGACACCTTTCGGTATCGACTCCCCTATCATTAGCAGCGCCAGTAGCGCTGGCGGAACGCTGGCTAACCGTTCAGGTTCACGCGGTGAATCTCAATGGTTGCACGTGCCGGCTTCTTAGCGGGCTTCTCGGCTGCCTTCTCGTCCTCGGTCGCCTTGTCAGCAGACTCCTCAGACTTCGCGGGCTTAGCTGCCTTGCTGGGCTTCGCAGCCTTCTCAGCCTCGGCGGGCTCCTCCGAAGAGTCGCCCTCAGCCTCGTCAGCATCCTCAGCGTCCTTGAAGTTGCCGCTCTCCACCTTCGCGGTGTGCTCACGAATCTGAGGCTCACCCAAACGCAGCGAAGCATACAGCGGCGCAGACACGAACAGCGTGCCGAACATGCCCACCAGAATACCCACGAACAGCGACAGGGACAGGTCCTGCAAAGTACCCGCACCCAGGATGAACGCACCAATGAACAGAATCGCGCCCACCGGCAGAACACCCACAATAGCCGTGTTAATCGAACGGACCAGGGTCTGGTTCACCGCCAGGTTAATCTGCTCGGCAAAGGTCGTGTCGCGGCGTTCCAGCACATCCTCGGTGTTCTCGCGGATCTTATCGAACACCACCACCGAGTCGTACAGCGAGTAGCTCAGAATCGTCAAGAAACCAATAATTGCACTCGGAGTGATCTCGAAGCCGAACGCGGCGTACAGGCCAACCGTCACCACCACGGTGAAGAACAGGCCCGCAATAGACGCCAGCGACATCTTCCAGGTGCGGAAGTAGAACGCCATACCAATCAGCGCAAGCACCACAAACGCGACCAGACCCCAGAAGGCCTGACGGGTCACATCCGCACCCCAGGTCGGGCCCACAAACGAGGAGGTCACGTCATTCTCAGAGACGCCGTACGCCTCCTGCAGAGCCGCCTTTACCTGCAGAGTCTCATCATCGCTGAGCTTGCTCATCTGGGCACGAATCGTACCCGGCGCAATATTGGTCACGCGAACATCCGAAGCGTCCTTCGCCTTCTCGTGAATAATGCGCTCACCCGTAGCAGTATCAACGTGCGCGGTCTTCGAGACCACGAACTCCGAACCGCCACGGAAATCAATACCCAGGTTGAAGCCGCCACCAACAGCCGGAATCAGAACCGAAACCGCCATCAGCACAGCCGCAAGCAGCAGCCACAGGCGGCGCTTACCCACGAAGGGGTACGAGCGGGCGCCCGAATGCAGGTCATTACCGAAGCGGGCAAAAGCATTAGGTTTCACATCGGTAGCCATGCTTAGCTCTCCTTCTTCTCATCAGAAGCAGACTCGTCAGACTCAGCGGCGGCACGCTCTGCACGGCGACGCTCAGCAATGCTCAGCTGCTTCTCCTCCGGGGTGCGGAGGCGACCGGCACCACGGTACAGCGGCGTAGCGCCCAGCGACTCAGGCGACAAGCCCGAGTGGCGGTGACCCTCACCGAAGTAGCGGGTATTCGCCAGCAGAGTCAGCATCGGGTGGGTGAACAGGTACACGACCACAAGGTCAGCAATCGCAGTCAAACCAAGGGTGAACGCGAAGCCCTTCACCGAACCGACCGACACCACGTACAGCACCACAGCAGCCAGCAGGTTCACAGCCTTCGACGCCAGGATAGTGCGGGATGCACGCTGCCAACCGTGGTTCACCGCCGACGGGATCGTGCGGCCCGCACGGATTTCATCACGGATACGCTCGAAGTAGACGATGAACGAGTCAGCCGTAGCACCAATCGCCACAATCAGACCCGCCACACCAGCCAGGGACAGGCGGTAGTTCAACGCCCAACCCAGCAGCACAATCGCCTCATACGAGATGATGCCAGCCACAACCAGCGACATCATCGTGACAAAGCCCAACAGACGGTACTGGAACAGCGAGTACACGAACACCAGCAGCAGACCAATCAGGCCGGTCAGCAGACCCACACGCAGCTGCTCCGAACCCAGGGTCGCAGAAATCTGCTGCTCCGACTGGATTGTGAAGCTAATCGGCAGGGCACCGTACTTGAGCTGATCGGCGAGAGCCTTCGCCTCCTGCTCGGTGAAGTTACCGGTAATCTGCGGCTTACCGTCAGAAATCACAGCCTGCGACACCGGGGAAGACAGCACCTTGCCGTCCAGCAGAATCGCGAAGCGGGCACGCGGATCATTTGCGTTCTGTGCACGAATCGCGTTCAGGCGAGAAGTAATGTTCTGGAACTTCTCACGAGCCTCATCGTTGAACTGAATGTTCACAGCCCAACGGCCCGTAGTCACGCCCTGACCGGTCGTCTCCTGCGAGTGGCTTGCGGTAGAAATATCGCTACCGCTCAGCTCCACAGGACCCAGAATGTACTTCTCCTGACCGTCAGTGGAACACGCCACCATCGGCTTAGTCGGGTCCGCACTATCGGCGTCCTCATTACGTGCCGCGGTGCAGTCCTTCGCCTCGTACTGCTTGTACAGGTCCGCAGTAATCCAGTTACGGTCCGAACCATCAGTCGGCTCCGCGGAGGGCTTGGGCAGCTTATCGTCCGCAGTGCGGGCATCCTCAGCCACCGCAGTACCGGCACCAGCTACAAGAACCGGGCGGAACGTCATATTTGCAGACGCCTGAATCAGCTGACGAGTCTCAGCGCTAATCGTTCCGGGAACCGAAACAACCACATTATTACCCGAACCGAAAGAGGTCGTAACCTCCGCCTCCGAAACGCCAGCACCATCAACGCGCTGACGAATAATCTCAACCGCCTGGTTCAACTGCTCCTGGGAGACGTTCTCATCCGAAGAGCCGTTAACCTTCGGAGAAAGAATCATCTGAGTACCACCCGAAAGGTCCAGGGCGAGCTTCGGTGCCCAAGAACCTCCCGCGTAGGTGGTGCCGAAAATACCGGCAGCCATAACAACCATGAGCAGGACCATCGAGAGGAGCGCCCCTCGCGCGGCTGCAAGCGGTGAACGCTTAGCCATAATGTTCCTTCTTCGTATGAATAGTATTGAGTGTTCTACAGATTCCGTAACGCGAAAACCCGACGCCGCTCACTGGGCGCCGGGCTCATACGCTCTGAATTACTTAGCAGTATCAGAAGAGGTATCGGATGCGGTAGCCTCGTACACGTCCTCGGTCAGGGGCGCTGCGGGGGCTTCCTCCTCGACGACAGCCATAATCGCGTTCACTGCCAGGGTGATAACAACACCGTCCGCAATCTGAAGCTGCAGCTTGTTGTTATCGAGGTCGGTGCTGACGACGGTGCCGTAGATACCCGAACCGGTCATCACCTGGGTGCCGGGGACGAGAGACTGCTGCATTGCGCGCAGTTCCTCCATCTGCTTACGCTGACGCTTCTGGGCGGAGAACATCATCCAAGCCAGCAGCGCCATCATGGCAATCATAATCAGGAGGTTAAAATCCATGGTCTCACTTTCACATCCGCACCCGTGCCGCTCACCGCGAGGGTTGAGCGTACCAGAAGGTGTGGAATCGTAGATACAGTACGTATCCATCCTACGCGAGAGCTTGAGCTTTAGCGCTCCGAACCAGCATTTTTGTGAGGTTAACCTGAGTTTTGGACTCTCTCGGCGTAATTTTCTGTTCCCAGAAGAAGCTACAGAGAAGCCCGCGGGAGACTGATACCTCCCACGGGCTACTGCTGTGTTATCAGCTGATGCGGGTCTAGAGCTGCATCTCCGGGGCCTCCAAGCCGAGGTGCTCCCACGCCGCGGGCAGAGCCACACGACCGCGCGGGGTACGACCGATCAGGCCCTCACGCACCAGGTACGGTTCGGCAACCGTCTCCACGGTCTCCGTCTCTTCACCCACCGCAATGGCGAGGGTGGACAGACCCACCGGGCCGCCTCCAAACTTGTGAATCAGCGCCTCCAGCACGGCACGGTCCAGACGGTCCAGGCCGCGCGAATCCACCTCGTACATGTCCAACGCGGTTGCGGCATCGGTCGCGTTAATGCGGTCCACGCCGTTCACCAGCGCCCAGTCACGCACACGACGCAGCAGGCGGTTCGCAATACGCGGCGTGCCACGGGAACGACCGGCAATCTCCGTGAAACCCTCGGAGGTAATCTGCATATCCATCAGACCCGCGCTACGGCGCAGCACCAGCTCAAGCTCCTCCACCGAGTAGAACTCCAAGTGACCGGTAAAACCAAAACGGTCACGCAGAGGACCGGGCAGCAGACCCGCACGGGTCGTCGCACCCACCAGAGTGAACTGCGGTAGCTCCAGCGGAATGGAAGTCGCACCCGCACCCTTACCGACCACAATGTCCACACGGAAATCTTCCATCGCCATGTAGAGCATTTCCTCAGCAGGGCGGCTCATACGGTGAATCTCATCCAGGAACAAAACCTCACCGGGAGTCAGCGAAGACAGAATCGCCGCCAAATCACCCGAATGCTGAATCGCCGGGCCGGAGGTAATGCGCAGCGGCGCCTCCATCTCTGCCGCAATAATCATCGCGAGAGTGGTCTTACCCAGACCGGGAGGGCCCGACAGCAGCACATGGTCGGCGCTACGGCCACGCATCTTCGAAGCCTCCAGCACCAGGGACAGCTGCTGACGCACACGGCGCTGACCCACAAAGTCATCCAGGGACTTAGGGCGCAGTGCCGCCTCAATCATCTTCTCTTCAGGCTCTTCTTCCATCGCCACCAGGCGCTGGGCGGGAGCTGAAGACGCCTGAGTGCCGGGCACCTGACCGGGAAAATACCCGCCGGAAACCAGGGACGCCGCGGGCTGCGGCTCATAGGGATTCTGGCTCATAGAATTCTTCTTTCACAAAAGTTTGAGTGGGATACGTCGAATAGGGCGCGCCGTCTAGTGGCGGCCCACCGTGTTCTGAGTACCCAAGGAGGCGAGCACACCACGCAGAGCCACACCCACCGGCTCAGTCTCTGCGGCAGGGTTGTGCTGCACGTAAGCGTCAATAGCGGCGGAAGCGTCCTTCTCGCTCCAGCCCAGAGAGGTGAGAGCGTCAAGCACCTGCGGCTTCCAGACAATGCCCTGGCTCAGCGGCAACTCATCAGTCTGGCCATCGCTGAGAATCAGCTTGCCGGCAAGCTCCAGCACAATACGGCGGGCACCCTTCGGGCCAATACCGGGAACCTTCGTGAACGCCTTATCGTCACCGGTCGCCACGGCGCGCTCCACCTCAGCGGCAGTGTGAACACTCAACACCGCCAGAGCAATACGCGGACCAATACCGGAAACCGAAAGCATCATATCGAACACTTCACGCTCGGCAGGCTCCGAAAAACCGTACAGAGTCATCGACTCTTCACGCACAATCATGGTGGTCAGCACGGTAGCTTCCTCACCGGTGCGCAGCTTGGAGAGAGTACGCGCGGTAGCGTACACGAGCATGCCGAAACCGTTCACGTTAATCACCACATGATCAAGGCCCACCTGAGCCACACGACCGGTCAGGGATGCAATCATTTCTCTCCACCTTTCAACACCGCGCCCCGAATCAGGCTCGCGGCAGTGTGAGGGCACCGGACACTCCGGCACCCACAGAACGCACTCCCCCAGTTCAACGGGGAGACACTACAAGTATATTAGAATATTTCTTCTGAAATCAAGCATATATTCGAACTTCTTAGCGAATACATACGAGCCAGCAGGAAACGGCACACAGGCCCACGAAGGCACCTCTAGCGGCGGCATCTCTAGCGGCGAGCACGCGCCTCCGCCTCCATCCAGGCACGCTGCGCCGGAGTCAACGACCCGCCACGGCGCGCCTGCGCCGGGCGTGAACCCTGGTGAGTCTGCGTCTGGGCCGCCATGTTGATACCCGAACCAATGCCGCCGCCACGCCAGCCGTGACAGATCGCAATCGCCAGAGCATCGGCAGCATCGGCGGGCTTCGGCATGGAATCCAGCCCCAAAATGCGGGTCACCATGCGGCCCACCGACGCCTTGTCCGCGCGGCCGCTACCGGTCACCGCCGCCTTCACCTCCGAGGGGGTATGGAAGAACACCGGCACGCCGCGCATCGCCGCAGCAGAAATCACCGCGCCCGAAGCGTGCGCCGTACCAATCACCGTGTTCACCTGCTCCTGAGCGAAGATACGCTCAATCGCCAGGGCATCCGGCTTGTAGGTGTCGAGCCAGTGGGAGGCGGCGTTGAAAATCCAGAGAATACGCTGGTCCAGGGACTCCGCCGGGATTGTGCCGGCAACACCCACGTTCACGAAGTGCGCCTTACGGTCGGCGGTCATATCGAGCATGGAGAAGCCGCAGCGGGTCAGACCCGGGTCAACACCCATGATGCGGGTCGCACCCGGCACACGTTCCACAGCGGCGGCGGTACGGTTCTCGCGCATGCTATCGCGTGCGGCAGGTTGAGCGGCGGCCATCATCTCCCCTTTCGACAAACTCCCTATAGAATCTCTAGATTCTAGCCCTTCAGAATCCTAGCACCCGGTACCGGGGCGTGCCACGAGAACGGTCATAACGAGCACAGTCACCGCACGCACGGTCACCGCGCGTCCCGCGAAAAGTACCCAGCGCATCCCCAAAATAGCCCAAGACGCTAAGAAGCCACTCCCCCAACCAGCCACCCTACGGCGGCTCGGTTAAAGGAGCGGCTTCTTCAAGCATCAGATATCAGAATCCGAGTGATTACTCAGCTTCCAGCTCTGCCATAACCTCGTCAGAGACGTTAGCGTTCGAGTAGACGTTCTGAACGTCGTCGAGCTCTTCAATAGCGTCTGCCAGCTTCAGGAACTTCTTAGCGCCGTCAGCGTCCAGGTCAACCTGCATGGTCGGGCGGAAGACCGGGTCATCGTTGTTGTACTGCAGACCAGCCTCGTCCAGAGCCTTACGGATCTCGGGCAGGTCGGTTGCTGCGGAAACAACGGTGAACACGTCGCCCTCGTCCAGAACCTCTTCAGCGCCTGCATCCAGGACAGCCATCAGAACGTCATCCTCGGTCAGACCGTCAGTCTTGGTGACCTCAGCAACGCCCTTACGCTCGAACAGGAACGCAACCGAACCCTGGTCAGCCATGGTGCCGCCGTTACGGGTCACAGCCAGGCGAACCTCAGAAGCTGCACGGTTACGGTTATCGGTCAGACACTCAATGTACAGAGCAGTACCCTGCGGGCCGCGTGCCTCGTACATGATTTCGGTGTAGTCAATGGTCTCACCGGTCAGGCCAGCGCCACGCTTGATTGCGCGGTCAATGTTGTCGTTAGGAACGGAGTTCTTCTTCGCCTTCGACACAGCAAGGTCAAGAGCGGGGTTACCAGCAATATCAGCGCCGCCCATACGTGCTGCAACTTCAATTGCCTTAATGAACTTCGCGAAAGCCTTCGCGCGCTTAGCGTCGATAGCGGCCTTCTTGTGCTTAGTAGTCGCCCATTTAGAGTGACCCGACATTCGTATCTCCCTTAGTCAAAACCTCTGCACGGACACGGCGAAACGCCCCGCGCACTGTACTATAACTCAATCAACTATACCGTAGCGGAGGCGCACACCACCTCAAAAAGTGCACGCCACCGCCCGGAATAGGATGCTAGCGGGGGCGAGACGCAGCCGAAGCGCGCGCCTTCTCCACCAGCGAGTCGTCAATCGTGTTCGGCGTGAACTCGCCAAACTTACGCTTTGCCGCCTGCTCAATCAGGTAGTCCGAAATCTTCGGGTTCTTCGGCAGCAGTGAACCGTGCAGGTAGGTGCCAATCACGTTGTGCACGCGCGCACCCTCATGCGCATCGGTCACGTTGTTGCCCTCACCCTTGGTGACGGTAGCCAGCGGGGTGCAACCGGAACCCAGGTAGGTCAGGCCCGAGTGGTTCTCGAAACCGATGACGGTGCCGAACTCCGCAGACTCCTCAACAATGTTGCCAATCAGGCGGTCATCGCCGCCGACCGTGTGCGCATCAAAAATACCGATACCCTTCAGCACCTCACCCTCACGGGTGCGGAATTCCTTGCCGAACAGCTGGTACAGGCCACAAATGACGAGCATGGGCACGCCGTCCTCAGCCAGCGAGCGCAGGGTGTCACCGTTCGCGTGCAGGTCATCCTGAATCACGGACTGACCGGAGTCCTGGCCGCCGCCGCCCAGAATAATGTCGACGTCCTCGGGGAAGGGCTGACCGGGGTTGTGGTCCAGAATCTGCACGTCAAAGCCGTGTGCCTGCGCGCGACGAGCCAACGCCAGAGTGTTGCCCCAGTCGCCGTAAATGTTCATGTCGAGCGGGTACAGCTGCAGGATGCGCAGAGTCTTACCGTTATTCGGGCCGGAGGCGGGGGTGCCCTCAAAAGTGTGAGTTGCCGTCATTAGGAGACCCTCTCAACGTCAGTAATCTTTGCGAGCTCTTCACGCAGAGCCAGCATTGCGGTGTAGGTGCAGAAAATACGCATGGGCGCAGTACCGCTGGAAGCAATGAACTGCTTGAGCGCATCGGCGAGGTTCTCGTTGACCTCATCGACCTTCACGCCGTCATGCTCCAGGCGCAGCGCCATATCCCAGGCACGCACGCCCGAAACCATCTGCACGCCGGTCTTCTGCAAGCTATCGAAGTCGACATCCCACAGCCAGGACACGTCACGGCCGTCAGCGTACTGGTCGTTAATCGTAATCATGGTGGCGTAGTCGTCAGCGTTTGCGCTCGCCAGGGACAGGCGGAAACCACTCGGGTTCTTCACCAGCAGCAGCTGCAGCGGGCGGCCGTTCACGTTCAGAGTCTCACCACGGCCGAAGGCGGGGGTAATCTTCGCCAGCTCCGCGATGAGCTTATCTTCGTTGAGCTTCTCGCCCATGACGGCGCGGGTCAGCGCCATAGCGCCAGCCGCGTTGAAGATGTTGTAAATGCCGTAGAGGTTAATCTCGCCGACTCGCTCCACACCCGCCAGGTCGAACGTAGCGGAGGTGCCGGAGAAAGCGGTCAGGGTGACGTCTGCGTCGGGCAGGGTTGCCTTCGCGACGGTGCCGCCGCGCATCTCATCGTCCGAGGGGAAGTACGAACGCAGGGACTCATCCAGGCCGTAGTACTTGACGGTCACGCCAGGCTGCACGTTCTCAGCGAGGGAGCGGATGCGCGGGTCCTCACGGTTGAGCACCACGGTGCCGGTCGTTGCGGAGGCGACAGTCGCCAGCATACGGCGGGTCGTGTCAATCTCACCGAAGCGGTCCAGCTGGTCACGCAGAACGTTCAGCAGCAGAGCGTAATCGGGCTTGACTGCCTTCACGAAGTGCACGGCGTGCGCCTCGTCCAGCTCAAGCACAGCAATATCAGCATCAAGCTTGCCGCCGAGGGTCATCTCGCCCAGCAGTGCCGCAGCGACACCGCGCACAAAGTTCGAACCGGTGCGGTTAGTGAAAACCTTCAGACCCTGAGCTTCAAGCAGCTGCACAGCCATCTTCGTGGTGGTGGTCTTACCGTTCGTGCCGGAGACAACAACCACGCCGTAGGGCAGCTTCGCGAGCTCTTCAGCGACGAAGTCGGGGTGCAATTTTTCCATGACAAGGCCGGGGAAGGCGGAGCCGCCGCCGCGAAGCTTAGTCGCGGCGCGTACGCCCTGGCCGAGAAGACGAATGAGGGGTTTGGACATGCTTACCATTTTAGTACACGCACGCCAGCGGCTGAATGGTCCGCCCGGCTCGTTCGCTCATGCCGGACGGGGCGGCAGACGGCGGTATTAGAACAGCGAACCCTGCACCCTCACCCGCGTGAACTCCTGCGCAGGCTCCACGAGTACATTCCGCCACGCGGCAGTATTCACCAGGAACGCCGCGTCAGCATCGCCGGTGTGGGCGCTCAAAAACTGACCCGCCGCACCCGTACAAAAGAAGCCAGCCGCCCCACTCTCCAGACCAGAATCGCAGGGTGCCAGAGGTTCGGGCGATTGCGCACGCAACACCGCATACGGGCGGTTCATGGCAAGCGACGGAATCCACGGCTCATCCAGGGCGGTGAGCGGCACCTCCGAGTCGGTGCGCGCCAGTTCGGCGAGCGCTTCGCGGGCGCGGGCGACCGCCTCCTGATGGGCGGTGCGAAGCTGCGCGCCGGGCAGCGGGTTCGTCCAGGCGCGGTACTTGCTCGCCATCTGCTTGACCTGCGGAATCTTCGCGAGGGCGGTCACGGCGTCCTCGGCGCGGCGAATGGCAAGGCCGTCGGGTGCGAGCGCAATGTAGGTGGCGGTGGCGACCGCCTGCTCATCCAGGCGGCGCGGGGTCGAATGTAGGGAGCTGGTGCCGACCTTGTGCGTGCCGTCGGGGAAGGTCGCGATGTAGAGGCGATGCTCCAGCATGGCGTAGGCGCGCATGGATTCGGTGAGCGTTCCGGGGTACAGGTGCGCGCTGTGCAGGGCGGTAAATTCGTCACGGGCGGTGCAACGCGGGCACTGCTGGCCACGGTGGATGCGGGTGCCTTCGGGGCAGGGTACGCGGCGGATTCCGGCGGAGGCTCCCCCAGCCTCGGGGGCGGCGTCATTGCTCGTGCCGGTGGTGTAGCCTGCGCAGTAGCGGTACAGCTCCCCTTCGCTATCGCGCGGAATGCGCAACCCCAGGTAGGCGCCGGGGGTCAACGGAATCTGGATGCGAACCCCGCTCGGAACGCCAGGCTGCGCGAGGCTTCTTTCCTGGTTAGGGGTGCTCTCCCCCGTCATATGGGGCGCCCCCGCCGCTTGAGATGCCCGGTTATGAGCTCCTTCAGCGACCCCTCCGGGCACGACCGGTTCCACCTCAATGAGCGGGCGGCGGTTGGACCAGCGGATCTGCCTCCAGATGAGTAGCTGCGGCGCGCCTGCAGAATCACCAGCGGCAGGCGCAGCAGAAAACTCGTCGAAAGCAGTCTCAAGCAGGTTGGGGTAGTCCATAGCATTCCACTCTAGCGGGTCTGGTACATCTAGTGCTGGCAAATCTAGCGGGTCTGGCGGGTTCGTGGCACGACCGGCGGGCTCACCCTAGACGTTCCGCACATTCCCGGCGCGCTCGCCCCCACACGCATCTGCCACGCGCATCCGCAGAACACAAAAAGAGGCCAGCGTCCTTCACGCTGATCCGCACCCCTCGCAGTGTTGCCGTGCGTTCACGCACGACGGGGTGGGTTCTCAGCTGAGGCGCTGACCTCTGTGGTTGAGGCAGGGCGCTTACCCTGCCAAGCCCGAAAGCGATCGGTGACCGCTATTTTTCGGTGAGCTATGCGGTGTTCATGGAAGCCGGAAGCTTCCCCGCAGCGTCGCTGCATTTAAAACTTTGCCATATCCAATGGACATAACATCATTCAAATACGCATCGACTGCCCAATCTGCGCATTTATGACGCAGAATTTCTGTGCACTAGCTGGCAAATTGAAGCAATTAGTGCAAAATTTCAAAATCACCAAGCCGCTCAGCCGGACTATCTGACGGATGAGCCACGCCATCTAGCTGAGGCGGGCAAACCCCTCCGCGATGGCCACACGCATATCGTCCAGCGTGCGGGACATGGTCTTGGTGTGAGCGATAATCGGCAGGAAGTTCGTATCCCCACTCCAGCGCGGCAGAATATGCTGATGCAGGTGATCAGCAATGCCCGCGCCGCCAACCTTGCCCTGGTTAATACCGATATTGAAGCCGTCATTATGCGACACCTCGCGCAGAACCTTCATGGCGAGCTGGGTCAGCTGCGCAATCTCCATGGTTTCTGCCTCGGTCGCATCATCGTAGAACGGGATGTGGCGGTACGGGCAGACCAGCAGGTGACCGGGGTTGTACGGGTAGAGGTTGAGAATCACGAAGGCATGCTCGCCGCGGTGCACAATCAGCGACTCCTCGTCACTGCGGCTGGGCGCAGTGCAGAAGGGGCAGGTCTTCTCGGTGTAGTCCTTCTGGCCACCGCTCACGTAGGCGGTGCGGTGAGGGGTCCACAGGCGCTGGAACTGATCCGGTGCGCTGGGCAGCTCGAAGGAATCCTGCACCGAGGCTGCGGTGCCATGCTCGGGGGTCGTGTTCTCGCTCATAGTCCCATTCTATAACCCGCACGCGGCAACGGGAACGCCCCGTCCGTCATGCGTGCCAGATATGAGATGGCTCCCCCGGCAGCGCGCTTAGCTGTGCTGCTTTTCCAGGTGAATGATGCGGGTGGCTCCCTCATAGGTCATGGGGAAGCTCAGCACGCCGTCCTCCATGACGAATTCCTTGGTTTCCTTATCGGAGGCGTACGGTGCGCGGCTCAGCTTCGCGCGGTCCACGTGCGAAATGTAGCTGAAGTTGCCGTCTTTTGCCTCGAAAGTGCCGACCCAGAATGGGGTTGCCAGCTCTTCGTGGTTCAGGTGGTAGGTGACCTCGATAATGCCGTCGTGAATGACTGCGTCCATGTAGTTCTCGAGGTTGGTGGAATCCTGCTGAACCCATGTGCCGTCAGCACTCGCAGTCGAACGAGTCGCGAGCACAGAAGAGGGAACAGCCGTCGCGGCGGATGCGGCAGGCTCCTGGTTACTCGTGTTGTCCGGCGCGGGGGTCTCAGTGGGCTGGGTCGCGGTCGGGTGAATCGACGGGTCATGCGAGGTAATAACCGCCGCCTTGACTCCGGTGCTGTCGTCGCCGGGGGCGGAAACAGCGCTGGGCTCGGCGGTTTCAAAAGCTGCGGGGTCAACAACCGCACTTGCGGAGGCATTATTCGGCGCAGATGCGCACGCGGTGAGGGAGAGCGCGCCGAGTAGTGCGAGCGCGCTCAGAGTGGACTTAGGTGCCACGAACGTGTCCTAACAGAGTATGTGTTTGAGTGAGTTTGTGAGTTGAGTGGTGCCTCCCCGTGAGTGAGGTGGGGATATAACGAAACCCCGTAGCGCGTTGGGCTACAGGGCGTTCGATAACCGGCACGGTAGATAGTTTATAGGCTCTGGCTAGGAGTTTCACCAGTAGCGGTCATTTTTAAAAGATAGTTTGGTCACATTAGATTTTAAGTTGAGGGGTTTTTCGCGCACACGAGCCCCAATTTGCACTCCGCGCGGGCTAATTTTGCCTCGACAAGGCGAAATATCCCGCACGGTGGCGTGGATGGCAATTTTCTTGCCTTCGTCTTGCCTTCGCGTGGGCTCGGCACCCAAACCCACCGCTTCAACGGGTACGCGGTGTGGGTTTGAGCGCCAAGCCTCAACTGAACTGTTATATCTGCACTTATATCCGCGCTGCCGCAGCCCAGCTACTGTTCGCGGGCTACTATTCGCAGACTCCTATTATTTGCGGGAACGCAACGAGAACTTCTCGCGAATAATCGTGAACGTCTGGCGGGTCTCCTCCAGCAGGGCGACCGGCTCCTGCTCGCGCACAGCGACCTCATGAGAGGTCGAAGGCTCACCGGGCTCCTCAGCAGGTGCGGCGTTTGGAGCATCTGCAGAAGCACCCGGTGCGGCAAACCCAGTAGCGCTAAACCCAGCGGTACCGAAACCGGCGCGGCGTGCCGCCTCCGCATCCGAAGGAACCGGGTGCACACCGTCTTCATCCACGACCTCACGCAACGTGTAGTCGCGGGCTTCACGGCGCGCATACTCACGAGCCAGCAGGGCACGCAACTCAGAAATCTCCTGGCGAAGATCGTCCACGTCAGCCTTGGTTGCGGGGTACTCCTGCTCCTCCCTGCCACCAAACTTTTCGATAATCCAGCTCGCGAGCGCACCGGTAGCAACCGCGACCAAGCCCCCGCCGTACAGCATGACGATCACGGCGATGACCCTGCCGATACCGGTGACCGGGTAAACGTCTCCGTAGCCGACCGTGGTGAGGGTCGTGAACATCCACCAGTAGGCGGTGGGCAGGTCACGAATCATCGCGCCCGGCTCGGAGGACTCCACCGAATAGATCGACAGGGCAAACATGATGATGAAGATCGCGGTGTAGCCGAAGAGCTTCATCCCCAGTTCGGAGAGCCTCTTGTATTGGCGGTTGGTGGTCAGGTGCATCATGGCGAGGAAGCTGACAATACGCCACGGGGGCAGCAGCACGATGGCCAGGTTCATCAGGTTGTGCGTGATGAAGTAGAGTCGCCGCGGCGCCAGGTACAGGCGCACGCAGTAGTCGGCGGCGAAGAGGCCCCACAGAATCATCTGAATGATGTTGAGGTACCCGTCGTACGGCTCCTGAATACGCGTGCTCATGATGGGCGCGGCGAACGCGAGCAGGTACAGCACGGACGCCACGAACATGGGCGTGGAAGTGCGGTCTTCCCACGCGGCCAGGTTCTTCTCGCCGCGGTACTTGCTGAGCGTGCGGAAGAGGCGGGTTCGCGGAGTGCGACGCGGCGGGTCCGTGACGGTGCGGGTGACCGTGCGAATGGTCGTGGTGTGCGTTTCGGGTTCGCCTACATCAATAATCTCGGCGTCACCATCGGGGTTACCCTGGGTGCCCGCTTTCTGGTCGCCCTTGCCGTGCGGGTGATGCGTGGTGCGGGTGATGCGACGCTCCTCGCGGTGCGTACCGTCCGGCGCGTCGGTGGTGGCGTATTCTTCGACGACCTCTTCGTAGTCGTCGGGGTCCAGGTCGGTGGAGTAGACGGAGTGGGTGCTGTCCAGGCGGGCGCTATCAATCTGCACGGCATCAACCTGTACTGCCTCCATGCCGGGGGCGGTAGCCTCTGCGGGGCTACTTGCTGCAGCACTAGTTTTGGCGGCACTGGATTCTGCCGGTGCCGACTGGGTATAACCAGCCTTCGTGGTATTCTCAGCGGCGGCTTCAGATGCGGTAGTTTCAGATGCAACAGTTTCAGGGCGCGCAGACGCACCCACCGGGCTGTTCCCCGGAATATTGCCCGAGGTATTCCCCGAGGTATTGGGTGCTGTGCCGTTCTTTACCGTGTTGTCTGTCTGGTTCTGTTCTGCCTTATCCATAGTGTGAATGATACTCCACGCCGTTGCGTTTGCGTTTCTATTTCGTTGCACTGTGACCTTTAGGCGGCGGTCTTTACGCCGCGGTTTTGTGCACGATACTGTGTCGAAATCGGGCGGCGGTTCGGTTGCGGTGGAGAACCGTTCGGGTGTGAAGATGACGGTGTATTGTGCGGGTGTGGATCGTAAGGAGCGTAGTGTGCCTGCGGGTGGGCGCGTGTTTGTGGAGGATTTGGGGGTGCGTGCTTCGGCGGGTTCTCCCCTGTTTTGTGGTGTGGTGACTTCTGATAGTACTGCTAGCTGGAATGTTACGGCCCTCGGCGGGCGTGCCTAAGGGCAGCCGCGGCGTTCAGAATGTGACGGGTGCGCCTCCGTAGGCCCGGGCGTATTCCCCGGAAAGCCAGCAAATACGCGGCAAACCACCGCATCAGCACGGTGTATAACCCACCCCCTTTATGGTGACAAGTAGTCGCCAAGCTTAGCCATAGCTAAGCGGAAAAGACGGTGTTCAAGAGCACATACTGAAAGGTAAGACAGTCTCACTAAGGAGATTCATCATGACCACCGTTGTGTCAAACACTTCCAAAGCACTCAAGTCCCCCTATGCGGACACCCTCAACCGTCTACTTTCCGATGCACGCGCAGAAGCCGTCGAATCCAGCGTCTCCGAACTCGAACGCCTCGCTATTGCACACGACGCATCCCACTACCTGCTCGTGCCCGCCGGCCTGATCCGCCCCGACTCCGCCGAAGACGTCGCCAACATCTTCCGCGCAGCCGGCGACCTCGGCCTGCCGCTGACCTTCCGTTCCGGCGGCACCTCCCTCTCCGGCCAGTCCAGCGGCGACGGCCTCATGATTGACACCCGCCGCCACTTCAAGAAAATTGAGGTCCTTGAAGACGGCAAGAAGGTGCGTGTGCAGCCCGGCGCGACCATCATGATGGTCAACAACTACCTGGCACCCTACGGCTACAAGCTCGGCCCCGACCCGGCATCTTGGTCCGCCTGCACCATCGGTGGCGTGGTCGCGAACAACTCCTCCGGCATGTCTTCGGGCACCAAGTACAACACGTACAACACCCTCGACTCCATGGTGTTAGTGCTGCCCAGCGGCACCATCATCGACACCGCCGAGCCGGACGCCGACCAGAAGCTGCGCTCCCTCGAACCTGAACTCCACGAGGGCCTGCTGCGCCTGCGCAAGCGCGTGCTTGAGAACCCCGAATCCATGGCGAAGATTCGCCAGCAGTACTCCATGAAGAACACCATGGGTTACGGCCTGAACTCCCTGGTCGACTTTGAAACCCCCGTGGACATTCTGCAGCACCTGCTGATTGGTTCGGAAGGCACCCTCGGTTTTGTTGCTTCGGCTACCTACCGCACCCTGCCGATTCTGAAGAACATTTCCACCGGCCTGCTCGTGTTCGACAACCTGATTGATGCTGCACGCTCTGTGCCCGAACTGGTTGCTAACAAGCTCGCTACCGTCGAGCTGATGGACGCCACCAGTATTCGTGTGGCTCAGCGTACCGGCCAGGCTGCGGAGGCGCTCGCCGCCATCGACGTGAAGGACCACGCCGCCCTGCTGGTTGAGTTCCAGGGCAACTCCGAGCAGGAGCTGAGCGACCTGGCTGCCGCTGCAGCACCCATGTTTAAGAGCCTGCCGGTGGCTTCGCCGGTGTCGATGACCAGCAAGCTGTCTGAGCGTAACGCACTGTGGGCGGCACGCCGCGGCCTGTACACCACCGTTGCGGGTAACCGCCGCTCCGGCACTAACGCACTGCTTGAAGACGTGGTTGTTCCTGTTGAGGTTCTGGGTAACACCTGTAGCGACCTGACCAAGCTGTTCGACGCACACGGCTACCAGGACTCCGTGATCTTCGGTCACGCGAAGGACGGTAACATCCACTTCATGCTGAACGAGCAGTTCCGCGACCCGAAGCAGCTGGACCGCTACCGCGACTTCACCGAAGAAATGGTTCAGCTGATCCTTTCCGCTGACGGCTCGCTGAAGGCTGAGCACGGTACCGGCCGTATCATGGCGCCGTTCGTGAGCCGCCAGTTCGGTGAGGAACTCTTCGACGTGATGCGCCAGATTAAGCGCCTCATTGACCCGAAGGGCTTCATGAACCCCGGCGTTCTGCTGGTTGAGCCGGGCACCGACTACGTGACCGATCTGAAGGTCGCTGAGACCGTTGAGGAAGAAGTCGACCGTTGTGTGGAGTGCGGCTACTGTGAGCCGGTCTGCCCCTCCCGCAACCTGACTTTGACCCCCCGTAAGCGTATTGTGCTGCGCCGTGAGATTGCTGCCGCTGAGGCGAACGGCGATCACGAGCTGGCCGAGCGCCTGCGTAAGGAGTACGAGTACTACGGCATTGAGACCTGTGCTGTGGACGGCATGTGCCAGACCCGTTGCCCCGTGAACATCAACACCGGTGACCTGATTCGCCGCCTGCGTTCTGAGAACCAGGACAAGCTGGCCGCTACCGGCTGGAAGATCGCCGCACAGCAGTGGGGCATCATGGATAAGGTTGCCGGTAAGTCCCTGACTGTGGCTAAGAAGCTGCCGTTCCCCGTGGTGCACGGCACCACCAACATTGCCCGTAAGGTCATGGGCGACGACACGGTTCCTTCCTACAAGAAGGACCTGCCGGTCGGTGGCCCGGCACGTAAGCCGCACAAGGACGCAACCGCTGAGATTGTGTTCTTCCCCGCCTGCGTGAACTCCATGTTCGGCGGTGTGGATGGCGACGGCAAGCACGACCCGGTCAACGCAACCCAGGCGTTCATCCGCCTGTGCGAGCGTGCGGGCGTGAAGTACCGCATCCCCGACAATATTGGTGAGATGTGCTGCTCCACCCCGTGGAAGTCGAAGGGCTTCACTGACGGCTACTCGATTATGAGTGACCGTGTGCTGAAGTCCCTGTGGGAGGCTACTGACGGTGGCCGCCTGCCGGTCGTGTGTGATGCTTCGTCCTGTACTGAGGGCCTTGAGGTGATGCGCGAGAAGGTTATTAAGGCACTTGAGCACAAGATCGTGAACGGCCTGAAGCCGGGCGAGCCGGACTACTCGCGTCTGCGCATGTACGACGCGGTTCAGTTCGCCGCGGACAACATGCTGGACAAGCTGACTGTGTCTGCTCCCCTGCCGTCGATTGCTCTGCACCCGACCTGCTCCATGACTCACCTGGGTACTCAGCCTGCGTTTGAGAAGATTGCGAACGCGATGAGTGACGACGTGTACGTGCCGAAGCACTGGGGTTGCTGTGGTTATGCGGGTGACCGCGGTATGCTGCACCCGGAGCTGACTGCGAGCGCTACGGAGGCTGAGGCTTCTGAGCTGAGCGAGCAGAAGCAGTTTGCCGCATACATTTCGGCAAACCGCACCTGTGAGCAGGGCATGACGGAGGCGACCGGCCACACTTACCAGAACGTGCTGCAGCTGCTGGAACGCACCACCCGCTAACAGAGCTAAGGGCATAACGGTATAAAGAAGGGACCCGGCGGGTTATCTGATGGATAGCCTGCCGGGTCCCTTTTGTCAGTTGCAGTACCTATTTTCGACTATTAAATAGTCCAATAATCAATACTGCTATTGAGATGCCGTAGAGAATTCCAAGCACCAGGTCGCTGATATTTGACACTACATTCAAGATAATTGCCAGAATCAAGAACAACATCCCAACAGGAACATACTTATTCGACTTCATACGCTCGTGCTCCCTCAATAATCAACAGCGATACATCATTTTCAGAACCATCCAGCTACCCATTTCCTGAATGACTATGGACGTTCGCCTTACTACCACGCTAGCACTCTGGAGCTAAAAACTAGCCCGAGACACAACTTTCTGCACCCAACCGCACTCCCCCACTCTCACCTCCTCAAAGCGCACACAAAAACCACCCCCTCCGCGGCTTGTCGCCGTAAAGGGGGTGGTTTCTATATATCTGTATACAGATTCAGTGCAGATTCGCCACCTGAAACTAACAGCTGTTAGACGCACCGACGATCCCACATCTTTACCTCAACTACCTATACGCTGAATGACAACGACCTCTCAACACATCTATATGGCTATGAACAAAAAGCAGTCAAACTATTTAGTCAGTTGGGATATATTTTTACAGCCCTTCAAATACTTACACCTATTAAATTAATAGTATTCCAGTAAATAATCATAGGATCCCCAATAAATTATTGCCAAATAAACTAGTAGACCCACACTCATCTAAAACATTAGACAATTTTCATTTCTTTTCCTCATCGATCTCTGCTTCAATTTCACTATCCAGGAATTCTTTAAACCCTTTAGAAATAAGTACACGATAGTTAATCTTTCGACCAGCATCACCATTTTTAACTTCTTCCTCATTCTTTTTACCTTCTTTTTCATTCTTTTTATGAATATATTTTTGAACCCGAGAATCCAAGAAGCCCTCTAAGTAATCAATGGTTTTAATTTGCAAACCCCCTACTTTAAATTTATTTCCAATATAAATTGTATAGAGATTTCGCTGAACACTTTTAACCCCCTTCTTTTCATAATAGTCCGACACTTTAAAATAAAAGTCTATATATTCTTTTACAGACCAAAACTCAAGGTCGTTTTTAAAAATTGACTTATATTCTTTTTCAAACAGGGATCTTTTATTATTACTAGCCTTTCCCGGTTCCTCTCGTATAATTGCCATCAATATCTGAGCTACTAATTCCATCGATACTTCCTTATAGCCATCAGGTGTATCCGGTTTACCGCCTTTTCGAACATAATAGTATTTAGAATCTTTCAGGTAATAGTGCAAAGAAATCTGAATATTATCATTAGCATGCAAATCAGCCGACTTGATGGCGTTTTGACTATTTGTATATCTAGCAATTTTAGTACCCAATGAGTCTTCATTCTCTATATCTTTATCATCGGGAGAAATTACACCCACAGAGTAAGCTCGCATAAGCACAAAATTATTATCCAATACCTCTAGAACCTTATCCGCGGGCTCATTGCGCTCATTGCAAGTTTGAATATACTTATAAATTGAATTTAAAGTTTGACCACCATTAACGATTTGAAATTTACTTAACCATACAGTATAAATAGTGGAATCATTGTTTTTTTCGCCTCAACACTATCTGCAATAATGGTGACCCCATTGTTATAGGCAAAGAAATTATATTTATCCTTTTTCCTACTAAGAGTATCGACTATATCTTTATTGTATTTTGTGTAACCCAAGTAATTTCTAACATTATCACCTAATAGATCTTTATCTATAGCAAATTTCTTTAGTAATTCTTCAGGCGACAATGGTTTTTTTGTACAAGAGTTTTTAGCATGGGGATCCCTCAATGCAATATTTTTTCGGAAACATTGATTATTGCAGGTTATGCGCACTAAATCATAAAGAGACACTGCAAAAACGAATGAATTCCCTAATTCTCCTTCTTTTAATTTCCCTAATTCTCCCTCTTCTTCCTTGTAAGAGATTGTATGTTTTTCACTCACCTGAAACAGAGCACGAGTATCATTTGATACTTTGGCAAGTCGATCAACAAGATCTTTTGAATTCAACACCTCGTACGGTTCGTTAAACCCACATGCATCAAATTCGCCTTCCCTTGGACGCCCAGTCTCGTTTGATATAAAATATAATTTCTTGACAGCATCTTTCGGTTCATTTAATACTTTTCGAATTTTTTTAATTGCCCTAAAAGCATACTCATAACTTAGATCATCCTCAAGGGTTTTACTATTGTTCCTATTTTCTGGAATATTGTCTAAAAATTTTTTAGTTGAAAAAGCATCATTTTGTGTAAATATACTTTTCGATGTTTTATAGGATTCTCTATACTTAAAACTGAAAATATTAATTATATTCTCTGTATCCCCCTCTTCTATATAATAGGCATCCGCTCCAAGATCAGATTTATTAGGGATACCCTGCGTTAGACGAATATAGTCCGTGTCTATAATCATATTTGAAATAGCTTTTAAATCATCAATTCCAGTTAAAATTTCTAGAACCAAAAAATAAAAACCAACGCGTTTCTTCTCGCCCTCTGTAATTCTTGGACTTAGACGCTTGAATATGCCAAGATTATTGGCTTCTTCAAATTTTTTCAGGCTTTCTTTTTCAAGAATTTCAAAATTACCTTTCAAAAAACTTCTCCCTCTCGATGTAATAAAATCAACAAATTAGTTCAATTCTTGAGATTGACATCATTTATTATTAGCTTTATTTATCCATGCTACTAATAAGTTAAAACCATCCCTTCCGAAGCTTGTCGCCGCAAAGGGAGTGGTTTCTATATATAGGCTCGGTGCAAGTCCGCCGGCTCAGCTAACCACGGTCAACCGCAGTCAGCATCGCCGGCGAACCCACATCCTAACCCTTATTACTCAGCAGCCTCAGTGCTGGGCTTGGGGTCTTCGTTCACACGGTTGCGGATATGCTCCACAATACGTGC
Organism: Rothia sp. HMSC061C12; assembly: GCF_001815755.1. Lineage (NCBI taxonomy): Bacteria > Bacillati > Actinomycetota > Actinomycetes > Micrococcales > Micrococcaceae > Rothia > Rothia sp. HMSC061C12. The sequence continues at coordinate 396,024 of NZ_KV821867.1, forward strand.
CACAGCCTCATCCACAGGCACACCGTTCTCCTGCTTGTTGCCGCGGAAACGGAACGAAACAGCGCCGTGCTCCGCATCCTCACCGCCAGCAATCAGAATGAACGGAACCTTCTCAGTAGACGCAGTACGAATCTTCTTCGTGAAGCGGTCCGAACCGTAATCCACCTCAACACGCACGCCGTGCGCACGCAGCTTGTCCGCGATCTCGGTCATGTAGTCGTTGAACGCCTCAGCCACCGGCACACCAATCACCTGAACCGGTGCCAGCCATGCCGGGAACGCGCCCGCATAGTGCTCAGTCAGCACACCCAAGAAGCGCTCAATCGAGCCGAACTTCGCCGAGTGAATCATGACCGGCTCCTGCACGGTACCGTCCGCAGCCTGGTACTCCAGACCGAAACGGCTCGGCTGGTTAAAGTCGTACTGCACGGTCGACATCTGCCAGGTACGGCCAATCGCATCCTTCGCCTGAACCGAAATCTTCGGGCCGTAGAACGCAGCTCCACCGGGATCCGGGACGAGCTCCAGGCCGGTTTCCTTCGCAACCTGCTCCAGAACCGCGGTAGCCTCTTCCCACTGCTCATCGGTACCGATGAACTTATCCTTCTTATCACCCTCAGTGTCGCGGGTGGACAGCTCAAGGTAGAAGTCGGTCATGCCGAAGTCCTCAAGCAGGCTCAGCATGAACTTCAGCAGGTGACGCACCTCGTTCGGTGCCTGCTCCTTCGTCACATACGAGTGGGAGTCATCCTGGCTAATCATGCGCACGCGGGTCAGGCCCTGCAGCACGCCGGACTTCTCGTCACGGTACACGGTGCCGAACTCGAAGAAACGCAGCGGCAGCTCACGGTACGAACGGCCACGAGAACGGTAAATCTCGTTGTGCATCGGGCAGTTCATAGCCTTCAGACGGTAGTTACCGTTATCCAGCTCCATGGAGGGGAACATGCCGTCCGCATAGTACGGAAGGTGACCGGAAGTGTAGAACAGGTCTTCCTTCGAAATGTGCGGGGTGCTGACGTACTGGAAACCCTCCTGAATGTGGCGGGTACGCACGTAGTCTTCCATCTCGCGCTTAATCACGCCACCCTTAGGGTGAATCACCGGCAGGCCGGGGCCAATATTCTTCGGGAAGGAGAACAGGTCCAGCTCACGACCCAGACGGCGGTGGTCACGGCGCTCCGCCTCAGCGATGCGCTCCTTGTACGCCACCAGCTCGTCCTTAGTCGGCCAAGCGGTACCGTAAATACGCTGTAGCATGGGGTTCTTCTCAGAACCGCGCCAGTACGCGCCACCGGCACGCATCAGGGCGTAACCGTTAGCAATCAGCTTGGTGTTCGGCAGGTGCGGGCCGCGGCAGAGGTCCTTCCAGACAGTCTCGCCGGTCTTCGGGTGCACGTTGTCGTAAATGGTGATTTCACCCTCGCCGACCTCCACGGATGCGCCCTCGGCAGCATCCGCACCAGAACCGGGGCCCTGGGTCAGGGAGAGCAGCTCCAGCTTGTACGGCTCGTTCGCCATCTCGGCGACAGCCTCGTCGTGGGTGACCACACGGCGGCGGAACAGCTGACCGGACTTGATGATCTTAATCATCGACTTCTCGATCTTCTTCAGATCTTCCGGGGTGAACGGCTCAGCCACATCAAAGTCAAAGTAGAAGCCGTCAGTAATGTACGGGCCAATGCCCAGCTTGGCGTCCTTGCGGTACTCCTGCACCGCCTGCGCCATCACGTGCGCGGCAGAGTGGCGCAGAACGTTCAGGCCGTCCGGTTCGTGAATGAAAACCGGCTCAACGGAGTCGCCAGCAGACAGCTCGTGGGAGAGATCAACAAGCACGGCGTTCACGCGTGCCACAACGATCTTCGGGTCGTCAGCGAACAGCTCAGCGGCAGTCTTCGCGGTGACCTCGCGCTCCTCACCAGAAACGCTAATAACAATTGCTGAAGAATCAGCGGCAGACATAAGTCTCCTTAACTCAGGCGCAAGCGTGCCACTCGGGGCGCCGCCGGTGCGCATACTATTCCGCACTGTACTGGTGCACGGACACACACCATCTTACAACGGCTCCCAGGCAACGCTCAGCTTGAGGGCAAACTAGTCCGCATGATGCTCACGCGTATGCTCATACACGTCAACCACAATGTGGCTAATATGGTCGTCCTTCAGGCGGTAAATGGTGGTGCGGCCCTGCTGCTCACGGTCAATCACGTGCGCCTCACGCAGGATGCGCAGGTGGTGCGAGGCGAGCGGCTGCGAAATGCCCAGGCAGGTGTGCAGTTCGCTCACGCTGTGCGGGCGGTGCATCAGGTGGTGCGCAATCGCCAGGCGTAGCGGGTTCGCTAGCGCAGAGAAAATCGCCACGGACGGGCCAAACTGTTCCTCCCAGTCTTTGGGGCCGCTGCCTTCGAGGAGGGGCGCGTTGGTGGGCGCCTCGTGGGCGTGCTCCGCGGTGTGCTCGGCTACGTGCTTCGCTACCTGCTCGGCGGCGTAGTGAGCGTGGGTGGTTTCGGTCTGGTCTGTGTGCTGGCTCTGAGTCATAGTATTTTCACCTTATGTACAGGAAAGGGGGCACGTCAAGGAAGTTACGCCTGCGCGGCGTGCTTTCTTGAGCGTGCCCCTCTCCCCTATGTGCGCTAATACTGCAGGTGCGTCCGGCTAGCGGTTAGCGACTGCCACCTGCAGGTAACCTTCAGCGGACTTTACGCCCTTGTCGGTCACTGCGCGGTAGCGGACCACCGGTGCGAAGCCCTGCTTGGACTTTGCAGAAACCGCGATACCCTGGGTGCCGTTCGGCAGGGTCACCACGCGGTAGGTGCCGTACTCGTCGCTGTATGCGCTGACGACCTGGCCTTGCTGGTTGAGCAGCTCCAGCTTCTTCACGGTCTCGCCGCGGCTGTATGCGCCGAAGGATGCCTCGTCGTTGTTCAGGACCGCCACGTTCTGGGTGGTGCCCGAGTACAGGGAGACGGAGTCCTCACGCGCGATGGGGCTGTTCTTGTCGACCACGTGCACCTTCAGCGGGATCGAGTACAGCTGCGCGGCGGAGCCCTTCTTCGCCTTCACATCGGACATGCGTGCGGGCGCCTTGCCGGTGCGGTTCACGGTGATGTTCGTACCGTTATCGCGGCGCAGGTCCCAGGTGGTGCCGGTAACCTCGTGGGTGTTCAGATCAATCGAGTAGGTGCCGGTCTTGCCGTTGGAGGCAAAACGGATGCCGGTCTCCGCGCTGGAGAACTGGCCGCCAGCAGTGTTGACCTTCTCCTTGTTGACCCAGCGGCTGGGTTTGAAGTTCGGGGTCTGCTCGATTTCCTGGAAGTTGTAGTCGCGGGCGTAACGGTAGTTCGGGGAAGCCTTGTGCGACTGGTGAACGCTCTGCGCGACTGCGGTCTCGCCGGAGTAGACGGTGGCGTGGTGCTCGGCGGGCTGGTAGATCACGCCGGAGCCGGTGCCGGTCTTGCCGTAGGAATCCGAGGGGTACTTGAACTTCACGGCGTCCGAAGCCTGGTTCACTGCCGCGTTCTGAGTCTCGGCGTCGCTGATGCGCACGGCCTTGGGGGTGCGCACGGCGGAGCGGCGCACGGTCACGGGGCGTGCAATCTTGTGCGCGTCAGCGTTCGAGTCGGCAGCCTGGTTGTTGCTCTGCGGCAGAACCTGGGTGCCCTCGCGGCGTGCAGTGTTCTCAGCGGACTCGGTGTAGTTCACGGGCATCCACTGCACCTGCTGCCAGGGGAACTGGTTGCCGGTGAAGCCGCTGGGCACGAAGTTCGCGAACATTGCCGCCAGCTGCGGGTCTTCCTTATACACGTTCTTACCCTGGCGGGCGTAGGGCGCGTAGGAGCTTGCCGCCTCCAGGTTGAATGCGTTGGTGAAGAGGTTGTGGTCCGTGAGGATGAAGCCGTATTCCTTCATTGCGGTCAGGATCATGCGGGTGAGCTGGTCGTCAGCGTGGCCGGTGTTTGCCAGGTGCTCTTCCACATCAAAGCTTGCGGGCAGGAAGCCACGCTGACCTGCGCGGGGTGCGTTCGGGTACTTGCTCGCGTCAATCTTGCCGTCGGTACCCTTCGCGGGGAAGGAGGAGACCAGTGCAGCGTAGTCAGCCGCGGTGATGGACACCATGTGGTTGATCTTGCCTGCCTTGAGCTCGTCCACACCGATCTGGGTGAGCTCATTTGCCAGGCCCACCACGGAGGAGGTGCCGTTCTTGAGGGTCAGCCAGTAGTTGTCTTCGCCCACGCCGCCGAAGTTCGGCTTAGCGAGCATGTAGCCGCCAGAGGACACGTGGTAGGTTGCCGGGTAGTCAACCGCAACGGGGATGTCCACGGTACCGCGGGTGCCTGCGGGAATCTTGTAGGTGATAACGCCGGTGTTCGCGTCGATGGACGCGCCGGGTACGTTCTTTGCCAGGCGGAACTTCGCGCCGCGAGCAATCGGGTAGGAGGTGCGGGCATTGCCGGACTTCGCGTCGATGCTCACGGGTGCGTTGATGGTGACGGTCTGACCTGCGTTGCCGCGGCCGACGTTGTCGTACTGAATCTTTGCGCTCTTGGGGGTGGATACGTTGCCGCCGCCCACCTGTACACGGGCGGTGCTGGTGTAGGTCTGTGCGTCTGCATCCTTGACGAACTTGAAGTAGGAGCGCCAGATGCCGGTCGCTTCGTCGTAGAGGGCGACGGACTGGTCGCCGGAGAGGCCGTGGTCCTCGGCAAACCACTTCGGAATCGGGACGCCGCCGGTGAGGATGCGCTTGTTCTCTGCATTGGCGTTGACACGGCCATCGCGGGAGACGACCTCGACGTACTCCTGGTGCGGGTTCGCGGAGTTCACGGCGAGGGTCGGGATATTCTCGTGGCCGCCAACGGTCTGGGCGCGGTCCTTCTTCACAGTGCCCGCGTTGATGGCGGTGGTGATGGGGTGGTTACCCGCATCGGCACTGTATTCGAGGAAGGTGCGGCTGATTTCGCTGCTATTGGCTACGACGGCTTCGGTGCCGGTGAGCTTCTTGGCGGCGAATGAATCACGGGCGAGCTTACCACTGAGGGGCGAGGTGTTCTCGGTGGTGGTCAGCTGCGCCTTAGTGAGGGAGGAGTTAACCGGTGCGAGGGTCGCGATGCTCTGTGCCTTCTGGTCGGGGTTCCAGTAGCAGGTCGGACCGGGCGCCACGTTGGTGAGGTTCGCCAGGGTCGGCACGGTGCGGTAGCCTGCGTCGACGCAGGTGGTACCGGCTACGTTACGGGTGGGGGCGGTTGCACCGAAGGTCGCGGGGAGGTTCGCGCCGGTGATGACGGTTGCCAGTGCTGCGGAGGCAGCGATGGTGGCACGGCGGCGGTTTGCCGGGCGCTGTGCCGGGTTTTTGGATGCAGTTGCGGTCATGTTTTTCTTTCGTTCGTGTCGGCTTATTTGAGTGAGTGCGTTTGTATGAACAAACACGGACGTGAGTGAAATATGCATCTGAGGGTGTGCCCGGGTGGGTCCTAATCTTCTGGCAGGAGTTCTCAGGAAACTCTCAGATAATCCCCATACCCTACATAGTCTTTTGGGTGAACGCAAAACGAGTTTGTGATTTTGGGCACCGATTTTTTGATAAAGGTTCAGGTTTAGAGTCACATCTCCTTGCACCTTTGTGCATTTATTGGTGTTTGAAGACGCAGAATTTGCACCGCAGTGTTTAGGCTTTACTCCTAGTCAAGCGATGGTGATGTGAAGAAAACGAAAAATGCGCACGGGGAACTAAACCTTAAACCTTAAAATTCCCCAAAAGACGCGCCAAAACTCCCTGTTGAATTTCTCACAGGTGACCACAATCTGAGATTCTGCACCGAGAGCAGATAGCACCCCATGCACCGAGACGGGCACCCAACCACCCCTCAAAGAGCAATTTTCTGGTAACCATCACCCAACAGGGGCACCCTGCGCTTCACCTCGCTGACCCCTCAAAACCCACGTAAAACCCTAAAATTCACGTAAAAGTTCAAAGTTTCTATGTGTTTGTCAGTGTGTAACCATGCAAACACACCACGCCCCCACTCGAGGTGCTGCACGCAGCTCCCAGCAACGACTCCAAGCCGCCCACCGGGGGCTTTATCAATGCAAAAAAGTACTCCGCATGTGCCTTAAAAACACATGCGGAGTGCATATATATTCACCTATAGCTACCGCGGGTGCGCCCCGCAGCAGGTATCGGTAGCCCCCCCCCCAGCGTGGGTTCACGTGGGTTCATCCGCAGTTGCTCACAGAGCCAGGGGAAACCACGGCGCCACGGGTTAGCTACAGCGCAAAATAGTTACGGCGCACGATAGTTACAGTGCGCCCGCCTCCGAGCAGACATTCACCAGCTCACCAATGCCCTCAATACGGGTGCGCACCGTCTGCCCCGGCTTCAACCACTGACGCGGATGCAGCGACAAACCAACCCCAGCCGGGGTACCCGTCGCTACCAGATCACCCGGCTCCAGGGTCATAAACCGCGAAATATAGGACAGCAGCTGCGCCGGAGTGAACACCATATCCGCCGTCGTGCCGCGCTGACGCACCACATCATCCACCTCACAGACCAGCTCCAGGCCGGCAACCGGGTCAACCTCATCGGGGCTCACAATCACCGGACCGAACGGAGTCATCGCATCCCAGTTCTTACCCTGGAACCACTCCGAGGAACGACCCTGCCAGTCACGCACCGACACATCATTCATGACCGTGTACCCCATCAGAGCCTCAAGCGCCTGCTCCTCCGTGGCATTACGCAGGCGAGCGCCCACGACCAGGCACAGCTCAACCTCCCAGTCGATTTTCGTGCTGCCGGTGCCGTGGTCGTCGGGCATGCGAATCTGCTCGCCGGGGCCAATCAGCGCGTTCGGGAACTTCGCGAACAGCGCCGGATGCTCGGGCACCTCAAGGTTCATTTCCGCGGCGTGGTCGCGGTAGTTCAGGCCGGCGCACACAATCTTGCCGGGCTTATCCAGCGGGCGAATAAAGGGTAGGGAGTTCCACAGCTCCTCGCCGTGGCCCATGACGGTCGCGCCGTTCTCCTTCAGGATCGCCACGGCGTTCTTCGGGTCGCCAAAGTTCAGGCGGAACCGGCTGTAGAAATTCAGTAGCGGGCTGAGCTTCGCCGGAAGCTCGTACACGCTCTCTTCGAAGAAGCAGACCGCGCGGCTACCCTTCGAGTCTTTAATCTGTGCCCAACGCATGGATGCTCCTTCGCTTCAGGTGGGGATATATCGAATTAAGGTACGGATAAAAGTCAGAAATAAAACAACCTAGTGAAAGCCGTTTTGGGCGTACACTTCAACGATGGCGTCTTCCAGGTCTTCCATGAGCAGGGCGGGGTTCGCGTCCTGCGCCGCGCCAACCGTGGCGGGGTCCAGGTCCATGCCGAGGGCACGGTACACATCCGCGGTGACCGCCCGCAGCGGCGCAGAATCAGAGACCACGATGCCGGTGCTGAACCACCAGCCGCCGGTCACCACACGCTGGGCGGTGCCGACCAGCTTAATGCGGCCACCACCTGCGGAGGTGGGAAGCTGGGCGTGCACCGAATACTCGCCGGGGCAATACTCCCCCGGAATCTCGCCCATGCGCGCATCCACGCCAACCTCACGGAGCGCCTGCGCATACATGGAACCGAACAGTTCGTAGCGTAGGGTGTTGCCGCTGCGGGCGTCGGAGGCGGGCTGAAAATGGTCCACGACCAGGCACCCCTGATGGTAGGCGGCGGCGTGCCCGCCGACCTTGCGCACCAGCACCTCAAAGCCGTGCTCGGCGCACGCCGCGGCGGCGGCCGCGAAGCCGGGGTTCAGTTCGTCACGGCGGCCGAACGCGACCGTCGGGTTCGGCTGATACATGCGCAAGGTGGCTTCACGCTTGCCGGTTGCCACCTCGCGGAGCATCTGCACCGTCTGGTCGTGGTGAATGAGGATATCGCCGGAATCAGGGCCGGTCTCTCGAATAATTTGCACGTTCCTATTTTACGGTTACGCTCGCCACAGCTCCCACGTCTCCCCACAATGCGAAAACGCCCACCCGGGTAGCTAAAACCTAGTAATCCCCCACCCCCTCCGCTAGGGTAGAAGAAAGACCCAAAACACCTTGGAGAATGCCGTGCATCAGGACCAGCACATCACCGCCCAAACCACCGCGCTACCCCGCGTCAGCACTGAACAGCGCACCAACCCGGCGCTGACCGAGCCGCAGCCGCTCGGCGCATTCCCCGCCGGGTTCCTCTTCGGAGGCGCCACCGCCGCCAACCAGTTCGAGGGCGCCTGGAACGAAGACGGCAAGGGCCCCAGCCTGCAGGATGTGCTGCCCGCCGGCGGCCTGCACCCGCGCACCGCAGAACCCACCGAGGACAACCTCAAGCTGGAGGGCATCGACTTCTACCACCGCTACCGCGAAGACATCGCCCTGCTCGCGGAGATGGGTTTCAAGGTCTTCCGCTTCTCCATCGCCTGGTCGCGTATCTTCCCCCGCGGCGACGAAGAAACCCCGAACGAGGCGGGCCTCGCTTTCTACGACCGCGTGCTCGACGAGCTCGAAAAGCACGGCATGGAGCCGCTCATCACCCTCAGCCACTACGAAACCCCGCTGCACCTGGTCGAACAGTACAACGGCTGGACCAGCCGCGAACTCATCGGCTTCTACGAACGCTACGCCCGCACCGTGTTCGCCCGTTACGGCAAGCGTGTGAAGTACTGGCTGACCTTCAACGAAATCAACTCGATGCTGCACCTGCCGTTCATGTCCGGCGGTATTAACACCCCGGCGGATCAGCTCAGCGACGCCGACCTGTACCAGGCGATGCACCACGAGCTGGTCGCCTCCGCACGCGCCACCGCTGCGGCACGCGAACTGGCACCCGGCGCGCAGATCGGCTGCATGATTCTTGCCATGCCCACCTACCCGCTCACCCCCGACCCCGCCGACGTACTCGCCGCCATGCAGACGGAGCAGGCGAACTTCGCGTTCGGTGACGTGCACGTGCGCGGCGCCTACCCCGGCTACTTCTTGCGTGCCCTGCGTGAGAAGGGCGTGGAGTTGAACATCACCGAACAGGACCGCGAGGACCTGAAGAACACCGTGGATTTCGTGTCGTTCAGCTACTACATGTCCACCTGCGCGACCGGCGACCCGGCACGAGGCGAGCACGGCGAAGGCAACATCCTCGGCGGCGTGGTGAACCCGACCCTGCCCTCCAGCGAATGGGGCTGGCAGATCGACCCGACCGGCCTGCGCGTGGTCCTCAACCAGTACTGGGACCGCTGGCAGAAGCCGCTGTTCATCGTGGAGAACGGCCTGGGCGCCCGCGACGAACTGGTCGAGGTGAACGGTGAGCTCACCGTGGATGACGACTACCGCATCGACTACCTGCGCCAGCACCTGCACGCGGTACGCGAGGCGATTGAGGACGGCGTGAACGTGCTCGGCTACACCACCTGGGGTTGCATCGACATGATTAGCGCCTCCACCGCGCAGATGTCCAAGCGCTACGGGTTCATCTACGTGGACCGCAACGACGACGGCACCGGCACCCTGGCACGCTACCGCAAGAAGTCCTTCCACTGGTACCGCGAGGTGATTGCCAGCAACGGCGCGGAGCTTTAGAAGCTAAGGCTCTAGAGGCTGTTCCTTATGCAGCGACCCTAGACGCTGAACTCTGCGAAAATCCCGGCACGCTAAACCCCGCGCGACTAACACGCGAAACTCAGCAGCAAAAAGCCCCCGATACTCCTGAACTGCGCCCCGAAACTTGGACGCAT
>NZ_KV821868.1:0-31389 GCF_001815755.1 Rothia sp. HMSC061C12
ACGTCCTTGTGCGGTAGTGGTTGGTGAATCGTGCTCGCCCCGGTGAGGTGGCGGGCACATCCTTAGCCTATCGCACCCAATCTAGACGGGAGGTTAACTCGACGCAATGCTCCGGTGAAGACTCGGCAACCACTCCGCGGATAACGCGAATCTGGGCTTAACCACCCGATTTCCTCGGCTACCCTGAGAACAAATCCGCTGACTTCCGCATTGTTGCTGGGAGACTGCCGGTCACCGATAAAACAGAAAGGGTAGTTGACCACCATGATAATTACCTACACCATGATTGCCGTATGGGGCGTACTATGCCTTGGGCTGATGTACAAAATCTGCCGCACCGCTATCGTCCATGAGATGAGCCGCCGCCACGACAAGAAGCTACGCGCCGAAAACATCCACATCATCCGAGGCAAGCTTCGCAATATCATCCTGGCCGGCTTTGTAGCTCTCATATTTCCTGTCGCAATGTTCCTAACGCACCTACTCGGCGACATGGGATTCCACCTTTTCTACGACATCGCAGCGTTCTGCGCCATGTGCATGGCTATCTGCTTCTTCTACGGACCTGTTGAGGATTACACCGAAATCTCGCCGGAAGGAATCGAAAGGGGTGAATCATTTCTAGACACGGTCTTCTACCCGCTCAACGCAATCGGTGCAGTCTCATACAGTCAGGCCTCTGATAGTGACGAGTCAGACAGCGTTACTTTTAAAACAAAATCAGGCAAGACAATTACGAATTTCAGCCCCGGCGATGATGGTTACTACCTCCTCGCAATGACCCGATTCAGGATCGAAAACGAGCGCTGGCCAGACATGAACAACCCCGAAGAAGCCGCCCAGGTCAAGGCGTGGATGAACTGGAACTCCACCATCCCGCACATCAAGGATAAGGAAATTTCGGGCCTCGCCGAAGTAGACATGTAGCCCGCGTTTCAGCCCGCATTTAGCGTGTGCCCGGCGTGTTTCTCAACCAATATTTCCGTAATTTTTCTGCCAGAAAAACGTGGACTAGCCCGCATGGTTTAAGCCTCAACTAGAAGGTGCACTCTGCACGTAAAAACATTAACGTTGAGGCTTACAATAAAAAAGGTTTAACGCACAGCCGCACGCCGTGCACACACCACGTCACTTCACAGAAACACCGACCCCGAAAGGCACACCATGGCCACCAAGAAGCCCGCACGCCTCACCCGCCGCGCAGCACTCGCCGCCGCAGGCGCAGGCGCAGCAACCGCCCTCGGCGCACTGCTCACCCCCGCACAGGCAACCACCTACCGCCCCACCGTGCGCCGCACCCCCTACAACCGCTACTACTCCGACCGTTACGGCCGCCGCACCCGCATCGTCATCAGCGACTACTACGGCAGCTCCTACAGCCACTACTACTATTACGGCGGCTAAAGAATCCCAAGCCCAATAAACATATACTGGAAGACGGCACTACACCCCGTGTAGTGCCGTCTTCCCGTTAGATGCCGCAGGCATCACCCGCACCGCGGTGTGGAACCACACCACAGATAGAGAGAACCCATGAAGAACGTAACCCGCCGATCCGCCCTCGGCCTGCTCGCAGCAACCGGCGGCGCAACCCTCCTCGCAGCCTGCGGTGCTCAGCCTCAGGCAACCAGCGGCAACGCATCCGGTAGCGCATCTGCTTCCGCGTCGGCATCCAAGACCGCACGCACCGACTACTCCGGCGTTGCAGTCCTGGAGGGCTACACCTCCAAGCCTTCCGACTACCAGCCCGCAACCCGCACCGAGCCCTCTAAGAACGCTCCCGTGCCCGTGAAGCCCGCCGTCGCCAACGAGAACAGCGTAGAAGGCCTGTACCAGTCCATCGCATTCTTCGGCGCAGCCATTGAATACTACATGCGTACCGGCAAGACCGAACCCCTGCGTGAATGCGCGGTTGACAACTCCGAGCTGAAGAACATGCTCGAACCCGAAGAAGGCACCCTGGGTGCTGGCCTGCAGCAGGGCAAGATTTGGATGCAGGACCCGTCCGTCACCATCACCATGCTTACCGCACAGCCCGAGCGTGATGGCGACGCCTACAACTGGGATATCCGCCTGACCATGGACAGCGGTGAGTTCATCGCAAGCAAGGACCGTGTGGAGAACGCTTCCTCCGATTCGGACCGTAAGAATGATGTGGAGCGTACCCTGCACGGTGTCTACGAGAACGGTGCGTGGAAGCTGACCGGTATGCGTACTTCTTCCTCTTCGTCCTCGGCTTCTGCTTCCTAAAAGCTTCAGCCTAGAAGCGCGTAGCTTCTACACCTAAAAGGCGCCCACCCCGTGGCTGAAAACCACGAGGCGGGCGCCTCTCTCATGTGGTGAAGGACCTACCCTGCTTTTACCTATGCAGAAGCAAGCTTCGCCTCAAGCTCCTTCACAATCTTCGCGTGTTCCTTCTCAGAGATAGAAACCTTGAAGAAGAATGCGAGGAACGAGCACACAATAATGGCCAGCGGCACATAGAAAGCAGCCGTGTTGAACGTCTGAATGTTCTGCGCGGTGAGGCTATTAGGATCTGCACCGTTAGTCATAGCGGCAGCAACAGCAACCACACCCACGATGCTGTTAGAGAGCACCAGCGATCTTGTCGAGCATCGGACGGACGGACAGGGTAACTGCCTCGTTGCGCTGACCGGTCTTCAGCTGGCCGTACTCAATGGAGTCGGTCAGCGCCAAGATAGCGGTCATCTGAATGAAGGTGTTCGGGGTGTAGAACAGCACCAGTGCCACGTAGACCAGAGCCAAGTTCTGCGGGAAAAGAATGAACAGAATGTAGGCGGCAATCATCACGCCTTCCGGCATCCTTAAAGGGACCAAACAAAGATGTATACAAGAGGAAGGAAGACATGTCTTCCACCGAACAAACGACTCCCGTAGTCTCCTCCCAGTCACCCTCAGCAGCGTGGCTTGATGACCCCACCGTGTACGCTGTCAACAGGGAGGCAGCGCACTCCGACCATCACTCCTCAAACCCCCAGCAGAGCCTCAACGGCACGTGGGCTGTCCGCACTGCATGGGCCTCAGAAATTGACGTCACCACCGCAGAATTCGCCGCCCCCGCCCTCGACGAAAGCGACTACCAGAGCATCCCCGTCCCCGCCACCCTGGAAACTGAGGGACTCTGGCGCCCCGCCTACGTCAACATCCAGATGCCCTGGGACGGCCACGATAACCCCGAAGCTCCTCACATCCCCGAGAAGAACCACGTAGCCCTCTACCGCAAGCACTTTACCCTGGATGGCGACCTCAAGAAGATGCTGAGCGAATCGGGCCGCATCGCGCTCGCCTTCGAAGGCTTCGCAACCGCAATTTACGTGTGGGTTGACGGCACCTTCGTCGGTTACGCAGAAGACGGTTACACCACCACCACCTTCGACATCACCGATATCGTCAGCAAGGACGCAGAAGGCAATCACACCCTGACCGTCGCATGCTACGAATACTCGAGCGCTTCATGGCTGGAAGGCCAGGACTCGTGGCGTTTCCACGGCCTCTTCCGCGCTGTGAACCTGGTAGCCCGCCCCGCAGTCAGCATCTCCTCCCTCACCGTTGAAGCAGACTACGATGCACCCACCGGCGAAGCACACCTGGACGCTCTCGTCACCCTCAACGGTGAAGAAATCAAGGCGTACACCCTGCAGGCCAGCGTCCTTGACGGCACCCATGTCATCTGGTCTGGTACCGTCGCCGCCGAAGACGCATCCGTGCGCATCTCCTCCGACGCCCTTGAAGGTATCGCTCCCTGGTCGGCTGAATCGCCCTCTCTCTACACTCTGACGGTGGATCTGCTCCACGACGGCAAGACCGTAGAATCCACCAGCCAGCGCGTCGGATTCCGTCGCTTCCGCATCGAGAACGGAATCATGACCCTCAACGGTAACCGAGTCCTCTTCAAGGGTGTCAACCGCCACGAGTTCCACCCGCGTACCGGCCGCGTCCTGACCGTTGAAGACATGACTTCAGAGATTCTCTTCTGCAAGCAGCACAACATCAACGCTATCCGCACCAGCCACTACCCCAACGATTCACGCTTCTACGCCCTGGCCGACGAATACGGTATCTACCTGGTTGACGAAGCAAACCTGGAAACTCACGGCTCCTGGTGCACCCCCGGTGACATCCCCACCCCCGAGACCACGATCCCCGGCTCCCGCATGGAATGGGAAGGCGCCTGCGTTGACCGCGTAGAATCCATGATGCGCCGCGACTACAACCACCCCTCCGTAGTAATCTGGTCGCTCGGTAACGAAGCATACGGCGGCGAAGTATTCCGCTCCATGTACCGCCGAGTCCACGAACTGGACCCCAACCGCCCCGTACACTACGAAGGCATCACCTGGCACCGCGAATTTGATGACGTCACCGACATCGAATCCGGTATGTACACCCACGCTGACGTCGTTGAAAAGTACCTGTCGAACAACCCCCAGAAGCCCTTCATCATGTGCGAATACATGCACGCAATGGGCAACTCGGTCGGCGCTATCGACGAATACGTCGCACTGGAACGCTACCCCCACTACCAGGGCGGTTTCATCTGGGACATGATCGACCAGGCACTCTGGCACCCCGGTGAGAGCGAAGGCGCCCCCGAATACCTCGCCTACGGTGGCGCATTCGGCGAACGCCCCTGCGACTACGAATTCTCCGGTGACGGTATCCTCTTCGCCGACCGCAAGGTAAGCCCCAAGGTCGCTGAAGTGAAGGCAGTGTACTCCAACCTGCGCATCACCCCCGACCAGAAGAGCGTGACGGTTGTCAACGACAACCTCTTCACCTCCACCGCAGACTACACCTTCAAGGCTAGCCTGCTGGTCAACGGCGTTCCTCAGTGGCAGGAAGACTACTTCTTCGACGTAGCCCCGGAATCCACCCACGAGCTGGTAATTCCCTGGCCCCTGGAAGAATACGCTGCCGACAACGCAGAAGTAACCCTGGACGTCAGCCTCGTGCTCACTGAAGACGCCGCATGGGCTCCTGCAGGACACGAAATTGCCTTCGGTCAGTACGTCATCCCCGCATCGCAGGCTGAAGCAAACACCGCTGAAGACGCAGTAGATGCGACGGTGACCGTCGGCCGCTGGAACGTCGGTCTGCGCAACAACCAGGCTGAAGTTATTCTGTCCCGCACTCAGGGCGGCATCGTCTCCTGGGTACACAACAGCACCGAGCATGTTATTCGCCCCCCGAAGCTCACCACCTTCAGGCCCCTGACCGACAACGACCGCGGCGCCGGACACGGTTTCGAACGCGCCCAGTGGACCGTTGCAGGCCGCTACGCCCGTTGCGCTAACGTTGCTGTCGAGCAGCCCAGTGATGACAGCGTGGCAGTGACCTACACCTACGAGCTGGCAACCCCCGCTCACACCGCTGTTACGGTCCGCTACGAAGCACAGAGCACCGGCAACGTGCGAGTAGCCATCGACTACCCCGGCGAGAAGGACGCACCGTCCCTGCCCGCTTTCGGTCTGGAATGGGCACTGCCCGGCGAGTTCTCGCACCTGCGTTACTACGGCCTCGGCCCCGGCGACTCCTACCCCGACCGTTGCAGCGGCGTCCGCCTGGGCGTGTGGGAAAGCACCCCCGAGCAGGACTACGCACCGTACCTGGTACCTCAGGAAAGCGGTAACCACATGGGTGTCCGTTGGGCTGAAGTGACGAACGACAGCAACCACGGCTTCCGTGTCCGCCAGCTGCAGACTGCCGGTGACGGCCTGCACGTATCGCTCCTGCCCTACTCCTCCTACCAGATTGAGGAAGCTTCCTACCAGTGGGAGCTGCCCGAGAACAACCGCACCTACCTGCGTATCCTGGCAGGTCAGCTCGGCGTTGGTGGAGACGACTCGTGGGGCTCGCCGGTACACAGCCAGTACCACATCGATGCAACCGAGCCGCTGCACATGGACATTGCGCTAGAAATTATCTAACGCAACGCTCGGCACAGTAGCAGTAGACGCCTACCTTCGTGTAGCGTCCGCAGTTCTCTAGAAAAGAGGCGCCCGCCTCGTGGAATAAACCCACGAGGCGGGCGCCTTTCTTATATACGCAATAAAGCATATACCCTTATCGGGATGCTACCAGATGCGCACGCGCTCCTCCGGAGCCAGGTACAGTGCATCGCCCTCAGAGACGCCAAACGCCTCGTAGAACTCATCAATATTGCGCACCACACCGTTCACACGGAACTCATCCGGCGAATGCGGATCCACCGAAATCATCACCTCAGCATGCTGCGGGCGGGACTTCGTGCACCAGCCGCGAGCATTCGAGAAGAAGAAACGCTGAATACCGGTCATGCCGTCAATCACCGGTGCGTCATCCAGCGACTCAATGCCCTGCTTCTTCAAAGCCAGACGGTACGCCTTCAACGCAATCGACATGCCAGCCAGGTCGCCAATGTTCTCACCCAGAGTCAGCTCACCGTTCACGTGGAACTTCGGATCCAGACCCACCGGAACGTACGCGTTGTACTGCTCCACCAGCGCTGCGGTACGCTCCTTGAACTTCGCGTAATCCTCCTCAGTCCACCAGCTCTCCAGCTTGCCGTCACCGTCATAGCGGGAACCCTGATCGTCAAAACCGTGACCAATTTCGTGGCCAATAATCATGCCGATATTGCCGTAGTTCGCCGCATCGTCAGCATCCGGGTTGAAGTACGGCGGCTGCAGAATCGCTGCCGGGAACACAATCTCATTCGCCGGCGGCATGTAGTACGCGTTCACGGTCTGCGGAGTCATCAGCCACTCCGACTTATCCACCGGCTGACCCTTGCGGGCAATCAGCCAGTCAGCATCAAACGCACCGGTACGGCGCAGGTTCTCGAACAGGTCGCCGGGCACCAGCTCCAGGGCGGAGAAGTCACGCCACTTATCGGGGTAACCGATCTTGGTGACGAACTTCGACAGCTTCTCCAGCGCCTTCTCGCGGGTTGCCTCAGTCATCCAGTCCAGCGACTCAATAGACTCGCGGTACGCCTCCAGGAGGTTGCCGACCAGAACCAGCATCTTCTCCTTGTGCGAGGGCGGGAAGTGCACGGCCACGTACTCCTGGCCAATCTCCTCACCCAGAGCCTTCTCGACAGCACCCACGCCACGCTTCCAGCGCTCACGAATCTGCTGAGTACCCGAGAGGGTCTTGCCGTAGAAGTTGAAGCTCTCCTGGACCAGCTCGTCGTACATGAACGGCGCACGCGAACGCAGAACGGTCCACACAGCCCACAGCTTCCAGCTCATCAGCGGGATGGAGGTGAACAGCTTAGCCGCACCCTCAAAGAAGGACGGCTGGCCCACAATAACCTGGCCCAGGGTCTCCGGGTCGGCACCCAGAGCCAGCAGCCACTGCGAGAACGGGAAGCCGGGGAA
This sequence comes from Rothia sp. HMSC061C12, assembly GCF_001815755.1. Lineage (NCBI taxonomy): Bacteria > Bacillati > Actinomycetota > Actinomycetes > Micrococcales > Micrococcaceae > Rothia > Rothia sp. HMSC061C12. Next base: position 7,383 of record NZ_KV821868.1, read on the forward strand.
CTTCTCGTCCAGCTCGGTAGCCTGGTACGGGTTGTAGGTCGCCTCAGCATCACGGTTCTCCACGACGTTCCAGTGCAGGCGAGCCAGCTCAGACTCGTGAGTGAACACCAGCTGAGCCGCCTGCTCCGGAGTCAGACCGAAGCCCTCAGCCAGACCGGTCAGCTGGAACATGCGGGCAATATGCTCAACATACGCCGCGCATGCAGCCTCGTGCTTCTCTTCACGGTAGTAGGATTCATCCGGCAGACCCAGACCCGACTGGTACAGGAAGAACGTGTAATTCTTCGGATCCTTCGGGTCGTTGCTGGTGTACCAGGCGAACAGCTGCGGCAGACCCGCACGAGACAGCAACGCCAGGGTCACAGCCAGGTGGGAGGGGGTTGCCGAGTTCAGAATCGGGGCGATTTCCTTCAGCAACGGCTCCAGGCCGTCCGCCTCAATCTTCTCAACATCCATGAAGGAGTTGTAGAGTGCACCAATACGGGACTCCGGCTGCTCCTTCGCGATCTTCTCCACCAGCTCACGCACGTGCTTCTCTGCGTTATCGCGGAGGGTGTACAGGCCGCCGTCCTTGGGGCGGTCCGCCGGGATTTCGTGGGTAGCAAGCCACTTACCGTTGACGTGGCGGAAGAAATCGTCGCCCGGCTTGACGGTTTCATCCACCCATTCTTTAGTGATTCCAGAGTTAGTAGTCATGGTTCCATTCTATGTTCTTACACCCCCAAGCCACAGGATGCCCGGCACGGCACCAGATGGTGGCTCACCGGTACAGACGCTTCTCAGGGGCATTTTGCCGCTCCTCAGCGGGCTACGCGGGTGGCAGAGAAAGCGGTAGCCCCTCCAGGATGCAGAAAACCCGCCCGTACAGTGCAGAAGAAAAACTGTACGGGCGGGCCCGTTATCTATCCCCAAAAGCTCGGCATACAGTCGGTACGCATACCGGCACGAAGCCGAACAGCCGCCACCTGCCGCAGGTTACCGCGAGCAAACCATCATCCGGTCAACCCGCAGCAGGCAGCGGAACCAATAGGCGCCTCCTAGAGGGATGCGCGAATCGCCTTGGTGGCATCCACCAGGTGACGCAGAGACTGCTTGGTCTCCTCGTAATCACGAGTCTTCAGACCGCAGTCAGGGTTCACCCACAGGTCAGCAATGGTGCCGTAACCAATCGCAGCCTTCAGCAGGGACTCAATCTCATCCTGCGAAGGAACACGCGGGGAGTGGATGTCCCACACGCCCGGACCCAGACCGGAAACGAAGCTCTCCGGAATATCAGCCAGCAGCTCCATGTGCGAACGAGCCGCCTCAATGCTGGTCACGTCAGCGTTCAGAGCGTTAATCGAGTCGATAATCTCGTTGAACTCCGAGTAGCACAGGTGGGTGTGAATCTGAGTGGAATCCTTTACCGCGCTGGTAGCCAGGCGGAAGGAGTTCACCGACCAATCCAGGTACTGCGGCTGCTCATCGCGGCGCAGGGGCAGCAGCTCGCGCAGAGCCGGCTCGTCCACCTGAATGATGCGGATGCCCGCCTCCTCCAGGTCGGCAATCTCGTCGGCAAGAGCCAGCGCCACCTGGTTAGCGGTCTCGCGGCGCGGCTGGTCGTCACGCACGAAGGACCACGCCAGAATCGTTACCGGGCCGGTGAGCATGCCCTTGACCGGCTTGTCGCTCAGCGACTGTGCGTGGGAGCTCCACGGCACGGTGAACGCCTCACCGCGCAGACCCTCGCCGTGACGCTTCACGTCACCGAACAGGATCGAGGGGCGGGTGCAACGCGAACCGTAGGACTGAACCCAGCCGTGGCGGGTGGTTGCGAAACCGTCGAAGTTCTCAGCGAAGTACTGAACCATGTCGTTACGCTCAGCCTCACCGTGAACCAGCACGTCCAGGCCCAGCTCCTCCTGCAGCTTGATGACCGAGGCAATCTCGTCACGCAGGAAGCCGTTCAGCTCCTCAGCGGAAATCTTGCCCGCACGAGCCTCCGCGCGGTGGCGGCGAATCTCCGCGGTCTGGGGGAAGGAGCCGATGGTGGTGGTCGGCAGCTTCGGCAGGTTCAGGTCGGCCTGAGCCGCGCGGCGAACGTCAATGGTCGGACGGTTGAAGTCCTCAGCGGTCACAGCGGCGGCGCGAGCACGAATCTCGTCGTTGTGCTTGCGCGGGTCAGCGGCGAAGCGAGCCAGTGCCTCGTCGGCAGCCTTCAGCTCCGGCTCGACAGCGGCCTCACCTTCAGCCAGGCCGCGAGCCAGCAGAGCAATCTCAGCGACCTTCTGGTCAGCGAATGCCAGGCCGTCCACGGGAACCTCGGCGGGGTCTTCCAGAGCCAGGTCGTGCGGCACGTGCTGCAGGGAGGTCGAAGAGGACACCGACACGGCGCCCTCGGATGCGCCGGGCAGCGCCTCCAGAGTCTTCAGAGCCGCGCGAACGTCGGCACGCCATACGTTGCGGCCGTTCACAACACCGGCAACCAGGTGCACGCCGGCGGCAGAAACGGACTCAAGCTCAGCCTTCGAGTACACGCCGTGCACCAGGTCAAGGTGCAGGGCCTCAATGCCGGTACCCAGCAGTGCCGGCAGGTTCTCACGCAGAGAACCGTAGGGGCTGGTCACCAGAATCTGCGGGCGCTTCTCAGCGGCAGCCAGGGCACGGTAGGTGCGCTCGGCAAGCTCGGCAACCTTCGCGTTGTCGGCACGGTCCACGGTCAGGCCCGGCTCATCCAGCTGAACCCACTCAACACCGCGCTCAGCCAGCTGCTCCAGCACCTGAGCGTACGCTGCAACGAACTCATCCAGACGGTCAACGGGGGAGAAGTCCTCAGCGGAACCCTGCTCAGCCTTAGCGCCCAGCAGCAGGGTCAGGGGACCAACAATCTGCGGGCGAACCTTCACGCCAGCCTTCTGAGCGACCTCGAGCTGCTCGTCAATAGCCTCAAGGTTCAGCTTAATCTCGGTGCCGGCACCAATCTCGGGCACCAGGTAGTGGTAGTTGGTGTCGAACCACTTGGTCATCTCCAGAGGAGGCAGGGTCTCGGTACCGCGCGCCAGTGCGAAGTAGCCGGGCAGATCCAGCAGGCCGCGTGCATCCTTAGCCTCAGCTAGACGCTCGGGAACCAGGGTGAACAGGCGAACCACGTCGAGCACCTGGTCGTAGTAGGAGAAGGTCGCCGGAATCGAGTAGTTATCAGCCTTCAGACCCGCAGCGGTCACGCGCTCGAAGTAGGTGCGCTGCACGTCAGCGGCGGTGTCCTGCAGCTCCTGCAGGGTTGCCTTGCCCTTCCAGAAAGCCTCCTGAGCCTTCTTCAGCTCGCGGAAGCGGCCCACGCGGGGGTAGCCAACAATGGTTGCGGCGGGGAATGCGGTGTTCGACATAATATTTTTTCCTTTACTGGGGATAGATAGGGGAGTCAGTTCCGGTATTTCGCCACCCAGCGGTGGGCGGTGAAACGGAGGTTGTAACTCCCGGAATATTTGCGGGGGAGACAATGGGAACGCATCCGACAAGGAGCGTTACGGGTTGGGTTAGGCGTATTCCAGTTCGCTCAGCGGCTGAGAGAAACGGTTGCTGTATCGGGGTAGGTCCAGCTGGTCCAGAACGTCCAGCACCGCCGCATGCTCGTTGAAGGTGAAGAAGTGCAGGCCCGGTGCGCCCGCATCCATCACGGCGCAGCACTGGTTCAGTGCGTAGTCCACGCCGATGCGGTGCAGCTCTGCGTTGCTGGTCGCCGTCTCTAGGGCGTAGGCGAGGTCCGTCGGGACTTCCATGCCCGCCATCTGGCAGAGGTTCCGCAGGCGCTTCAGGGAGGTCACCGGCATGATGCCCGGAATAATCGGAATATCCACGCCTGCCAGGTGCGCCGAATCGACCAGGGCGCTATAGCGTTCATCCTCAAAGAACACCTGAGTAATCGCGAAATCCGCGCCGGCACGCTGCTTCGACAGCAGAATCTCAATATCCTGCAACAGGGATGCCGACTCCGGGTGCTTCTGCGGGTACGCCGCCACACCAATCGACACCTTGCCAGCCGCCAGGTGGGCAAAATCTTCGCGTTCCACGCGGCGAATCAGCTCGACCAGGTAGCGGGCGAAGGGAAGCTCAGAAACCTGACCTTCCTGCACGTCACCGCGCAACGCCAGGAAGCCGCGCACGCCCAGACCCAGAATCAGACGGACCGCACGCTCCAGCTCATGCACCGAATGGCCTGCACAAATCAGGTGAGCCAGCGGGGTGAGGGAGGTTTCGTGCACCAGGTGGTCGAGCAGCGCCAGCGTCTTCTGACGGCGCTTCGCGTCACCTGAATAGGTGACCGAAACGTAGTCGGGGTTGGTACCCTCAAGCTCCGCAATGGTGTGGAGTAGCGACTCACAGCTTGCGTGTGAGCGCGGAGGGAACAGCTCAAAAGAAAGAGCCGGGTGAACTGTCGTCATAACCATCCTTCGTGTTCACCCGATAGATACGCACCGTGAGGGTGCGCGAATTCTTCTGCAGGATGCGCTGTACCGGTTTGCAGGTACGACTCATCAAGGGGTGCCGAAGGGTATTCTTCTCTATCGGTTCTGGCGGGAGCACCTTGTCCGTACCCTGCACCGTGAAGGTGGGGGATACTGGCGAGGTTGCTGCGACGTCGACGAGCCAGATCTCTCGGTCGCTCTTGATAGATAACGCTTTTACTCTACCCACCGCCTCCGAGGGCGTGCAAGGGGCACGGCGGTTGATGCCCTAATATTTCTGGACATGACATTGGGGCGAAATATGAACTTAATATGACCGACTATGACAAAGGGCGGCTGGAGGTGTTGCGGGTAGGGCTGTCGGCTGACCCCTGAATGCCCGGCACTATCGCAGATACGTTCGCTTAATATTCTTGGACACGCACGGATATGTGTGTTTTACATTTCATTGAGGGGTAGGGTAACTAATAAGGCACGGGTAGTGTTTTGATGTCCGCTCATCGAGGAGTTTCAGGACTCAAAGATGAGTTCAATATGATTTTGTGAGCGTGGTGAGAATGAAAAAGCTATTTTCTTCTATACTCTGGTCTTTCCGCCTAGCCTGGAAAACCTGTCCTGGGACCCTAGTGAGCGCCGCCCTATCACTAGCCGTTATAGCCTGCATTCCCCTGAGCCAATCCTTGCTAATCGGTAATACAGTATCAGCCTTGAGCGGTTCAAATGGTGGCGCGGCCTGGATTTATATCGTTGCTCTTGCCCTTGTCGTTGGAATTAATATTATTGCCCAACGCTGGGTAATAAGTAACATGCTAATCCTCAAATCAAAGGTGAATTATCGGGTTCACTGCATGTTAAATAACAGGTTATCTACATTTCCGTTATCTGATATAGGTAGCACAAAATCACAGGAAGATATACGTGCTGCTAGAGAGGCAATATCGAAACAGGAATTGCAGGTTCACACCATGTCAGTTATGACACTGGTGAGTGCCTTCGCAATGGTGTTACTTCTCTGTCTTAATATCGCGAACGTCAGCATTGTGGCAGCAATTTTTGCGGCACTGTGTTCATTGCCCCTAGCCATTGCAATGGTGATTCTCGCTAAACGTGATTACGCTATCTACACCCTAATGTACGAGGATTATCGGGCAGAGAACTACTATCTAGACAATCTGATGGCTCAGAGTCGAGCCCAAGAACTTCACCTCATGAGAGGCTCCCGATTTTTCTCGCAACGCGTAGCGTCCTGGCGACGCCGGGCAGCCGGTAGGGAATTGAGCCTTGAAAGTGTTAGAGGAATCATCTCCGTAGTTGCAGGGCTACTCTGCTCTGTCTTACTTTTTGCGTCCCTGTACTTCCTTGTGGATTCAGGCGCCGATATATCGTATGTGGCCGGATCGCTGATTGGAATCATTGCCTGTGTTGACGCGACCCAAGAGGTGGGATATTCATTTGGTCAGATTATTAATGGAGCATTATCTGTTCAGCAATTCCGAAGGGTATGCGACTCTGATACTTACGACCATGCTTCTGAGATAAAAACTTCTAACCCTAACCATGAAAATATTTCAAAAATTATATGCAAAGATGTATCCGTTCAGTATGAGGGCGCGTCGTCTTTTGCGCTTAAAGATATTAATCTTGAGCTGATGAATAATCAAATGATTGCAGTAGTTGGTGCCTCGGGCGCGGGAAAAACAACGCTAATAAATGCAATTCTTGGAATTACACCAATTGCCCAGGGGAGCATAACGTATAAGGGTGCTTCTTCTGAGAGTAAATACAACATGTTGGCGAATGTTGGTTTGGTGAGTCAAGACTACGGCCGCTATGAACTGACTGTGCGTGAAAATCTCCTGCTGGGTTTGCCGCAGGCGGCGGTTGAGCGTCTTGGTGATGCTGATTTGTGGTCGGCTTTGTCGGTGGCTTGTGCTGATGATTTTGTGCGTGGTCTTGAGGGTGGTTTGGATGCTCAGTTGGGTGAGTCGTTTGGTGGTGTTGGTCTTTCGGGTGGTCAGTGGCAGCGTTTGGCGTTGGCGCGTGTGGTTCTTCGGGATGCGCCGGTGTGGGTGTTGGATGAGCCGACCAGTGCTGTGGATGCTGAGACTGAGGAGGAGATTTTTGCTCGGTTGAAGGTGGCTGCTGCTGGGCGTTTGGTGGTGTTGGTGTCTCATCGTGCGTGGACGTTGCGTGGTGTTGATTCTGTGGTGGTGTTGGATGGTGGGTGTGTGGTGGAGCAAGGAACCTACCGGGACCTAACGACCGACCCCACATCACGCTTCAGGAAGCTCTTCGCCTCCCAACTGGAGGAGAAATAACCTCGTAACATACCCGCACAACGTAGAGTTAAAAGCATGGAACGTATTGAATCTCCCGTCTACCGCAGGCTCGGCAACTCCGGCCTCGTCGTACCCAGCGTCGGCATCGGCTGCAACAACCTCGGCCGCCCCGGCACCCCCACCCGCACCCAAGAAGGCACCAACGAAGTCATCGCCGCCGCAGTCGACGCCGGCATCAGCTTCTTCGACATCGCCGACCTCTACGGCGCCGAACCCGGCCTCTCAGAAACCATGTTCGGCACCGCCCTCACCCAGCTCGGCCTCGACCGCGACGAACTGACCATCGTCACCAAATTCGGTCTGCCCGTCGGCGACCTCAACGGCAACGACCGCAACGCCCGCGGATCCCGCCGCTACATCATGCGCGCCGTCGAAGGGTCCCTCCGCCGCCTCGGCACCGACTACATCGACCTGTACTTCTACCACAGCCCCGACCCCAACACCCCCATCGAAGAAACCCTCAGCGCCCTCGACCAGCTCGTACGCGACGGCAAAGTCCGCTACCTGGGCCACTCCAACTTCTCCGGCTGGCAGCTCGCCCACGCCGAACACTGCGCCCACGAACTCGGCACCGAACGGTTCATAGTCGCTGAAAACCACTACAACCTGCTCGACCGCCGCGCAGAACTCGAAATCCTGCCCGCCGCACGGCACTTCGGCATGGGTGTGCTGCCGTACTTCCCGCTCGCTAACGGCCTGCTGACCGGCAAGTACCGCCGCGACAATATTCCCGCCGGTTCGCGCCTGTCCCACTCCAAGAAGAACGTGCTCGACGCCGCCAACTGGGACCAGCTCGAAGCCTTCCACAGCTTCTGCACCGAGCGCGGCATTACCGAGGTGCAGGCGGCGTTCTCCTGGCTCGCACAGCAGTCGCCGGTCACCTCCGTCATTGCCGGTGCGACCAGCGCAGAGCAGGTGCGCGCCAACGCACAGGCGGCATGCCTGCGCTTCGACGCTGAGGACCTCGCCGCCCTGGACGCCATCTTCCCGGCACCCGAGAAAATCGCGCTGTTCTAACTCCGGCTCCCTCTCAAAGGGGCACTCAGGCGGTCGCATATGTCGGCCGTAATATACGCTGAAAAATGTCCGTGGTGAGAAATAAATATCACCCGCCGAACGTTTTCGCTAGGATTAGGTGAGGTGCGTCTAACCTGACGCACCTCACCTAGCCCACTGACAGTGCTGAAGAACCACCAATGTCGGTGTAATCTCACCTAACCCCTCGGCATAAAGGACACCATGAGCGCACAGAGCACCGCCTCCACCCTGCCCCCTCTGGGCACCGGGAAGCACAGTCGATACCTCGGCATCATCGCACTCATCGCCACCTTCGGCGGTCTGCTCTTCGGCTACGACACCGGAGTAATCAACGGCGCGCTCGAACCCATGAGCCGCGAACTCGGCATGGATTCCACCGCCCAAGGCTGGGTCACCGGATCGCTCGCTTTCGCCGCCGCTATTGGCGCGCTCGGATGCGGCCGCATCTCTGACCGGTTCGGCCGCCGAACCACCATCATTGGGTTGTCCACCATCTTCTTCTTCGGCGCCCTGGCGTGCGTCTTCGCACCCAACGTCGCCGTGCTCATCACCGGACGCACCCTGCTCGGCCTGGCGGTCGGTGGCGCCTCCGCCGTAGTGCCCGTGTTCCTCGCAGAGCTCGCACCCTACGAAATTCGAGGCTCCCTCTCCGGCCGCAACGAGCTCATGGTCGTGGGCGGTCAGCTTGCCGCGTTCATCGTGAACGCCCTCATTGGCAACCTGTGGGGCGAGCACGACGGCGTGTGGCGCTGGATGTTCGCCATCTGCACCCTGCCCGCCATCGGCCTGTTCGTAGGTATGCTGCGTGTGCCCGAGTCGCCGCGCTGGCTGCTGCGCGTTGGCAAGCGTGAGCAGGCGCTTGAGGTGATGAAGCGCATCCGCTCCGCCGAACGTGCCGAGGCCGAAATTGCCGATATTGAGCGCACCCTGCAGGCGGAGGCGACCACCCAGAACAACGCGGCGGGTAAGGAAAGCGTGGGCGTGCGCGGCTGGTTCGTGCGCATCCTGCTCGTCGGTATTCTGGTCGGCGCGGGCCAGCAGCTGACCGGCATCAACTCGATCATGTACTACGGCATTAAGGTGCTCAAGGAAGCCGGTTTCAGCGAATCCGCGGCGCTCATCGCGAACATTGCGCCGGGTACGATTGCGGTGCTCGGCTCGATCCTGTCGCTGCGCCTGATGGAGCGTGTGCCGCGCCGCGTCATGGTGATTACCGGCTATAGTTCGACCGCGTTTTTCCACGTGCTGATTGCGGGCGCATCCATGCTGCTGCCCGCCGATAATGCGGCGCGCCCCTGGATTCTGCTGGTGCTCATCGTCTGCTTTGTGGGCGCGATGCAGACCTGCCTGAACGTGTCCACGTGGGTGATTATGAGTGAGCTGTTCCCGCTGCGTGTGCGTGCGGCGGGTATGGGTATTTCGGCGTTTAGCGGCTGGATGATGAACGGTGTGCTGTCGCTGGCGTTCCCCGTGATTCTGGGTGCGGTCGGTCTGACCGGTTCCTTCATCGGCTTTGCCGTGGTGAACGTGATTATTGCGCTGCTGATGTTCCGTAACCTGCCGGAGACTCGCGGTGTGAGCCTGGAGCAGGTGGAGCGCGGCGTGATGGACGGTAGCATCTACCCCTCCGCAGGCAAGCACTAGACCCGGCGGGTTTTTAGGTATAAATGAGGCGGGCGGCCCCTCCCCGGTGGAGGTGCCGCCCGCCTCGCAATATGTGCTGAGAGATTAGTCTGCAGGGTTCTCTGCAAGGAACTCGTCGAGGCCGATGCGGTAGCCGTCATCTTCGGCGCGTGCCTTGCGAAGAGCCTCAATGTCGAGGAGCTCTTCGTACTCTTCAAGTAGCTTCAAATCTTCGTAGGAGATGAGCGCGGCAACAGTCTTACCATTGCGGCTGATGAGGGGGCGTTCGCCGGAGAACACTGCCTCGTTGACTTTGGTTCCGAGGTTGTCGCGGAGTTCTTTAAGAGTCGTGACATTGGAACGAGTCCGGTGAGTGGTGACAGTCATGACTGGTTCCTTTCTGGGGTTTGTCCGTTAGCTCCGAGGATAGTTCCTGTGCAGGTTCTATTCAAGGGGCCGCAGTGCGAAGAAGGGTACAGGGCACGAGTAGGGAATTACCGCATTCTGTACACCATTGATAACGGTGCGGTTGTTGTTGAGGTCTTCCGAGTTGGTCATCGGCGAGAAGTCTATCGTGGCCTGTAGAGTGAATGCGGCGTGATGGGTTGTAGTGCTGCCGCGACCGCACTGTTCGTTGAATGAGAAGCAAGGAACCCCTACCCTGCGCCACCAACCCATAAGTGATACGGTCAAAGAACAAGTAATGGCTACACGTGCTGAAATGCACGCCCGACCCTGCCCCATACGCATCGCCCGGACGCCCGCATCCAGCACGCCACAACTCTATAACGAACACGGGTGAACAATGACTGAGAACGTACACAACGACTGGGACCTCCGAAGCGAAGAGGTCCAGAAGGACCAGGTAGCTGCCTACGACGCAATGCGCCGCCGCTGCCCCGTCGCCCACGACGAATTCATGGGCTACTCCGTCTTCAAAAACGCCGACGTACAGCACGTACTCGACCACCCCGAAATCTACTCCAACGTCGTCTCCACCCGCCACATCGCCGTCCCCAACGGCATGGACGCACCCGAACACACCACCTTCCGCGCCGTCAACGACAAGTACTTCACCCCCGAACGCCTCGAAAAGTTCGCACCCGTCATCCGCGACGCCGTGAAGGCCCTCATCGCAGAACTGCCCCGCGGCGAAGAAGTAGACGTCATGCAGGGCTTCGGTCAGGCATACGCAATGCGTGTGCAGAACGCCTTCATGGGCTGGCCCGCATGCCTCGAACAGCCCCTCACCGAATGGATCGAAAAGAACCGCGTCGCCACCCTACGCCGCGACCGCGAAGAAATCGCTAAGGTCGCCCTCGAATTTGACGGCTACATCCGTCAGCTGCTCGACGAACGCCGCGAGGACGCTGCCGCCGGCAACCCCAAGGACGTCACCGCCGAACTGCTCACCGACACCGTGCAGCTGCCCGGCGAAGAACCCCGCACCATGACCGACGAAGAAATCGTCAGCCTCATCCGCAACTGGACCGTGGGCGAGCTGTCCACCGTCTCCGCAACCGTAGGCGTATTCGTCAACTTCCTGGCACGCAACCGCGCCGAGCAGGACCGCCTGCGCGCATCCCTCGCCGACGGCAACGCACTCGATGACCGCAGCGAAATCGCCCTCGCCGTCGAAGAAATTATGCGACTCGAAGACACCCTCGTCACCAACCGCCGCATCACCACCCAGGACACCGAACTCGGCGGCCGCACCCTGCCCGCCGGCTCCCGCGTGACCATCAACTGGGCAAGCGCCAACCGCGACGAGGACGCCTTCGAAGACGCCCTCACCTACAACCCGCACCGCGACCAGTCCCGCAACCTCGTGTACGGCGACGGCATCCACGTCTGCCCCGGCGCGCCCCTGGCACGCCTGGAACTGCGCATCCTGCTCGAGGAGCTGCTGCGCGGCACCGAGTCCATTGAGATCGCGGACGAGAGCGAGAAGCCCGCAACCGTGAACGCCGTGTACCCGGTCTCCGGCTACTCGGTCGTGCGCGCCATCTTCAACTAGGCACGCTCCAGCTCTAAAAAGTGCGAGGCGCCGAACCCCTGAGAATGGGGGTCGGCGCCTCGCGCTGTTAAGAGTAAATATAAGAGTGAATAGTAGGGTAGTGGCGGCCGGTATCAGCCGCTCACTATAGATAAAACGGAATATTCCCAGACGGCTATATAGCCTGGTGGAATACTCAATAAAGCTAAATCTAGCGGCCGGAACTCGTTGTCGAAGGCTTCACCGAAGAACCTGCAGAACCGCTCGCAGATGCACGAGCCGAAGCACTCGCAGAAGCCTCCGCCGCAGCCGATGCCGACTCCTCCGGGGACAGAGCTGTACCGTCCGCATGAACACCAGCCATCGCCGGAGTCACACCATTAACGAAGCTCAACTTCGCCTGCTTGAACTGGTACTCGGGAGAGCAGGTCAGCTTATACTTCGAATTCGCCAGCTCGCGAATCGACTTCACATAATTCTGAGTCTCCTCATACGGGGGAACACCGCCGTACTTCTCCACGGAACCCGGGCCCGCGTTATAACCGGCGAGAACCACATCCTGTAGCTCATCCTCATTGGAGGCGTACTTCGCCAAACGAGTACGCAACTCAGCCAAGTAGCGTGCCTGCGCCGCAATCGCATCGTGCGGGTTCAGAACATTACCGCCATTGCCGAAGCTGTAGTGGCCGCCGCTCCACGCGTCATCAGTGAACTGTGCAATACCCTTAGCGCCCTGGTGGGACTCAACGCCCACACGCCAGTGGCTCTCGGTCTCAATCTGCGCCGCCAGCACGCCGGGACGGAAACCAGACACCTTAGAGCCCTCCTCAAAATCGGAGCGGAGAGCCGCCGGAGCATACGAAAGCTCCGTCATGCCGCAATAGTCGTCGTAGGTGGCTGCCAAACCGGCAACACCGCCACCCAAAAGAACCGCAGAGGCAATAATCTGCCAATGCGCAAGAACCCCGGCGAGAAAGCGAAGCGGGAAAGCTTTACGCTGCCGAGGAGAAGTCTGTGCGTCCGCCGAAGCGGGGGTGTGGTTGTTGGCGCCCGTAGCGCTGCGCTCGGAAGAGGCGCTCGAAGTGCTATCTGCCATTCCTATAGACTAGCGCACCATGCCCGCTCCTGGCTAAGAAAAGTTCGCCCATGAGGCTAAAAGCATAGTTCGCCGATGCGCGTGCAGGCTCCTGCCGGGGCGTGTGCAGGGGCTCTGGGCTGGCTCTGTATCGGCTCTGTAGGAGCCTGTGCGGGGCAGAAAGGCGGCACAGCAAGACAGCGCAGAAAGACCCCGCCCGGCGCATCCATTCACAGGATGCACCGGGCGGGGTCTACCTCTCACGGGGCGCTAGAAGCGCCTAGCGTGAGGGTTTAGCGGGTAGCCACTACTAGCGATCAGTGACCACGATCTTGCCGGCGGCACCGCGCTCCATCTCCGAGAAGGAGTGATTCACGAACACGTAGGTGCCAGACTCCAAGAACTGCATCTCCACGAAGCCGCCCTGAGCGGGCGCCAAATCGAGTGCCTGGCTGTGGCCGTCACGGCTGCCGAACGCATCCGCACCGCGGCGCATCAGGTAGCCGCCCTCCTTGTAGACGGTGTCGAATTGCGAACCGACCACGTGGAAGCTCGTGCCATGGTTCGGGCCAGCCGCCATCACCCAAACACGGATACGCTCGCCCTTCTTCACATGCAGAGGCTTCGCCTTGTACTGGGTTGCGTGGCCGTTGAACATGGTCAGCGTGGGGGTGCCCGCCGCGATCAGCTCCGGCGAGTTCTCCGCCAGCTTGTTGCCGTCGGAGGCGGTCTTGCCGGTGTCGTGCAGGTACGCCTCGCCCTGAACCATCACGTACTCGTGATCGACCGGGTCAAGGTCCGCCGGGTCAATGATGACCGCGCCGTACATGCCCTGGGTCATGTGCAGGCTCAGCGGGGCGGTGCCGCAGTGGTACAGCCAGATACCGGCACCCTTCGCCTCAAAACGGTAGACGAGACGCTCACCGGGGGCGATGGTCTTCATCGTGTTATCGGGGGACACCATGCCCGCGTGGAAGTCCAGCGAGTGGCCCATCGTGCCGTTATTGATGAGTGTAATTTCAAAAATATCGCCGACCTTGCCGCGCAGAATCGGTGCCATGTTCTGCCCGTTGAACGTCCACATGTGAACGGTCACGCCGGGCGCCACCTCGCGGTCGACTTCCTCAACTTCCAGGGTGACCTTGCGGACGGTCTTGCCGTTCACCTGCGTGGCGGTGTTCGGTGCCGGGATGTTCGGGTCGCGGTACTTGTAGCCGCTGCCGGGCGCTGCGGACATGTCAATCCTGCTGTTCGCAACGGTCATGAGGGTCGGGGTGCTACCCGACGCGGCGTGGTTGTGGGTGCCTGTAGAACCGTGGTTGTGGCCGCCCTGCGCCACCTGGTTTGCGGAGGCGCCGGTCGCCTTCACCTTGAACACCATGCCCAGGGAGCGGTGGCCCGCTACGGAGCAGTAGGCTTCCTGGTCGGCGCTGATGATGCCGGCGTCGACGGTTTTCGTTTCGCCGGGGTTGATGGTGCCGGTGGTTGCGCCGTTGTCGAAGGTCAGGTCGTGGGTCATGCTCTGGTCGTCGTTGGTGACCTCGACGACCAGGCGGTTACCTGCGGGGACCTCCACCTCGGCGGGGGTGAAACGGTAGTTGCTGGTCGCCTTCACCTGCACGGTGGTGGTCTGACCGGTTGCAGCCACGGAACCTGCCGAGGAGAACGACGGCAGGTTCAGCGCGGACGGGTTCACGGCGAAGCCCAGCAGGAACGCCATGGCAACCGCCAACGCCGCCTGGAAGCTCTGCTTGGCATGCGGGACGGGCTCCGGGGTGAGCGCCTCCTGGTTGAAGACGGGCTTCTCGCCGCGGGCGCGTGCTGCCATCATTTCCTTGCGGGTATTCACGGACGCCTTCACGCCGCGCACCATCAGCGGAATGAACGCCATGAGCGCCAACGCACCCACGATAGCGACGGCAATCTTAATGGACTGGCCCACCATGGAGCTGGGCATCATGAAGATGAGCAGCGCCAGGTTCACGGCGGTCACGCGGGCAGCAGCAAAACGGCTGAACTCCTTGTTGGAGGCGCGCACCACCGCAGGGCCACCGCCCATACGCTGCGGGAGCAGGTAGCTCATCGCGCCGAGCAGCAGCTGCAGCAGGAAGCCGACCACAAAGATGGGGGTCACGGCGCGCATGTCCAGCTGCGCGAAGGGGACGGTCGCCACCAGGTAGGCGGTCGCTGCTACACCAACAATCAGCCAGAGGAAGCCCATACCCACGCTCATGGGCGGGTACTCGTTCGGGCGCTTGGTGCGCAGGGTACGCACCATCACCCAGGCGACAATCAGCAGGGCAACCAGGTAGACGACCAGGCCGGCTGCGGCGAGCGGACGCATCCCTAAAATCGCGCCGACAACGGTCAACGCTAAGCCACCGCACATCAGGTACAGGGCGCGCAGACTGTGGGTGAGCGCCTTATCCACCATCTTGGTGCGCAGCATGGTCGGCCAGAACGTCACCAGCGTACCCACCGCGGTAATACCGACGAAGCCGAGCACGTTCACTGCCTCGTGCGCGAGCAGGAACTGCGAATGCAGGGTGCCGGACAGGTTCGGGTAGGCAATCATGCCGCCAAACGCCGCACCGAGGGGCAGCAGCAGCGCCGCAACAATGTAGAAGCGAATGGTCACACCGAACCGCGACGGCAGAGCCTGACGCACCTGCTTCAGCAGGTAGATACCGTGCCAGGCGACCATCGAACCGACAATGAGGGCGCCCACCACCGTGGCGGCGTAGAGGCCGGGCACGCTCAGCTGACCGACCATGCCGATCATGAGCACGAGAATACCGGCGTTCAGAATGAAGATGCGGCGCACCTGGGTTCCGCGGTGCTCGTCAGGAATCTTGATTTTCATGAGTGCCTCAGTGAAATGCTGAGACCAAATCAGAATCGAGTTCGTAATCAGGCCGAGGGTGATAATGTGCACCATCAGCCAGCCGCTATTTGGGATGAGCTTATGCAGCAGAAGCACGGCGATAAGGGTGAACATCCAGTGCGAGACCGGCTTGGAGGCGCGACGATGCCACGTACCGCGACCGGATGCGCGGCGTGCAATCTCTTCGGGGGTGAGGTTCGCGCCGGGCACATCAGCCGGGCGCGCGCCAATGCTCAGGCCGGAGGAGCCGCCTCCGGAGACGCTTGCGGGCTTGCCGCTCGTGTTCTCACCTTCGGGTGGGGTGCCGAGATGTTCACTCACGTGATCACTGCTTTCACTGCTGGTTGTTCGTGGACGTCGGTGTGCGGGTCGGCACCGCTTGCCCCTGCGTTGGGGCGGGTGCCAATAAGCCCATTATATTGCCCGGATAGTACCAATTTTGAAGACATGACGTGCATATGAAGGCGGCTCATATCGTGATAGTTGTGCTTGCGTGCTCAAGTGATTCTTCCCCTGCGAATCTCCCTCTGTGATTCTTCTCCCCAATGCATCCTTCACAGGTGCGCGCGATAAACTATTAGGATTCCAAAATCAGATGCCCGCCCACCCTACGCGCGCATCCGCCGGCACCAAGGTAAGGACAAGCACCTCGTGACAAGGACTGACTCCACCACCCCCATCTGGGGAAAAATCGCTATTGTGGCACTCATCCTCATTGTTGGCGGTGGATACGTCATCAAAATGCTCACCAACCCCTTCTCCGGTATGGACTTTTCCATCTACCGTCTGGGCGCAATGACCATTTTCGATAACGAGGGCTTTACCCAGGACCTATACTCCCCGACCCTGAACGATCACGGCGTCATCAAGCCGCCGTTCACGTACCCGCCGTTCGCGGCGATGCTGTTCTTGCCCTTCGCGTTTATGCCCCTGGAAGTCGGCATGGTCATTATGGTGGTCGGTTCGGCTGTGGTGGCGTGGTGGATTTCCACGATTATTTACAACTACGTGAATGCGCGCGGCCGCGAACTGCCCCTGCAGCAGTACTTTGGTCGTGCCGGCACGATTGCGGTGCTGACCATTCTGGTGGTGGCGGCGGGCCCGTGGCAGCGCACCCTGGACCTGATTCAGATTAACCCGTTCATTACGGCGCTGATTCTTGCCGATTTTGTGCGCCCGGCAACCCGCGTGCCGCGCGGCGTGCTGATTGGTATTGCGGGCGGCGTGAAGCTGACCCCGCTCGTGTTTGGTCTGATTCTGCTGGTCCGCCGCGACTGGAAGGGCATTGCGACCCTGGGTGCGACGTTCTTCGGCACCATTGCGCTGGGTTTCATTCTGATGCCTAAGGATGCGCCGGAGTTCTGGTTCTCTGCGCTGACGAACCCCTCGCGTGTGGGTGGCCTGAACTTTGTGGATAACGTCTCGATTCAGGGTTGGCTGCTGCACTTCGGTCTTTCTGAGAGCGCCGTGAAGCCGGTCTACTACGCCCTGGCGCTGGTCACGATCGTGCTGACCGCCGCACTGCTGTACCAGCTGGAACGCCGCGGTGCCGCGCTGGCGCAGGTGGCGGTGACCGCCTCCTTGATGGTGGCGCTGTCGCCGATTAGCTGGTCGCACCACAACGTGCTGCTGCCCCTGCTGGCTGCCGTGTTCATCATGGACGCGTTCCCGACCTATTTTGCGGTTCAGCCGGCGTGGCTGCGGGTGACAGCGACCGTGTTCGCGGTGGTTGCGGTGTTGGGCCTGTACCTGTCGCCGATTAGGATTGCGTCCTGGTTCCACGGTAGCGCTGATGGTTTGGAACAGCTGGCTCCGGGCGCGTTGGCGGTTTCGGCTATTCCCGCGTTCTGCCTGTGGGCGACGATGACGCTCTGGTCTGTTGCCGCTCTGAGCGCGCCGGTGCGTGGTGCGAAGGTTGAGCCCGTGCAGTACGGTTCCGTGCGTAGCGATGCGCCTCTGGGCTGGTGGGGCGCTCGCGCCCTGGTGTCCGAGAGCGCCCAGTCTGTGCGTGCCGCTGCTTCTCGTGAGGCAACCGCGTGAGCCGCGAGAAGAATCGTGAGAAGAACGCCGAGGCGGTAGCGCCTATAATCCCATGGGCTTCGGCTGGCTCTACTACTGCACCGGTTGCGGAACCGGCTGTTGAGAGCGCTGAGCCCGCCGCAGAGGTAGCCGCATCCTCTGCAGCCACCGCGGAAAAAGCGGCAAAGGAAGCCGCCGCCGAAGAAACCGCCAAGGAGCTCGCTAAGCCTGCGCGTCGCAGCTTCTTTGACCGCATCCCCGGCATGCGCAGCGGTGCTCTCTGGGCGCACCTGCTGTTCATCCTGGTTGCCTTCTACGCCTTCGACTACGTGACGCACGCGGCGGCTGACGATATTTACGTGTACCGCCTGGGCGCTGTCTCCCTGGCGGACGGCCCGGACGGCTACCAGCTGTACACTTTCCGCACGCGCGGTCTGCCGTTTACCTACCCGCCGTTTGCGGCGCTGCTCTTCTACCCGCTCGCGTTCCTCACCGAGCCGCAGAGCATGCTGCTGATTACCGCCATTATTTGCGCGCTCAGCTACTGGTGCGCGTACCTGCTGTACTCCTACGCGCGTAGCCGCTCGTGGCGTCTGCCGTTGCAGAAGCACCTGGGTCATTGGGGCATGGTGTCGCTGATTGCGGCGCTGATTTGGATGTGCGGCCCGTGGCGTTTGACCACGCATTTTGGGCAGATTAACGCCATCATTCTGGCGCTGATTCTCGCTGATTTTATGCGCCCGGCAACCCGCGTTCCGCGCGGTGTGCTGCTGGGTATTGCGGCGGGTATTAAGCTGACCCCGCTCGCGTTCGGTCTGCTGCTGCTCATGCGTAAGGACTGGAAGGGCATTGCGACCCTGGGTGCTAGCTTCGCCGCGACCGTGGGTATCGGCTTCCTGGTGATCCGTGAGGAGTCGCTGACGTTCTGGTTCCATGCGGTGCATGACACTTCGCGTGTGGGCTGGTTCAGCTACTTCGATAACGTGTCGATTATGGGTACGCTGACCCATGCGGGCCTGCAGCATCACCTGACGGCTACCGCCCTGTCGGTGGTGCAGGTGGCGTTGACTCTGCTGATTGTGCTGGTCACGGCGGTTCTGTTGGTTCCGCTGATTCGTGCCCGCGCACTCATGGCGCAGCTGGCGCTGACCGCGTTCATGATGCTGCAGATTTCGCCGATTAGCTGGTCGCACCACAACACCTGGTACCCGCTGATGCTCGCCGCCGTGGTCATGGAAATCTTCCCGCTCATGTACCAGCGGGTCAGTTCCTTCGTCTTCACGCTGGCTGTTATCTTGGCGACTGCGGCGCTGGTGGGCATGTACATTTCGCCGTTCTGGATTGTGCTGGCGTTCTCCCCGCACTTCAACGCGGATCAGATTCTGATGGTGCCGGAAGGCTCCCTGGGCCTGATGGCTGGCACCATGCCGTACCAGCTGATGTACCTGTTTATTCTGGTGACGTTTTTTGTGTACCTGGCGAATCGTCAGCTGGTGGAGCGTGCAGCACACGCCGCGGGCGCCGAACTGGCGGAGGCGAAGTACTCCCGCTAAAGAAACCGCCCGCTCACGGTTGCTGCCTGCTCACGGCGGCGGGCGCATCCAGCAGGTGCACAGCTTTCACCGGGTATAAAAGTATCCCCCGCACCCATCACGGATGCGGGGGATACTTTTATACCCAGCCTACTGACCTAGTCAGTCACGCTGTTAGTTAGTGCCGATGCTCCAAGTAATGTTGGAGTCGGTACGAACCTGCATGTAGCTCTTGTTGCTCTGAACCCACTGCATGCTGCTCTTCACGGTCGGAATGGTCGAGGAGAAGAACGGGTCGTTCTTGGTCGCGTTCAGAACGGTGAAGCCGCGGGTGGTCGGGCCGCTGGTCTGGAACTCCATGGTTGCCTCGGTGCCTTCGTAGGTGAAAGCGTAGAAGTTCATGGTGCTCTGGAACTTCTCACCCTTCTTGTAGTGGGGTGCGGAGTCTGCGTCGTAGACGCGGATGGTCCACTCGCCCTTACCGGTCAGCTCCAGCTTGCGGGTGGGGGTGGAGTGGCCGCTCGCGTCAATCCACGCGGTGCCCTTGAGCTCCTTGCCGTCGCGGGTGGAGTCGATAACGCTCACACCCGAGGCGATGTTGCCCTTATCGTCACGGCTGGTGATGAAGGCGTTGACCACACCGTCTGCGGGCTTGAACTCGTAGTAGAGCAGGCCTGCGGACACATCGCCCTTGATCTTCTCAATGTCGATGGTGTCCTTGTTGTCGGCGACGGTCTTCTTGTATTCCTTGAACTCACCCTCGGGCATCTTCGCTTCAGCAGCAGCGATGGGTGCTGCTGAAGAAGCGGAAGTACCTGCTGCCGCGCTCTCAGATGCGGGCGCTGCGGAAGAAGCCTCAGAGGATGCCGCCACGGAGGACGCCTCAGCGGAAGTAGCCGCCGCGCTCGATGCTGCCGCAGAATCGGAGGTGGGGTTC
This sequence comes from Rothia sp. HMSC061C12, assembly GCF_001815755.1. NCBI lineage: Bacteria > Bacillati > Actinomycetota > Actinomycetes > Micrococcales > Micrococcaceae > Rothia > Rothia sp. HMSC061C12. Next base: position 27,271 of record NZ_KV821868.1, read on the forward strand.
GAGCCGCCACGCGGAATCAGCATGACAATCGCCAGGATGATAACAATCAGCAGAGCCAGCGCACCACCGATAACACCCCAAATCTTGGTGCCGGAGAACAGACCCTTCTTCTCGGAGTCGTCCTCGCCCTGACCTGCGGGCTCGGTGACGTAGGGGTTGCTCAGTGCCACGGTTGCCTGGTCCTGATCGGACACCTGACCTGCGTAGGGCTGCTGAGCGTTGTACGGCTGACCCTGGTAGGGGTTGTTCTGGTACTGACCGCCCTGCACGTTCTGGCCGTCCTGGAAGCCCTGACCCTGGAAACCCTGGCCCTGGTACTGGCCACCCTGGAAGTTCTGGCCCTGGAAGCCCTCACCCTGGAAACCTTCAGCCTGGTTCGGCTGGAAGCCGTTCGGTGCCTGACCTGCCGGGATGAACTGTGCGTTCTGGCCGGGCTGCATGTTCTGACCGGGCTGTTCCGAGAGGTTCACGGTACGCTCGGACAGGTTGACGGTGCGCTCGGTCTCGGGGGTGTGGAACTCAACGAGCGGGGAGCTCTCGATGGTGTGGGGAGCCTCTTCGGTGGAGGCGGGAGCCTCCGTTGCGGGAGCCTCAGCGACCGGTTCAGCTGCCGCCGGTGCCTCGGGGGCAACCTCGGCGACGGGCTCAACAACAACGGGCTCTGCAACAGGTTCGGAAACGACCGGCTCAGAAGCGGCGGGCTCGGAAACAGCGGGCTCTGCAACCGGAGCCTCAACAACGTGCGCCTCAACGGGCTGCTCGGAAGCAACCTGCTCAGGTGCGGGAGCTTCAGCCACAGTCTTTTCAGCCGCAGTCTCTTCAACGGAAGCTTGCGGGGTCAGAACCTGCTCGGGCAGAGCGGTGCCGGTCAGCGGAACCTGAGTCAGGTGACGCATCGGCTTGGGCTCGGAGGACTCCTCAGCGGACTCCTGAACGGACTCAGCCGCGGGTGCCTCTACCTGCTGTGCCTCAACGTGGGGTGCCTCAGCCTGGGGTGCAGCCACCTCCGGAACCTCGACGACCTGCTCACCTTCGAGCTCAGCGGCGAGCTGCTCCAGGTCAACGTCCTCAACGGTCAGCGGTGCTGCAACCTCGGCGGGCTGCTCAGCAACTACGGGCTCAGCAACCTGCTCAGCGGGAGCCGCCTCAGCAGCGGGCTCCTCGGGAATCAGCGGCTCAATAGTAGCCTCTTCAACCTGAATGGGTTCGGGCTCGGGCTCCTCGACCCACAGCTGCCAGCCTTCAGGAACGGGACCCCACGCGGGGTCGGGGCGCCACGTAGGAGTGGGGGCCCATCCAGCAGGAGGAGCGGGCCAGTTGGGCGGCGGATTGAAGACGAGTGCCATAAGAAAGCAGCCTTTCTGGTGCTGAAAAAACACCCCGGAAGAGCGGTCATCAGCGACTATGTATATGAGCGTATTATCGCTACAAATTATGGCATAGGTTCAGAAAATGAACCCCGTGAATGGTAGGTTTTTAGCCTTATTCACGGCTTTTTCAATGGTTTTGGAACATTCCGTATCAATCGGCACTTGAAGGTTTCCGTATGCCCGGTCACCATCGACCCCGCGGAGGCTAGGATTAAAGAATGAACACTACACCGCCTCCCGCACCCCCGCAGGTAGCCGCCGGAACCCCCGCTGCTCCTGCGCCTGTTGCAGGTCTTGCCTACCACCGTCTCTCCCACGCCGACCCGAAATCCCGCTGGTTCTCACCCCTGCTGGAAGGTCTGCTCGGTGTCGCCGTATTTATTGGCCTCAACCTGATCATTTCAGTTGCCCTGGCTGCGACGATTATGGGTTCGGGACTTTCCCTCCAGGATGTAGCTACGAACCGCGCCGTCATTATGGAACACCCGGCGCTGTTCGCGCTGACGTTCCTCTCCCTTATCGCGATTGTGCCTTCGCTCTTTCTGGCACGCCTGGTCGTGGGTCCGAAGCCCTGGGGTCTGATCCATTCGGTGGCGGGTCGTCTGCGCCGCTCGCTACTGCTTCCGTACCTGGGTTTGAGCTTCGCTGTCTACGGCATCTACTACGCCGTGATGCTGGCGTTGAGCGGTGAGAGCCTGCCCGAATACCGCTATTTTCAACCTCCACAGGTTGAATTTTGGGTTTATGTGGCGATGATGCTGCTCCTAGTGCCCGTGCAGTGCTACGCCGAAGAGCTCGCCTACCGCGGCTTCATGATGCAGATGCTGGGCCGCTGGCTCCGCACCCCCTGGCTGCCGATTGTGCTGCCCGCCGTGCTGTTCATGCTCTCCCACGCCTACGACCCCTGGGGTCAGAGCACGATTCTCGCGATGGGTATTTACGCGGGTTTCCTCTGCTGGTACACCGGCGGTCTGGAGGCCTCCATCAGCCTGCACGTGGCAAATAACGTGATCCTGATGCTGCTGTCCATGGTGGCTGGTCTGGATCCGTTCGCCTCCGAGGGTGTGACCCCCGTGGATGCACTGCAGGGCATCGCGCTGGAAGGCGTGTACGTGGTGCTCGCCTGCCTGATCTTCAACGCGCGCGCTCGCCGCGGCGAGGTTTCACGTGAAACACAACCGCTCAAGGTTGATAAATAGGCTATTTGGTGGGTTGCTTTAGCCCAGCTGCCCCAGCCCGCCCACCCCGCTCCATTCGAGCCTCACCAGGGCTCATACTCCACGCCGCGTGGACTACCCGCCCCGGTCACCCCGTCAACACCCAAGAAAAGGTAGGGTTAAACCATGACTGTTGATGCTGTAAAAAATATTGAAGACCTCGCCGCATTCGTGGCGGAGTCGCCGGTCTCTTACCTCGCCGCGCGCACGGTAGCGCGCCGCCTGCAAGCAGCAGGCTTCACCGAGCTTGTAGAGACCGAAGCATGGGACCCGCAGATCGCAACCGGCCGTCACTTCGTCGTCCGTGACGGCGCGATTATCGCCTGGGCTGGCGGCGCGAAGGCGCAGAAGGCAAGCGGCTACCGCGTGCTGGGTGCGCACACCGACTCGCCCTCCCTGAAGGTCAAGCCTTCCTCCTCCATCACCACGAAGGGCTGGCACCAGATTGCCGTGGAGAATTACGGTGGTGCACTGCTGAACTCCTTCCTGGACCGCGAGCTGTGCGTGGCGGGCCGCCTCACCGTCCTTGAGGGCGGGGAGCTGAAGGACCGCCTGGTGCGCACCGGCGCGATTGCGCGCATCCCGCAGCTGGCACCGCACCTGGACCACAAGCGCAACGAACTGGTGCTGGACAAGCAGTTCAACATGTACCCCGTGTGGGGTGTGGACCCGGCAGAGAATGACGTGCTCGGCTACATGGCGAAGCACGTGATTGACGGCGAGCCGGTCGACCCGGAAAGCATTGTGGGTTACGACCTGCTGTTCGCTGATTCGCAGCCGCCGCGCCGTTTTGGTGCGGATCAGGAGCTGTTCGCTTCCGGTCGCCTGGATAACCTGTCTTCGGTGCATGCGGGTTTGACCGCCCTGGAGCGTTACGTTGCCGATAACGCGGATGAGCACGCCACCGAGACTGTGATGCTTGCGGCGTTTGACCATGAGGAGCTTGGTTCGGAGTCACGTAGTGGTGCGGCTGGCCCGTTCCTGGAGGATATTTTGGTGCGCCTGTCCGCTGCGCGCGGTGAGAGCACGGAGGAGTACCGCCGTTCGGTGGCGGCATCGTTCTGCCTGTCGGCTGATGCCGGTCACCTGGTGCACCCGAACTATCAGGGTCACCACGACCCGACCGTGCAGCCGCTGCCCGGTGGTGGCCCGCTGTTGAAGATTAATGCGAACCAGCGTTATGCGACGGATTCGGTGGGTGCTGGCGTGTTTGCGGCGGCGTGCGCGAAGGCTGGTGTGCCGTATCAGGAGTTCGTGTCGAATAACAATATGCCGTGTGGTTCGACGATTGGCCCGATTACGGCGACTCGTTTGGGTATGCGCACCGTGGATGTGGGTATTGGTTTGCTGTCGATGCATTCGATGCGCGAGATGTGCCATGTGGACGATATGGCGTACATGACGCGCGCGGTAGAGGGCTTCTTCCGCCTCTAAATTGAACCCCGCTGAGGTTTGAACAGCTGGGAAGTGGGCGCCGGGAACGTAAGGTTCCCGGCGCCCTTATTTTTTAAAAATTTTTCGGGGGGGGGGGG
>NZ_KV821868.1:31489-32055 GCF_001815755.1 Rothia sp. HMSC061C12
GGGGGGGGGGGGAGTGTTTACCTCTTGAATAGGGTCTATGTGTACTGTAAAGTAACCCACAATACGTTATATACGTGTTGCACACTACTTGTTTTTGAGAAGTTTTCACCAATGATGGTGCGCCATCAGCTCGTCACCGGCGTAGCGAGCGAACCCCAACATGAAAGGCGGTTCCCATGTTCTTCGATATTTCTCTGATCCCGCTGGCGGTTTTGATCCTTGTGGGTCAACTGAAAAAAGCACCACCAAGGTTGCTAAACAACCCTAGCTATCAAAAGGAGAGGGAGCAGGTGCGAAAGCACCGGCGCATCCTGGATACGCTCGGCGTGGGTTTTGCTCTTGCCCTGATGATTATTCAGTGGGGTAACCCCGCGTTATCGCTTGCCTTTCAGGCGTTCGTTATTTGGTTGATTCCCAGCCAGCTGTATGATCTCTGGCAGAAGTTCAATGTGCCGCGTGGGGTACTCTTCGCGTGTGCTATCGCGCTAATCATTATTGAGTTTGGGTTGGCGCTCCTACCCTAACCTGCACCCTATAACAGTTGTGGCGGTGACCGAACAACGGTC
>NZ_KV821869.1:0-4637 GCF_001815755.1 Rothia sp. HMSC061C12
TGCGGCGTGCCTCCCCAAACGCTATGGTGCTGAATGAGGACGAACACCGCACCTTCACGCCTTCCTCAACAACTAGCCTGCCGCCAGGGTCTGTGCCGGATCAATACGCGAAGCCTTCGCCGCCGGGTACAGACCAGCCAACACACCAACCAGCGCACCAGCGCCCAGGCCCAGCAGAATAGTGTCGGCACTAATAATCGGCGTCCAACGGTTCATCAAAGACACAATCGAGATGCCGTTAACCGCCAGCACAATACCAGCCACAGCGCCCAGGATGCCGGTCAGCAGCGCCTCCGCCGAGAACTGCAGCAGAATACCCGAAGGGCGCATACCAATAGCCAGACGCAAACCCACCTCACGGCGACGCTCCATCACCGCAACCAGGAACGTGTTCATAATGCCCATTGCACCAATCACGAGGGTAATAACGCTCATGGCAAGAAGCATGGTGCGTTGCTGCTGGTCGACGGCTTCGCGAAGGGTCTTCGGCTCCGGCGGAACACTCACGCTATACAGCGCGGGGCGTTCCGGCGAGAGCGCGTACGGTGCTTCCTCCGCAATCTGGTTTGCGGCACCGGCAACAGTACTCACCACAATCTGAGTGGAACGCTTACCGGTCTGCGCCGCAACGGCACCGCCACCGGCAGCGGGCTGCGATTTTTCAACATCGGCACCAGGCTTCGCACCCAGAGGCAGGTAGACCGAACCGTACGACAGAGTCAGCGAGGGATTCTCCCGCACCACACCGATGACAGTGTACGGCTCATCGTGAATATAGACCGTAACTCCGGGGCTATAGGGTAGCGCAAGCTGGCGCATCACGCTTTCGCTGAGCACCACGACCTTATCGTTACGCTCCACGTGCCCCTCATCGAAGGTACGGCCCCACACCAGCTCGTGACCCTGCACGCTAAAGATAGTGGGCGTTGCAGCAAGGACGGACGCCGTCACGTTAGCGCCGCGCTCGCCAAAGTTGTCGGGGCCGCGCTGAATATCGGTGGATTCATCCAGCTGATCCACCAGCGCGGTACCGGTCACTCCGTTCAGCTGGCTAACACGCCGATAATTCTCGCTTGCCGCTAGGCTCAGAAGTTCAGCCCGGCTCATAGCTTCGGTTCGGGTAGAGCTAATCGTCAGGTGCTTAGCTCTAAAAATGTCGAAGCTGTCCGCCAGCTGCCCAGAAATGGTGGCGGTCAGACCAACGGTCAGCACAAGCGAAGCGATACCCAGAACCACACCAAGCATGGTGAAGATATTGCGCCTCACCCGGTGAACGGTAGCGTCCCACGCTTCTTTGAGGGAGGCGAGCGCCCAGGGTGCACGCCCGCTCCCCTGCGGCTTAGATGCTTGTTCCTCAGTAAAGCTAGGCTGGTTCAGAAGCTCACGAGCGGTCGTTTCTTCCTGCTGCGGCGCTTTCTGCTCGATGAGCTGCCCCTCGTGCATGCGCAGCACCCGGTCGCAGTGCTCCGCCACGAGCGGGTCGTGGGTAATCACAATCGTGCTTTGCTGATCGCCCGTACATTCGCGGAGCAGGTCAATCACTTCACGGGTGAGCTCTTCATCCAGCGAGCCGGTCGGCTCATCACAGAGCAGCAACGCCGGTTCCCCAATGAGCGCACGAGCAATAGCCACACGCTGCTTTTCACCGCCTGAGAGAGTGGTGATGGGTGCATCCGTTCGGTGGCTCAGCCCCAGCAGGGCGAGAGTATCCGCAACCCGTTGCGCTCGTTCTGCCTTGGGGACACCACGGTAGATGAGCGGTAGCTCAACGTTGCGGTACACGTTCTTATGCTCGATGAGGTGGAACGCCTGGAAGACGAAACCGATGCTGTCCAGGCGCGCTTCAGCTCGCTGTGCCGCGTTGAAGGTTGCGGTGTCTGTACCGTCCAGCAGGTAGCTGCCGGAGGCGGGCGTGCTGAGCAGACCGAGGATGTTCAGCAGGGTTGATTTGCCGCTGCCGGACGGTCCCAGGATTGCGACGACTTCTCCGTAGCGGACTTTCAGGTCAATATTTTTGAGCACGTCAATTCGAGTGTCACCCTGCATAAAGTGCTGGGACACTCCCTGAATATCGACGCTATAGGCTGGTGGGTGCGCGTGAGCAGCGCGGGAGTCAGTCATGGCTACTCCCTACTTTTTCTCGCGCATGATTTTGACGCTGTCGCCTTCGTGCAGGTCACCGGTGACGGCGTTCTTGCCATTGGCGTTGCTGATGACGGTAACGGTTACCTCGCGTTCTTCGCGGGCCTTCGATCCGTTGGAGCTTTCGGGGCCGAGCACGATGACTCGGGTCTGTCCGTCACGGGTGTAGAGCGCCGATGAGGGCACAACCAGGTGCGTTTCGGGGGTTTCTTCGAGGGTGAGTTCCGCGTTGACGGAACCTCGGAGGCTGTCCGCCTTATCCCCTACGTCGAGGGTGAGGATGCGTTCGCCTTCGGTGCCTCCTGCCGCACCGGCTACGCCGTTGAGGTTGGAGCCAGCTGCGCCTTCTGCACCATTAGCCTGGCGACCGGCCTGGCTGTTGCCTGCGGCGCCAGCAGCTTCAGAAGTGTTCTTGTAGCCGAGGGTTGCGACGTACTCAGTATCGCCGAGGGAGGGCACGGTTACCTTCTGACCGCTACGAGCTTCGGGGGTGAGCCTGCCGGTGGTTCCGGTGCAGCTGAGAGTCTTGTTACCTTCTGCGATGGTGGCTACGGGACCGTCCGCGATAGCGCCGGTTGCGCGGGGGTTGCCGGTGACGAGTCCGGCACGGTTGATGATGAGGAAGTAGCGGGCGGGAATGGGCTGGTCAGTCTTGACGTGCGCGTAGCCGAGGCTGTCGAGGAGGTTGTTGAGAGCCTCGTAGGTGTCTTCGGTAATGCGCGCGGGCTGCGGGCCCTGACGTCCCATGGCGGTCAGTGCCTCGTTGAGGAGTGCGGCGTCGGGGCCGCTATCATCGAGTTTGAGATCGCGGTAGAGCGCGAAGCCGCCGGTGAGGGTGATGAGAGGTTCACCGTTGACTTCTGCGATGAGGGTTCCGTTGCCGACGGTGTCACCGTGTTTGATGGTGATTGCGGTGTACTGTCCTTCGCCGCTGTAGCGTAGCGGGGTTGAGGTGGCGTAGTTCGCGGTGCAGGTCAGGGGCACGGTGGTGCGTAGTTTTTCGCGGGTGACCGTGGCGGTGATGGTGGAGGGGTCCGGGGGTGCCGCTTCTGCGTCTTTCTGGGCGGTGGTTTTGATGTTTTGGGCGCTGATGAGCGTACCCACGGTGATGATGAGAAGCAGGGCGATAATGCCGTAGAGCCAGAGGGTTTTCTTCTGGCGGGTGGGGGTGGCGCTCATGGTGTCCCTTCTTTGGGTGCGCGTACGGGAACGCTATTGTCTGTGCCGTTTGGGCTTAGGGGCGGCGATGCCGTGTGGGGTTAGTTTGTGCCCGGCACGGGGATACGTGCCGGGCACAATACGCTGTGACGAGGTATAGCCGTTGCAGCTACTCTGTACGCCTGTTCTGGTTAGTCCGGTCTGGATAGCCCGGTCTGATTAGTCCGGAGGATTAGCTCAGAATCTTTCGGGCGTTTTCTTCAGCAGTTTTCTTGATCGTGGTCACCTGCTCGATGAGGCCCTGCTCCTTTTCGAGGAAGGAACTCAGGTAAGCGATAGCCATCTTTCGCTGTTCTGCATCTAGCCCGGTTGCTTCGCGGCAGGTCGCATCGTTGATCGCCAGTTCGTGGGTGTCTTGGTTGTTCTGGCGGTACTGTTCACGAGCCATATCCGGAGACGTGTAGTCGCCTCCGAAGCGTTCCTTCATGCACTGTGCCCACTTCTCGGTGGCGGGCCCAAGATCTTTGAAGATTGCGTCGTTGTTAAGGTAGTGAACCGCAGTGACGTTGACCTTTTTTATGATCGCGCGGGATTCTTCTGAACCGAAGACTGCGCGGGTGGCTTCTTGCTGGCAACCGCCCTTTCCTTCAGTGCCGTGAAGAGCCTGCATTTCGGCGTCGCTCATAGTGCGGCTCTGCTCTTCCAGCTCAGCAGTTACCAAAGACCAGCGCTCTTTGTATCCGCGAGTGCGGGCATCCGCGACGGTGAGAGGTTCGAAACCAGCGGTCTGTAGCAGCGGGATTTCAGTTTCTCCGGCAGGGACCTTGTAGTTCGGGAATCCTCGTTCAGCCATGCACTGGCTCAGGGAGCGCTGGTAGGCACGAACAACGTTGTCAGAAAGTGAGGCGAGGTTTTCTACTTTTTCGATAGCTTGACTATCAGGGTTCTTGGAGGCGCTATACGCCTTCTCAGCGTTAGCGGACGCCGAGGAGTCGGCACTGGGCTGCCCGGATGCGCAGGAGCTAAGCAGCAGGGTCAGCGGGAGTAGAGCCCCGGCGAGGGTTCGTAGGGTGTTCTGTCGACGCATAGGGGCACTTCCTCGTGAAATATAGCTGCATCTTTGTCCGCTCGTTCAGGGGCTCTTCGTTGTTTGCCCTTGAGAGAAGATGATTTGAACACTAGCCTACTATGCGCCGGGGGGGGAGGCAAGGGGGGACGGTGTTTATCCTCGCCTCTCTGGTGGGGATGGCACGCCGTATGTTTCTCAATCGGGATACGGCTGGAGGGGCGGTGTTCGTCCTCATTCTGCACCATAGCGTTTGGGGAGGCACGCCGCA
>NZ_KV821870.1:0-2481 GCF_001815755.1 Rothia sp. HMSC061C12
TCACCAACCACTACCGCACAAGGACGTACATACTATGAACGCTGCTGAAACCGGAACCCTTTGGGGGCTTATCGTCGCCCTGATACCGGGCTACCGCATTAAGCTCGGCAAACCCACCCTGAATAAGAGGCAGAAGAGGCCCATCCTGGCATACATCTTTTTCTGGCTTGTGACTATTCTCGGGTTTGTCGGTATGCCGCTTATATGGTTGTCTCTTGATGTTGGGGATGTGCAGCCCGGTTCAGAGGATTTTACCGTTGCGATTTCGGGCCTTATTTTTAGCGTCGTGTCTCTTGGCCTGCTGGGTGCTATTCCTCTGAATCACTGCTACGCCTTCTACCTCGAACTACACGAGGATTGCGTGCGGTGGCGTAATTGGCGGTGGAAGGAACGCACTTTCACCTACCCCTCGATTACGTTCGCTCATGTGGAGGAGAACATGAAGAACGGCTTCTTGCGCATCGGCAGTACCGAAATGGGTAAGCGTACCTGCAGCTTTGACCCGTACCAGTTTGATGCGACGATTCTTATGGCGCAGGTGCTGTACCGTGACGATCACGGACACTGGGCAGAAGAAGACGGCCTGGACGTGATGAGTGTGGTCGGGATGTATGGCTCTTCGCAAGATATTTATGCCCAGTTTTATGACTTGTGTGAGACGAAGTATGTGGTGGGTGTGACGAAGAGTGAGCGCCAGAAGCGTCGCCGTAGGGCTGCCCGTAATGAGGCGCGCAGGCTGGAGCGTCAGCAGGCGCGTGAAGCAACGAAAGCCTAGAAATCCTGCAAGGAAAGCTAACTATCTAGAAGGGGCAAACCGATGGAAATTAATTACAAACGCCGCCAAAGAGTGGCACTCATTATTTCATTCATAATTCTTTGGTACATGTTCTTCGTTTTCCCTAAATACTCACGTGATGACAGTGACGGATTCACCGCCACCTGCACCGTAACTAAGGCATATACAAAAGAGATTGGCGGAACAGTAAGCGGCATGAATGATACTAGGCCCAAAGGTGTTTTTGAGACAGAAGAATGCGGCACTCTCACGATGATTGTGCCGCCGGAAGGTCGAAAGATTCCCGAGTACGTTGGGACCGTCAAGCCTGGCAAGAAATATCTATTCCATGTCGCAAACTCATCTTTAAAAAAGGAACGAGATTTTGATACAACCCGCTTTGAAGAAATCAAGGAATAATATTTCCAAGAGGCGGATTACATATAGATTTATCCAACCCCATAATCTATACCCCAGTCCAAATATCCCTAAAGAGAGTTTTTCAACATGTTTATCATAGACTGCATAAAAGATTTTATAAAAGGATTCCTAGAGGAGTTCTTCGGTGATAGGCGCCCAAGCAGTATCATAATCATGACAAGCATCGTAGCAATTATCATTTATGTCCTCGTACGCTTTCCATATGAATTACGAGATGACAGTGATGGTATCACTGCTACTTGCACCGTAACGAAGGCATACACCAGGCCTCGAGGCGGCACGATAGGCGAGCTGAATGATACTGCCCCTGTAGGTGTTTTTGAAACAGAAGAGTGCGGCACTTTGTCAATGTATGAGGCTCCAGAAGGCTGGAAAATCCCCGCATACGTTAAAACTGCTCAGCCGGGTAAAAAATATCTATTCCACGTATTGAATTCATCCACGAAAAAGGACCGAGATTTTGACACAACCCGCTTTGAAGAGATTAAGGAATGACAGTTCGCAGCTCCAGAGCCTGCAGAGAACCTGCCAGACAAGGCGCTGAAAGCAGGAAAACAATGTTCCCATGGATTAAAAAACGCATACCCCCGGAAGCCAGAATTTTCATTAGTCTTGTTCTGGGTATGGGGTTATTGTTTACATTCATGCACTATACAACGCATATCGAAGATAAAAATTGGTACGCCGTATGCACCGTGAAATCAGCTAGAGTTGAAATTGTTGGTGGTCAGGTGTCAAACATGACTGACACTTCTCCCAAAGGTGTTTTCGAGACGATTGAATGTGGCGTTGTTGAAATGTATGTCGCGCCGGAGGGTAAAAATATTCCAAGGTATGTTTCTGAAATTCAAGTGGGGAAGAAATATAAGATGTATAAAACATGGAGCACGAGAAATGATGATAGAAACTTTGACACTCTTCGCCTTGAAGAAATCAAAGAATAACCAGCTCATGAGCCATAAATAAAGCCTCGGGTGGCGCGAGTCTTCAACTCGCATCACCCGGGGCTTTCCATATGAAATCAGCGGACCATTTCGCACCACCCTTCACCTTCAACAATGCAGCAGGGGCAGCCCCCTCATTACAGCCGAGGAAATTGGGTGGTCACACACGGATCTTGGCCCTCTGATGAATGGTTGCCCAGTCTTCACCCGAGCCTTGCACCCAGTTAACCTTCTGGTCAGATACCGTGCGATAGGCTAAGGATGTGCCCACCACCTCACCGGGGCGAGCATGATTCACCAACCACTACCGCACAAGGACGT
>NZ_KV821871.1:0-2221 GCF_001815755.1 Rothia sp. HMSC061C12
CTGCCGCCGCATCCGCATTGACCGCACGCTCAACCTTTCAACAAAAACTCTCGGGAAGGAACCATTCGGGGAATCAGCATGCTGAATCTTCTCCTACATGGGAAGGTGTTTGACTCAGCACCCACATAGTTTCTATGCTTGAGCCATCAGCTCTCTATCCGCGCTACCCCACCACGGGGGTAGCTGGCGGAGCTGAATGTATCGTTTGACCGAAGCCACCCAAGGCGCGACCGGGGTGCCCTTCGGAATCTAGGAGGCATCAAAGAAATGACCCACCGAGCATAAGCCCGGACCTCACAGAATTTTTCGCGCGCTCACGCAGCAGGTTTATAGGCACAGCCATATAGTCGCTTTATCCTGCGTATTTCTGTCAGCGCGCACGCACCCGGGCATAGGTCTATTCACCGTTACGCTCGGGTTTTTTCATGCCTTCACACCTTCACGTGCGCTGGCAGGAATCCGAGCACCTACTCGAAGGAACTCGGCCCATGCCACACCACATTACACTCGACCATATTTCGTACGCACACCCGAGCCAGCCCCCACTGTTTGTGGACCTTTCGGCAGTATTTTCTGCGCCACTCACCGGGCTTATCGGCGATAACGGCACCGGAAAAACTACCCTCTTCAGACTTATTCTTGGCGACATAAACCCTAGTCAAGGCACAATTAGCACCCCACCGCACATAGCGTACTTACCGCAAGATTTAGGGTTGAGTGGGCATCAGCATCTTGCCGATATTTTTGGAATTACAAAAATACTGCAGGCGCTTGATGCGCTGGAATCGGGTGAATATTCCCCCAGCCTTTACGACACCATAGGCGACGCCTGGGATATTGAAGAACGCACCCTCGTAGCCCTTGCCGAACATGGTTTTGGTCCTGCCCTCACTACGACCGATACACAGGCCCGTCGCAACCTTCTGATGCGTCCCCTTAGCACCTTTTCAGGTGGTCAGACGGTCACAGCCGCACTCACCGCGCTTCTATATTCAAACCCCGAGTTCATTCTGCTGGATGAGCCCACAAATAATCTGGATTCTTCGGCGAAGAATCGGCTTTATACGGCTCTTGCAACCCTCACCTGCCCGGCACTCATCATTAGCCACGACCGCGATCTGCTGGAGCGCGTGAACGTGATTGCCGAGCTTCACGCCGACCGCCAGGGGCTGGCGCATCTGCGCCTCTTCGAGGGTAACTACAGCACATACCGGCAGGCACTGGAGACCGAGCAGCAGGCAGCTCAGCGCCACGTGACCGAGGCGAAGAATGAGGCGCGTAAGGCTGTGCGTGAGCGCGCCGAGAACCAGATTAAGCTCGATCGCAACACTCGCCGAGGTCGCGAATTTGAGCGATCAAAGCGGAAACCTGGCATGGCTATGGGCCTGGATAAGAACAGTTCAGAGCGCTCTGCCGGAAAACTTCACACAGCCCACGAAAGCATGGTGGCGGATGCGCGTGCAGCAGTCGGAGAAGCCCAAAAGAACCTGCGCGTGCAGGAGCGTATCTATCTGGAACTTGCTCAGGATGCGCTCCCACTGGGGCGGAAGGTACTGGAATTACATCGGGTAAAGAACGACTCTTGCGCATCTACACCGCAGAGCGCCGACCTTAAGAATGCATACACCCAAAACACCGTTTCACGTGAAACACAACCATATAAAGTTGATTATCTGCTTCAAATCCAAGATTTTCCCGAGGTTCTTATCCTGACCGGACCCGAACACCTGCACATCACGGGCGCAAACGGCAGTGGCAAGACTGTGCTTCTCAATGCGATAGCGCACGCGAATGACCCTGATTACCGTTCCCCAGTGCCGCCTGCATACCAAGTGCTCTACCGCCTGGACAACACCGCATACCTGCCGCAGCGCATCACCCTCGACCCGCAGCTCACCCTCCTTGAAACCGTACAGAGGGCGAATCCCGGTGCGAGCGAGCAGCATCTGCGTGACCAGTTGGCGCGCCTGCTCTTCCGTCGCGAAAGCGTACATCAGCGCATTGGGGATTTATCCGGAGGTGAGCGCTTCCGTGCCGCGGTGGCGCAGGTGCTTCTGGCGGATCCGGTGCCGCAGCTACTCATGCTGGATGAGCCGACGAATAACCTCGATATTTCTTCGGTGGATTGGCTGGTGCAGGCACTCGAAGCCTACACCGGTGCGCTCATCGTGGTGAGCCACGATGAGGATTTCTGCCGCCGCATCCGCATTGACCGCACGCT
>NZ_KV821872.1:0-48982 GCF_001815755.1 Rothia sp. HMSC061C12
TCGTTGTCCAAGAAACGGGAGGCAGTTCACACACGACCCGGGGGCTTTCCATATAGTCGTTTTAGGCGTCAGAGCCTTCCGCGGTGCCGGTCGCCTCCGCAACCTTCTGCGCACGAATACGCGGCTCCTTACCCTGCACCTTCACCTCCAGGAACTCGCCCACATGGCGAATCTCCATGGCACTCACGCCGTGACCCGCACCGGCGTACAGCACCTTAATGCCGTCGGTGTACTTGCGGATCCAGTCGTAGGTGTAGTTCACCATCTCCTGCGGGATGACGGGGTCTTCCTGATCGCGGCCAAAGAACACCGGCAGTTCGGTCTTCTTCAGCTCCTCGTCCTTGAAGTACGGCGAATCCGAGTCCACGGCGTAGCCGGACAGCCCCACTACGGCGGCGAACTCGCCGGGGGCGTGACGCACCATCGAAGTTGCGATACCCATACCCTGCGAGAAGCCCAGCAGGGTCACCGAAGCATACGGTTCACGGTTCGCGCGCACCCACTCCAGCACGTAGTCGCTCGCCTGCTCAATAGCGCGCTGGTCGGATTCGAGCTGCTGGTTCAGCGGGTACCACTGGTAGCCGATAGCGTCTGCGGCAATGTAGGCGCCGCTCGAGTCCGCGGAGAACTGGGTGCCAACCGGCTGCGGTGCACGCATGGAGGCGTAGGTGAAGCCCTCCTGCGGAAGGTGCGCCGCCAGAGACAGCAAATCGTGCTCCTGGGAGCCGTAGCCGTGCAGCATGAGCACCAGGTGGGTGCCTGCACGTTCGTTCTCGGGGCGGGTGTATTCGACGACGTATTTGTTTTCGCTCATGCACCCATCTTAGCGAGGACTCCCCCACAAACCTGCACCGCAGGTTCCGCCGCTAGCTTGACCCTCACCTAACGTGAGGTTTTAGAGTGAAACCATGGACGCGAACATAACACCACCTGACGGGCAGCACGAATACACCGTGGGAGAAGCGGCATCACTACACGGGCTCACAGTCCGCACGCTTCACCACTGGGAGCAGCGGGGCTTACTCAACCCGGCACATGATGAGTTCAACGGGTACCGGTACTACACCGATACAGACCTTGAACGAATCACCGTCATCATGGGATACCGCGCCATCGGCATGAGCCTTGACGCTATTCGCAACATACTGCAGGATCGGGCGAACAGCACCGAGCATCTGCTCGCTCAACGAGATATGCTTCAACGCAAAATCGCCGCGTACGGTCGCATGCTTGAAACCATCGAACGTCTTTTGGAGGACACTATGACACCTAAAAATGAGCAGCTCACCGCTGCCGAAAAAGCAGAGATTATGGGTGAAGGGTTCAGCCTCGCCCACCAGCAGGAAGCGCAGGAACGTTACGTGAATACTGACGACTGGGCTGAATACCAGCGCCGCACTGCAACGATGAACCGTGCCGACTGGCAGAACGGCAAACAGCAGGTTGAGGAGGTGGAGCAGGCCCTCGTCGAGGCGTTCAACCGCGGCGTGAAGCCGGGCAGTGAGGAGGCGAACGCGCTCGCCGAGCGGCACCGCGCCTCCCTGTTCTTCTTCGAGGTCACCCCCGCCAAGCACGCTATTCTGGCCCGCGGCTACGTTGAGGATGCCCGTTTCAAGGCGCACTACGAGAAGCTTGCGACCGGGCTCGCGGAATGGTTGCGGGAGGTCATCTACGAGAATGCTCGTGCCCACGGTATTGACCCGGAAAAAGCGGCTTGGGGTTAAACCTACGGGCTGAAAATACCCAGTAGCTAGGGGTGAGTAGCCGAGCATGCCAGCTGAGCACAGAAAAACGCCCGGTATTCCCAACGTTGGGAATACCGGGCGTTTATACGCGTCTGCAGAAGACTAGTTACCTAGCGGGTGCTGTCGAGGTGACGGCGGTGCTCCTGAATACGGCGATCCAGGTGCTCAAGGTTCTGCTGCAACCCCACAATCTCATCCTCAATCTTCTGACGGGCACGCTCCATCACATCAATGGATAGGGCGTGGTCGTCCGGATTGCTCAAAATCGTGCGAATGTCGGCAAGACTCATGCCGGCCTGACGGCAGGTAGCAATAAACCGTGCTGCGGAGATAGACTCCTCATCAAAAATACGGGTTCCGTGAGCATCACGGGGCACCGCAATGAGCCCCTCTTTTTCGTAATATCGCAGGGCGTGGGTGCTCACCCCCAACTGCTCCGCTACCTCTTGAATACTTACCACAGCGTTAATGCTATGGGGTTAGAGCTGGTCTAAAGCAAACCGAGAACCTTTACCTTCCGGTGCAACAGGAGGTTACTTCGCGATATCTCGCGGAGGTTTCGCAAAACACCCGAAAAACCGGAAAATATTCCCTGACTTGGCATAACACTCTTCATAAAGATAGAAAAAATGCCGGACACTCGCATCATACGAACGCCCGACATTTTATTACATAACCCTATGGGTGAAGGTTAATTCACGGTGGGCGGAAGGACAGTTGAGAATACCCAGTCATTCCCTCACAATCCCACACCCACTGTTTGGATAAAACAACATTCAGCAGGATGCGTGAAACGCCTTCGGGCGCCGGTCGAGTTAGCGATTAACAGCGCCGTACAGACGAGTCATCGATTCCAAAGCTTCACGTTCACGCTGCGCCTCACTCGGGGCGGCGGATTCATCTTCAACGCCGAGGGCGCGCGCCAGAATCTTCTCCACCTGCTTCGCCTCAATCAAGAAGCCGTCATGGCCGTGGTTCGACTCGATAATGTCCACGGGCACCGGGGTGGGAAGCGCCTCCGCCAGGCGGTGCGACTCGTGCGGGAAGAACAGACGGTCCGTGTTCACCGCCGCAATCGTCCACTCGCAATCGGTGTGCGCCAGCGCCTGCGCCAGGGTGCCGCGGCCACGCGCCACGTCGTGCGAAATCAGTGCCTCGTTCACTGCCAGGTAGCTGTTTGGGTCAAAGCGCTCAACCAGCTTGGCGCCGTGGTGGTCCAGGTAGCTTTCGATAGCGTAGCGGCCACGAGGCTCGCCCAGAGAACCGCCCACGGTGCTTTCGCCGCGGTTCTCCTCGCGGCCGAAGCGGTGCTCCAGCTCGGCGGGGCTACGGTAGGTGGTGTGCGCGATACGGCGTGCCAGGGCAAGACCGGTTACCGGCGCGGGGCCGTTGTAGTAGTCGCCGCCGGCAAAGTTCGCGTCGGAGCGAATCGCCAGGTTCTGCGTGTGCGCCCAGGAAATCTGCTCGGCGGTGGCCGAAGGACCGGAGGCGATGACCGCGCATCCGCGCACCAGTTCGGGGTTGGTTGCGGCCCATTCTACGGCGCGTGCGCCCCCGAGGGAACCGCCGATGACGTAGCGGAAGCTCGTGATGCCCAGGGCCCGGGCCAGACGCGCCTCAGCACGCACCGAGTCGCGGATGGTGACGAGCGGGAATCGGGATCCCCAGTGCTCGCCGGCGCCCGGGTAGCCTTCGGGAATGATGCTGGCCGGACCGGTCGAACCGTAGCAGCCGCCCAAAATATTGGGGGCAATCACGAAGTAACGGTTGGTGTCCACGACCGAGCCGGGGCCGACGACGCCTTCCCACCAGCCGTCCGATTCGATAGCGCGAATCAGCGGGGCGGGCATGTCCGGGGTGGGCACGCCGCGGGAGACATGCGTGTCACCGGTGAGTGCGTGCAGGATGAGGATGGCGTTATCGCCGGTCTCGTTGAGGGTACCCCAGGTTTCGTAACCGATGGTCACCTGCGGCAGAGTCACGCCGGACTCGAGCTCCAGGTCGCCGATGTTCAGCTGACGCAGATAGCCTTGCGCTTCGGGGTGCTCGGTGCGGGTGCCCGCCACGGGGATGGGTGCGGTGACAGGCTGGCTGGTAGTGCCGGACTGGCTAGTGCTCTGGGTGGTCATGGGGTTCCCTTCACTGGGTTGGTCGGCGAGGTGGTGCCGGGTGTGAGCGGGGTACTCGTCTGTGGGTAGAAGAAGCAACAGGTTGGGCGGCAGCAACGCCGCACAGTTACAACATGCTCCGTAACGGGGAATCCGCAGGTGGACCGAAAAGCCGTAGCTTGCCGGTCCACCTGCGGGTTGCATCACCGTTTAGGAGAGGGTGTCGAAGCCCAGCTGCAGGTCGGCGAGAATGTCGTCGATGTTCTCGATACCGACTGCCAGGCGGACGAAGTTCGGGTACACGCCAATCTTCTCCAGTTCCTCAGCGGAAAGCTGGGAGTGGGTGGTGGAGGCGGGGTGAATCACGAGCGAGCGTACGTCACCGATGTTCGCCACGTTGGAGTGCAGCTTCAGGGCGTCCACGAAGTCGCGGGTCTCCTCCAGGGTTGCGTCCTTGAGGGTGAAGCCGAGCACCGCACCGGGGCCCTTGGGCAGGTACTTCTGTGCACGCTCGTACCAGGGGGAGGATTCCACGCCAGCCCAGATAACCTTGTCGACCTGCGGGTTTGCTTCGAGCCAGCGGGCGACCTTGGTGGCGTTCTCAATGTGGCGTTCGATGCGCAGGGAGAGAGTCTCCAGACCGATGCCGATGTTGAAGGCGTTGGTCGGGGAGATTGCGGCGCCGGTGTCACGCAGCAGGGAGACGCGCGCCTTCAGGATGTAGGAGAGGTTCGCGCCGAACGCGGAGTCCTTACCCAAATCGCGTGCGTAGACCAGGCCGTGGTAGCCGGGGGCGGGCTGGTTGAACTTGGGGAACTTCTCGGGGTCTGCACCGTAGTCGAAGTTACCGGAGTCAACGATCACGCCGCCGATGGAGGTGCCGTGGCCGCCCAGGTACTTGGTGGCGGAGTGGACGACTACGTCTGCGCCGTGCTCGATGGGGCGCAGCAGGTACGGGGTGGGTACGGTGTTGTCCACGATCAGGGGTACGCCGTTTTCGTGCGCGATCTTGGCGATGGGCTCAATGTCGAGCACGTCGTTGCGGGGGTTGGGCACGGACTCGCCGTAGAAGAGCTTGGTGTTGGGGCGGACTGCGGCGCGCCATGCGTCCAGGTCGTCCGGGTCCTCAACAAAGGTGGTTTCAATGCCCAGGTCGGCGAGGGTGTACTTGAGCAGGTTGTAGGTGCCGCCGTACACGGAGGGCGAAGCAACAACGTGGTCGCCTGCACCGGCAATGTTCAGGATTGCGTAGGTAATAGCTGCCTGACCGGATGCCAGCAGCAGCGCGCCTACGCCGCCTTCCAGGGAAGCGATACGGTTTTCGATGACTTCCTGGGTGGGGTTGTTGAGGCGAGTGTAAATGGGGCCCAGCTCGGCGAGGGCGAAACGGTTCGCTGCCTGCTCGGCGCTGTCAAAGACGAAGGAAGTGGTCTGGTAGATAGGTAGTGCCCGAGCTCCCGTTGCGGCATCCGGCGCCTGACCTGCGTGGATCTGGCGGGTTTCGAACTTCCAACCGGCGGGGTTGGCGGGAGTCGGGACGGTAGTGTTGTTGCTCATGCGTGGCTCCTATTGGGGATTCTTAAGGGGCCGCATGCCGACGGTACAGGAATCGTCGTCGAATAATCCTGTCACGATTGATGTACCGGTTTCGGTCACATCGGTCCCGCGCTTGCGTCACGCTTGTGCGTGCCGCCCGGTCTTCACCCAGGGCACCCCACCGCGGAGGAGGGTTGCCGGCCAGCTAGCTGGGGCTTATCGCTGGCGCTCTTGACCTGTTATTTAGAGTGTCATAGGGCACGGGGCGGGGTCAAGGATTTTGTGGGTGCGCGGTACTTTAAGACATTTCATTGCAAAGATGACGTTTTTTAACGTCTGTCATAAAACGCGAACGACGGTGCCGGGGCAATCCGAGGACGAGGCAATCGAGATGCGGAGGCGGACACCCACCATCCACACAGTAACCCCCATCACTTTTATCTACGGTTTTTCGGTACACTGAAATGACACATACACTCACGCAGGGTACAACTCGCTACGGCTCGCTACGCCGTTTATCCTGCTCAGCATCCCTCCGGTATAGGGGCCAGAGGGTCATACCCGAAGGTTACCTACCATGTCTCTTGTTCTTGATGCGGCGCAGCTCAGCCGCGTCTTTGGCAAAGGTGAAAACGCTTTTACCGCCGTCGACCGGGTGTCGCTTCGCGTTAGTTCCGGTGAGATTCATGCCCTCCTCGGCCCCAACGGTGCGGGCAAAACCACCACCGTGCAGATGTGCTCGACCCTGCTCACTCCTACCGGCGGTATCCTCACCGTGAACGGTGTGGATGCTATCGCTCACCCGCAGCGGGCTCGCCGCCACGTGGGCCTCGCGTTGGGCGGGGAGAACGGCTTCTACCCGCGCGCCAGTGCCCGCGACAATCTGCTGTTCTTCGCCGATGTTGCGGGGGTTTCCGGGCGGACCCGACGACACGAGGTGGAGCATGCCCTAGCCCGTGTGGAACTCACCGATGCGGCAACGCAGCCTGTCCAGGAGTTTTCCCGCGGCATGAAGCAGCGCCTACATATTGCCCGCGCCCTGCTCGGCTCCCCCGCCCTGCTCCTGCTGGATGAGCCGACCAACGGGCTCGACCCCGATATCGCCCTAACCGTGCGAACCCTCATCCGCTCCCTCGCGGAAGACGGCGCCGCCGTTCTGCTGACGAGCCACCTACTCGGCGAAATCGAGGACCTGGCGCACACCATCACCGTGTTAGGCGCCGGTTCCGTCGCCGTGAGCGGCAGCCTCGAAGACATCGCCGCGCACGCCGGCATTGCCGCCACGACCGTGGTACAGGTCGAGGCCACCGCCACCGAGGGCCTTGATACGCTTCGTGGGCTCCTCGGCGATAAGGCTACGGTGCTCTTCGCCCCGCGCGGTTCCGGCTGGGAACTCACCCTCTACTGGCATGGCGAGCGCGCCACGTTCGAGGCGGGCGAGGCGCACCGTATCCTCGCGGAGGGGCTTGCCACCGCACGTATCGGGGCACGGACCGAACCGTACACACGCCCGGCAACCTTGGAAGAGGCATACCTGGCAATGGCGGAGGGGCTCAAGCGATGAACGCTCAGACACGGCGTCCGAAAGACTCCCAGCAACAGAGCCGAGGGGGCGACCTACGGCAGGAGTGCGCCCGTCAGTTGCGGCTCATGGGCTTTAGCCTGCGCCAGTTCCTGACGGTCCCCTACTTCATTCAGCTACTCATCAGTACGGTGCTCGGGTCGGTTATTATTCAGGCTCTTGCGGTGCATGCGGCGGCGCAGAGCTCCGCGGGTCACTCCGTTGACCCGACCCTCGCGTGGACCCGCGCGGGCATTGTGGGCATGTGGTCGGTCTGCATCGTGTCTGCGGGCATCATCAATTTCGAGCGTTTCCGTGGGACCCTCGTGTACCTGTGTTCGGGGTCGATTTCTCCGGTGCGGGTGCTGGCGGCTATCGTTTCGAGCGCATCCATTGTGGGTATGGCGGCTTTGCCCCTGTCGTGGCTCATCTGGGCTCTTGTGACGCTTAACCCGCAGGTCACGGACTTTTCAGCACTCTGGCCGCGCTACGTTCTGGGCGTTCCCCTGCTGTGGCTTGCGTGCCTGTCGGTAACGTTCATGATTGCGGTGTTCTTCGTGGCCACACCGAACGCTATCGCCTACGAGGAGCTGTTGCTCGTGCCGGTTTTTATTCTTTCCGGGGTTCTCTTCACGACCATTGAAGCGCCCGCCTGGCTAGATGCTGTAGGCATGCTCATTCCCCTGCAGGCGCCGGTTCATCTCCTACTTGGGCGTACCACCATCACTACCCCGGCGGATGCGCTCCTGCCCGTTGCGCAGACGCTCGCCGTGAGCCTCGCTTGGGCGTTGTGCGCCTTCCTCTTTGCCCGGAAGGCTCTCGCCTCCGCCCGTCGTCGCGGCACCCTGGGGGCGATGTAGCGTGCGTGTTCTCTCTACTGATTCCCTGCCCGGCGTGGTGCGCCGGGCACTGTCTACCGCCTCTATCGGCTGGTCATCTTCTATTACCTTCGCAACCCTCGGAACGGCCATCACAACCCTGGTGCTCGTACCCGGTCTTAACGTGCTTTTTACGGTGCTTTTGGGCGCCGACCTCGCCGCGAACGATACGGTACGCATCGGCTGCGCGACCGCCCTGATTGCCACCCTCAGCTCGGTGGCCGCCGGCATCGTCGCGCGCGTTGCCACCGACCGGTGGATTGGCGTCTTCGAGTACGTGTGCACGGCACGCCCGGTGGATGCGGGCTACTGGCTGGGTGCGGCGGCGGTGCCCGCGCTGTTGGCATCCGTAACGGGCCTGAGCAACGTGGGCATCGTGTGGTTGCTCTCCCTCACGGCACCCCCTACCGGGGCGGGTTCCGGGCTTCTGCTCGGCGCCATCGCGCTGATGCCGGTTGCGGTTCTGGGCGGGGTCTGCCTGGGCATTTTTGCCGCCGGGCTGGGCCTGTACCTGTCAGATCCGTACACGGGGTCCAATTTTCTGTCCATTATTCTGCCGGTCAGCGCGGGTGTGATCGTTCCGGTGAGCACCTACCCCGCGTGGCTTGCGTGGGTGTGTTCCTGGGCTCCCGGCTCCCGGCTGGTGCAGGCTCTAGATACCTCTGGCGGTATTGCAAGCGGCGCCGCACCGGATCTGTTCGCGCTCCTGGCGGCGGACACAGCCCTGGCGGGACTCCACGCCGCGGCGGGGTTGGGGCTTACGTTCCTCGCCGCCCGCCGCATCCGTGCCGGCGCCCGCGCCTCGCTGCTATAAGGCGCGTACCCGAGATAAAAAGAACGAACCTTTTAAACGCCCTCTCCCCCGGCGCGCTATCCAGGCATGACAACCAACCGGGCGCCGAAACCACGAAAGACTATTCCTGTGACCGTTACTCCCGCTTCATACACCTTAGAGGCCCTCGGCTTCGACCCCTCCTGGCAGGGTTCAGCAATTCGCGCCGCGTTCACCCTCGACGGCACCCTTGATGATTTCACCCTCGCCCGCGTCAGCGCCGTGCACCGCACCCGCTGCGAGCTGCTGACCTGCGAGCGGGGCGAGCTCGTGAAGCTCTCCGCTCCCCTGCGTCCGGTCGAGAACGACTACGGCGAAGAGGAATACCCCGTCGTGGGCGACTGGGTGCTCGCCCAGCCCATCCCCGGAACCGGCGGTGAAACCCAGCCCGCAGAGCATAAGCCCCTCGCGATTCTGCCCCGGCGAAGCTACCTCACCCGCCCCAGCGCCACCCGAGAATCCGCGGATCAGCCCGTCGCCGCCAACGTGGATATGCTCTGCATCGTTGAGCCGTGCTTCCCCGAGCCGTCCATCGGGCGCATTGAACGCTACACCGCCCTGGCGCACGCTTCCGGGGTGCAGGTCGCGCTGATTCTCACCAAGGGTGACCTGGTGACGGCCGAACAGCTCGCCGGCTACGAGGAATCCCTCGCGGGCGGCGTGGATGCGGTGCTCGCCGTCTGCACGGACAACGGCTACGACCCCGCTCCAGTGGCGGAGCTCGTCGCCGGACGCACCGCCGCGTTCCTGGGCCGTAGCGGTGCCGGTAAATCAACCCTGGTCAACGCCCTGCTCAACCCCGGAGCCGACCCCCGCGAGGCCAGCTCAGAAAACCGGGTGCAAGCGACCTCCGCGGTTCGCGGCACTGACGGCAAGGGGCGCCACACCACCACCAGCCGCCAAATGATTGTTCTGCCCGGTGCTGGATACTTCGGTGCTGGAGAATCCGGCGCAGAAGGCTCCGGCACAGAATCCTCAGCTGGCACAGTGCTGATTGACACCCCGGGCGTGCGAGCCCTCGCCGCCACGAGCGATAGCGCTGCCATTGACGAAACCTTCGACGACGTCTCCAGCTACGCCGCCGCCTGCCGGTACAGCGACTGCTCCCACGGCTCCGAACCCGGATGCGCGGTGCAGCAGGCGCTCGCCGACAGCTCCCTCGACCCCGAACGTTTTGAACGCTACCGCAGGATGATGGCAGAATCTGCACGCCTGCGCCTACGCTCTCAAGAGCGCGAGTACCGGCAGAGCAACCGCGCCTTCACGAAGGCGAACAAGGCGGGCCGCCGCACCCTCATGTCCATTAAGGGCCGCGCCAACTAGCCGATAAACGCGCACGCCCCGGCGAGGCTAGGCGGGGCTTCCACCAGCTGAGCCGGGCAATCCTGTACGGGCGGCAATATAGTAGCCTGCCTCACTCTTCGATACACTAGAACTAGGCGTGCCCACAGTCCCCCGCACCCCGTCCCCTCGGCGGTAGAAGAGGCGGGCGCAGACGGCACACACCATTCACAAACCCATAACTCATTGAAAGAGGTGGCAGCATGGCTGAACAGAACCTCACCCCGCCCGTACCGAAGAAGGTCGAGCACCGCCGCGAACACCACGGCGACGTCTTCATCGACCACTACGAATGGCTCCGCGACAAGGAAAGCGAAGAGGTCCTCAACTACCTCAAGGCAGAAGCCGAATACACCGAAGCTGTCACCGCAGACCAGCAGCCCCTCCGCGAGTCCATCTTCAACGAGATTAAGAACCGCACCCTGCTGTCGGATCTGACCGTCCCGAACCGTATCGGTGACTGGTGGTACTACAGCCGTATGGTGCCCGGCGGCCAGTACCCCGTCTTCTACCGCTACCCCGCCCTGCACGAGGGCGACGAGGTGGTGCGCTACACCCCGCCGACCGTCACCCCCGGCGAGGTGCTTGAGGGCGAGGTCGTCATCCTCGACTGCAACGAATACGCCAAGGACATGGAGTTCTTCTCCCTCGGTAGCTTCCAGCCGGCACGTAACGGCAAGCTGCTGAGCATCTCCGTGGATGAGAAGGGCGACGAACGCTACGAGCAGCGCTTCCTCAACATGGAAACCGGCACCTTCCTCGAAGACACCATCCCCAACATTGCGGCGGGCTCCTTCTTCATCAACCACGCCGAACAGCTCATCTACCTCGTGCCCGACGAGTCGTGGCGCCCCTGGCGTGTCTACGTGCACGACGTCGGGCAGGGCACCGAAGACCACCTGATCTACGAGGAACCGGACAACACCATGTGGCTCGGCGCCGCCATGAGCTCCGACCGTTCCTCCGTAGTCATCACCAGCTCCAACTCCGAGTACACGGAAGTGCGCCTCATCCCCACCCGCGAACCCAAGGGCGAGCCGACCCTGCTCATCCCCAAGAGCGCGGGCATCGAATACTATGCCGAGCCGCTCAACATTGCCGGCGAGCAGCACCTGCTGATTCAGCACGACTACAATGCGTTGAACTCCGAGCTGGTCCTCGCAGATATGCCGCGCGAGGGCGAAAGCCTCGAAGAGTACGCGCAGCGTTGGGTGCCGGTCATCCGCCACAGCGAACACGTGCGCCTGGAGGGCTTCACCTTCACCGCAACGCACCTGGTTGTTACCGCCCGCGCGGACACGACCACCCGCATCTTCCTTGCACCGCGTGAGCAGCTGCCCATCCAGTGGCGCCGCCGCCGCCCCGCCGGTGTGACCTTCATGGAACCTGCCGGCTTCGACGAGGAACTGTACACCGCCTCCGTGCTGCGTGCGGAGAACTACTCCCCCGTGCTGCGTATCGCCTACACCTCGTACCTGACGCCGCGCCGCGTCTACGACTACTTCCCCATGTCGCAGACCCTGCTGCTGCGCCGTGAAACCCCGGTACTCGGCGGCTACAACCGTGAGGACTACCGCGCATACCGCGACTGGGCACCGGCGGCGGACGGCACGCTCATCCCGATCTCGGTGATTCACCGCGCCGACCTGGACATGAGCAAGCCGCACCCGGTCATCCAGTACGGTTACGGCTCGTACGAGTCATCCATGGACCCGATGTTCTCCATCCCGATGCTGTCGATCCTGGACCGCGGCGTCATCTACGTCATTGCGCATATTCGCGGCGGCGGCGAGATGGGCCGCTCCTGGTACCAGAACGGCAAGAAGCTCGCGAAGAAGAACACCTTCACCGACTTCGTGGACGTCACCAGCTACATTGCGGCTAAGCCGTGGGCTGATGAGGCGCGTATCGGCTGCTACGGCGGTAGCGCCGGCGGCCTGCTCATGGGCGCCGTCGTGAACCTCGCCCCCGAAAAGTACGCCGCCTGCCTGGCTGCCGTACCGTTCGTGGATGCGCTGACCACCATCCTCGACCCGGAGCTGCCGCTGTCGGCGATGGAGTGGGAAGAGTGGGGCAACCCGATTGAGGACCCGGAAGTGTACGCCTACATGAAGTCGTACACCCCGTACGAGAACATCCGCCCGGTCCGCTACCCGGCAATTGCTGCGGTGACGAGCCTGCACGATACGCGCGTGCTCTACGTGGAGCCTGCGAAGTGGGTTGCGGCGCTGCGTGAGCAGATTGACCCGTCCTCGCCGGTGCCGCTGCTGAAGATTGATATGTCGGGCGGTCACGGTGGTGGTTCGGGCCGGTACACGCGTTGGCGTGAAATCGCCTGGGATTACGCGTTCCTGCTGACTAACCTCGGCGTTACTGAGTAGGCTATAACCAAGCAAGCCACGCGTTAAAAAGAACGCTCCGTCTGTATCTAAGTGATACGGACGGAGCGTTCTTCGTTTAAATACGTTGCGTTACTGGAGGGACAGTGTTCGTCCTCATTTCTCCCCTCACTAAGCAGGGGCGGGGCGCCGCATATTTCCTCCGCGCCTACGCAGGGGCACCCGTCACCCGGACGCTCCGTCATCTCCTCGCTGCGCTGCGGAGAGCGTCCGTGTGACACCCTGAGGGCGCATCCGGAAAACGCGGCCGCACCCGCACAGTACCCCAGCAAGGAAAGGCGGTATCGTCCGAACGTGACATCAGGGTGCCCGAAGCGAAGCGAGGGCGGGTTCCCTGTAGGAACGAGGACGAATACCGCTTTCCATGCGGAACCGTGCAGAACCTGGAATGGGACAAGAGAGCACAAAAGAGGCGCCGCCTCCCACACTGGAGACAGCGCCTCTTTCGTTAGAGCCGGGTCAGCAGAAGAGCTTAGTCTTCCACGCCGCACTCAGCCAGAATCAGCTCACGCACGCGGGCGGCGTCAGCCTGACCGCGGGTAGCCTTCATGACCTGACCGACGATAGCGCCAGCAGCCTGAACCTTACCGACACGGATCTTGTCGGCAACGTCGGGCATTGCTGCCAGGGCTTCCTGAACGGCTGCGGTGAGCGCACCGTCGTCGGAGACCACGGCGAGGCCGCGTGCCTCAACGATTTCGGCGGGGGTGCCTTCACCGGCGAGGACGAACTCAAGCACCTGGCGGGCGATCTTGTCGTTGATCTTACCTTCGGAGATGAGCGCTTCGAGGGCGACCACGGTTGCGGGCTCCACGCCGAGGGCGGTGAGCTCAACTTCAGCCTGCTTTGCGCGGCGGGCAATCTCGCCCATCCACCACTTGCGGGCTGCAGTTGCGGTTGCGCCTGCGGCGACGGTCTCTTCGATGACGTCGAGTGCGCCAGCGTTGACGACGTCGCGGAACTCTTCGTCGGAGTAGCCCCACTCGCCCTTGAGGCGGCGGCGGCGCTCTGCCGGGGGTTCGGGCAGTTCGGCGCGCAGACGCTCAATCCATTCGCTGTTGGTGACGACCGGTACGAGGTCCGGTTCGGGGAAGTAACGGTAGTCGTCGGCGTCGGACTTGGGGCGGCCCGAGGAGGTTTCGCGGGTGTCTTCGTGCCAGTGGCGGGTCTCCTGGGTGACCTTTTCGCCGCGTTCGAGGATCGCTGCGTGGCGGCGAATCTCGTAGCGGACAGCGCGCTCAACGGAACGGAGGGAGTTCACGTTCTTGGTTTCGGAGCGGGTGCCGAACTTCTCTGCGCCCTTGGGCATGAGGGAGACGTTGGCGTCGCATCGGACGTTACCGCGTTCCATGCGGGCGTCGGAGATGCCGAGGGAGCGTACGATGTCGCGGATTGCGGCAACGTAGGCGCGTGCCAGTTCGGGTGCGCGCTCGCCAGCACCGACGATGGGTCGGGTGACGATCTCGATCAGGGGCACGCCTGCGCGGTTGTAGTCGACCAGGGAGGAGGTTGCACCCTGGATTCGGCCGTCTGCGCCACCGACGTGGGTGAGCTTGCCTGCGTCTTCTTCCATGTGGGCGCGCTCAATTTCGACGGTGAAGATGGTGCCGTCTTCGAGCTCAACGTCCAGGGAACCGTTTTCCGCAATGGGGCCGCCAGCCTGAGAGGTCTGGAAGTTCTTCGGGGAGTCCGGGTAGAAGTAGTTCTTGCGGGCGAAGTAGGACTTGTCTGCAATGTCGCAGCCCAGTGCCAGACCGAGCTTGATGGCGGACTCAACAGCGGTCTTGTTCACCATGGGTAGCGCGCCGGGCAGGCCGAGCGATACGGGGGTGACGTTGGTGTTGGGGTCGTCGCCGAACTCGTTGGGTGCGGAGTCGAACATCTTGGTCTTGGTGTTCAGTTCGACGTGCACCTCGAAGCCGAGGACCGGGTCGTACTTTTCGATGGCTTCTTCGAAGCTGAGGACTTCTTCACTCATTACTTGGTTCCCCCAAAGTCAAAGTCGCGGATCAGAGTTTCGGTGTCGGGCAGGCTCTTGTAGAGCGGTGCGCCCCATTTTGCGGTGAGCAGTTCTTCCAGTGCTGCGCCGACGCGGTAGAGGCGTGCGTCTTCGCGTGCGGGTGCGGTGAACTGGATGCCGACGGGCAGGTTGTTCTCTTCGGAGAGGCCGCCGGGCAGGGAGAGCGCCGGGACGCCTGCCAGGTTGACGGGCACGGTTGCGACGTCGCCCAGGTACATTGCCATGGGGTCGCCTTCGGTCTTCTCGCCGAGCTTGAACGCGGTGGAGGGCGCGGTCGGGGAGATGAGCACGTCGCACTTTTCGAATGCTGCCGCGTAGTCGCGCTGGATGAGGGTGCGTACGCGCAGTGCGGCGCCGTAGTAGGCGTCGAAGTTACCTGCGGACAGTGCGTAGGTGCCGAGGATGATGCGGCGCTTGACCTCGTGGCCGAAACCTGCGGAGCGGGTTGCGGACATGACGCGTTCGATGGTGACGGGGCCGTCTTCGGGTACGACGCGCAGGCCGTAGCGGACGCCGTCGTAGCGTGCCAGGTTGGAGGACACCTCGGAGGACATGATCATGTAGTAGGCGCTGATGGCTTCGGTGACGGAGGGCAGGGAGACCTCGATGATCTCTGCGCCTGCGGCACGCAGCTCTTCGACGGATTCGCGGAAGCGTGCGAGGACGCCTGCTTCGAAGCCTTCGCCGTTGCCGCCACCGAGTTCCTTGATGACGCCGATGCGCAGGCCGGACAGGTCGCCCTTGCGTGCGGCTTCTGCGCCTGCCTTGGCTTCTTCAACGAAGTTGCCGGGCTCATCGGGCAGGGAGGTTGCGTCGAGCGGGTCGTGACCTGCGATTGCTTCGTGGAGCAGTGCGGTGTCCAGGACGGTGCGGGCGACGGGGCCTACCTGGTCGAGGGAGGATGCCATGGCGATGACGCCGTAACGGGAGACGGAGCCGTAGGTGGGCTTGACGCCGACGCTACCGGTCAGTGCGGCGGGCTGGCGGATGGAGCCGCCGGTGTCGGTGCCGAGCGCCAGGGGTGCCTGGAAGGCGGTGACGGCTGCTGCGGAGCCGCCGCCGGAGCCGCCGGGTGCGCGGTCGAGTGCCCAGGGGTTGCGGACTACGCCGAATGCGGAGTGCTCGTTGGAGGAGCCCATTGCGAATTCGTCGAGGTTGGTCTTGCCGAGGATGGGCATGCGTGCTTCGCGGACCTTGCGGGTGACGGTGCCGTCGTAGGGGCTCATCCAGCCTTCGAGCATGCGCGATGCTGCGGTGGTGGGCTGGCCCTTGGTGACGATGAGGTCCTTGACGGCGATGGGTACGCCTGCGAGCGGGGGCAGTTCCTTGCCTGCTGCGCGGTCTGCATCCACTGCTGCTGCGGTGGCGAGTGCTTCTTCGGCGTTGATGTGCAGGAAGGCGTTGAGGCCATTCTTGCCGTCTGCTCGGTTGTCGCTCAGGGGTGCGCCGTCGGTGGCTGCGATGCGGTCCAGGTGTGCCTGGGTGAGCTCGACGGAGGTGATTTCGCCGGATGCGAGCTTTTCTGCTGCTTCTGCGGCGGTGAGCTGGATCAGTTCGTTCACTTGGTTGTTCTCCTCTTAGTCTTCGTCGAGGATTGCCGGCACGCGGAACTTGCCGTCCTGTGCGTCGGGGGCGCCGGAGAGCGCCTCTTCCTGGGTGAGGGTGGTGACGGGTACGTCTTCGCGGAAGACGTTCTCGAGGGGGATGGGGTGGCTGGTCGCGGGGATGTCGGCAGTTGCTTTCTGCGACATGGTCTCAACGGATGCGACGATGACGTCCAGCTCAGACGCCATCGCGGTGAGTTCTTCATCGGTCATCTCAATGAGTGCCAGCGATGCCAGGTGCTTTACCTGTTCAAAGGTGATGGCAGACATGGTTCTCCCGTAGTTTGTTTTCTTGTCTCTTCTCTAGTGTAGTGGAGGTTGCGTTTTCCGTCTCATTGGGGGTTGGAGGGTTTACCTGCTGGTTTGCGTGGTCAGGCGGTGCTCCTCTCCCCTATTTTCGGGTTAAATGCTCAACGCCCCGCTCCTCGTGTGAGGTGCGGGGCGTTGGGCTACAACGTGTCCACGTTACGCTTGGGGGTTAATCCTTAGGCGGGGATGGTCAGAACCTGGCCGGGGAAGATCAGGTCAACGTTGTAGATGATGTCGGTGTTCGCAGCTGCGATTGCCTGGTAGCCGCCTGCAACGCCGAGCTTTGCAGCAATCAGCGAGAGGGAGTCACCGGGAACCACGGTGTAGGTGCCTGCTGCAGCCTTGGGAGCTGCTGCTACGGGAGCCTCAACTGCCGGTGCTGCTGCGGGAGCTGCGGGAGCCTCAACTGCGGGTGCAGCGGGTGCTACCGGTGCAGCGGGAGCTGCTGCGGGTGCCTCAACTGCTGCGGGTGCAGCCTGAGCTGCAGGAGCTACGGGTGCAGCCTGTGCCGCGGGAGCGGTGTAGGTCTGCTGGGTCTGCGACTGTGCAGCCACGGTGGTGGTGGGCTCGGTGTAGGTGGGAGCTGCGCCGGTCTTGCCGTAGAGGCCAAGCTTAGCGGAGCATGCGGGCCATGCGCCCCAGCCCTGGATAGCGAGCAGACGCTCGCCAGCCTCGATCTGCTGTGCACGGGTAGCGGTCGCGGGGGAGCCGGACATGCCGACGCCGTTCCAGGACTGCTGGGTGAACTGCAGACCGCCGTAGAAGCCGTTACCGGTGTTGATGGACCAGTTGCCACCGGACTCGCACTGTGCCAGTGCGTCCCAGGTAGCACCGTCTACTGCGTTTGCAGCGGGCATCGACATGGTAGCTGCTACAGCGCCACCGATGGCGAGAGCTGCTGCGGTACGACGAATGGAAGTGTTCTTCATAATGCTCCTTGGGGCCGTCCCCGCTCGTTCCGTCCCCGGAACTCTAGCGCGCCGCCGCTCACCCTTTGATAACGAAGTAGGTTACTCATATTCTGGCTCTACCATGTGAGCGGCTCTCCACCGATTTCATGTCACCGTGAGCGATTCTGCACTTATGTGCGGAATCCGGGTGGCGTTTCCTCGATGGGGACGTGCGGTAGAACCGGGCATCGTTTCAAGCGTTCCAAGCTTGAAACCACACAGGCGATTCCCTTGCGAGAATCTATCTGGTCTCAAAGATAGCCGAGGTTTTTTATGATTCCAACCCGATTTCAAGTTCACAGCGAACGTCCCGGGTTCTCCCAGGGTTCTTTCAGGTTAAAAGTGCAGGAAACATTATTTAAGACCTTGAGCCCCGCGCACATTAAGGGTTTCACCCCGGAATTTCGGGGTTTTCTAGGGGTTTAACTCGGATGCGCTCCCCTGCTGAGTTTTCCGATTCGGGGTTGATGGGCACCACCTTTAAGGGTTTTGAACAGCGTGTAAATATTTTTTAAATATTTCTTCGCTTTGGGAGTGTTTTAAGGCGCTTCCGCCTTAAAAGCTGTGGTAATTACAAATGCCAGAAATTGGCATTCAGGCCCTGGAGCACGCACTCCAGAGCCTGAATGCTCTATATATTGCAGGGGTCAGATTCAGATGACCCCGCTACCGGGTCTACTCGGCGGTAGCTTCAACAGCCTCCGGACCGCCCTCAAGCAGAGCGGTGAAGCCATCCTCATCCAGCACCTTCAGTCCCAGTTGCTGAGCCTTATCCAGCTTCGAGCCGGCGTTCGCGCCCGCAACCACAAAGTGGGTCCTCTTAGATACAGAACCAGATGCCTTACCGCCGCGAGAAATAATGGCTTCCTTCGCGCCATCACGGGTGTAACCGTTCAGCGTGCCGGTCACGACCACGGTCAAGCCCTCCAGGGTGCGCTCCACGGACTCGTCACGAGTATCTTCCATGCGCACACCGGCGGCAGCCCAGGAGTCCACAACCTCGGCGTGCCAGTCCTCAGCGAACCACTCAATAATCGAGTCGGCAATCGTGGTTCCCACACCGTCCACAGCGGCAAGGCGTTCACGGTCAGCCTCGCGGATTGCCTGCATCGAACCGAACTCCGCGGCGAGCGCGCGGGCAGCGGTCGGGCCCACGTGGCGAATCGAGAGGGCAACCAGCACGCGCCACAGCGGCTGCTGCTTTGCCTTCTCCAGCTCGGCGAAGAGGTTCAGCGTATTCTTTGTGGGCTTCGGCTCGGGGCGTGCCTTGGTCGGCTTGGTGTAGAAGTAGGGCACGCGTTCCATCTTTCCGGTGCCCACGCCCTTGACTTTCTTCTCACGCTCGATGGTGACATCGCGCAAATCCTCAATGTTGAGGCTGAACAGGTGCGCTTCGGTGGTCAGCGGAGGGGTGTCCGGGGTTGCGGGGCTGGTGAGCGCCTTTGCCGCTTCGAAGCCGAGCGCCTCAATGTCGAAGGCTCCGCGGCTTGCCGCATAGTACACGCGCTCGGTCAGCTGCGCCGGGCAGGAGCGCGGGTTCGTGCAGCGCAGGTCCACGTCGCCTTCCTTGCCGGGGGCAAGGGGCGAACCGCAGGAGGGGCATTCACTGGGCATGACGAACTCTCGTTCGGTGCCGTCACGTAGGGCAACCACGGGGGCGACGATCTCGGGGATCACGTCGCCTGCCTTGCGCAGCACCACGGTGTCGCCGATGAGCACGCCCTTGGCCTTGACCACGTCCTGGTTGTGCAGGGTGGCGCGTTCGACGGTCGAGCCGGAGACGAACACGGGCTCCATGACGCCGTAGGGGGTCACGCGGCCGGTGCGTCCCACGTCCACGCGGATGTCCAGCAGTTTGGTGTGCACCTCTTCGGGCGGGTACTTGTACGCCACCGCCCAGCGCGGCACGCGGGAGGTGTAGCCCAGCTGAGCCTGGGTCGCGAAGTCGTTGACCTTAATGACGATGCCGTCAATCTCGTGCACCAGGGAGTGGCGCTGCTCGCCGTACTTGTTAATGAAGTCGAAGACCGCCTCGGTGTTGGCGGCGATTTCGCTGTAGGGGCTCACGGGCAGACCCCAGGAGGCGAGCAAATCGTAGGTCTCGTACTGGGTGGCAATATCCAGGCCGGTGCGCGAACCGATGCCGTGCACGTACATGCTCAGCGGGCGCGAGGCGGTAATCGCCGCGTCCTTCTGGCGTAGCGAGCCTGCCGCGGCGTTACGCGGGTTCGCGAAGGGGTTCTTTCCTGCGGCAATCATGGACTCGTTGAGCTTCTCAAAATCGGCGGAGGAGATGAACACTTCGCCGCGGATTTCAATCTCTTCGGGGTGGTTCTCGCCGCTCAGCTGCTGCGGGATGCTCGCGATGGTGCGCACGTTGTGGGTGACGTCTTCGCCGGTGGTGCCGTCGCCGCGGGTTGCCGCGCGTACGAGGGTGCCGTTGCGGTAGAGCAGGTTCACCGCCAGGCCGTCAATCTTCAGCTCGGTCAGCCACTGCGGTGCGCTGCCGGTGAGGGTCCGGGCGCTCTCTTCGGTCTTGGTCAGCCAGGCGCGTAGCTCTTCGAAGGAGAAGACGTCCTCGAGGGAGTACATGCGCTGCAGGTGGGTGACGGGTGCGAAGGCCTCGATGGCTTCGCCGCCGACTTCCTGGGTGGGCGAGTCGTTGGCGATCAGGTGCGGGTGCTCCGCCTCAATGATTTCGAGGCGGCGGTAGAGCTTATCGTACTCGGCGTCAGAGAGGAAGGGCGCGTCCTCGTTGTAGTAGGCGCGGCGGGCGGCACGAATCTTATCGGTCAGTTCCGCGTACTCAGCACGCAGGGCCTCGGTAATCTCCACGGTGTTTTCTGCGGTGTTTTCCACGGAGTTTTCTGCGGGGCTCTCTGCTCGAGTCTCGGCGGTGGCAGTCTGCTGGGTGGTGTTGTTCTCAGTCACCCGTCCAGTCTAGCGTTTTTGCTCCGCCTCTCCCCTATCGCTCGTCATATTGGCAGGTTCCTCGCGCGCGAACACTGGCGCAAAAACACCGTAGCCACTTCCCGAATCGCGCTTCCTTAGTTTCTGTGTGCAGATACAGTTCACCCCCACCTCCTGAAGGCACTCGCACGAGTACCCGAAGAGAGCGGGGGTGAATCATAAGGTATGAAGTTTAGGCCTCGACAGCGTCAGCAACAATCACCGTAATGTTGTCGCGGCCGCCGGAGCGCAGCGCCTCGTGCTGGAGCACGTCAGCGGCGTCCTGCGGGTGGCGAATCGAGGTGAGTACGCGCGCCATGTATTCGTGCGAAAGCTCACCGGAAAGGCCATCGGAGCAGAGCATCAGGCGGTCACCGGCGCGGGCGGGCAGAACCCAGAAGTCCGGTTCCCAGTAGTTGCCGGTACCGAGGGCGCGGGTA
Organism: Rothia sp. HMSC061C12; assembly: GCF_001815755.1. Taxonomy (NCBI): domain Bacteria; kingdom Bacillati; phylum Actinomycetota; class Actinomycetes; order Micrococcales; family Micrococcaceae; genus Rothia; species Rothia sp. HMSC061C12. Next base: position 20,673 of record NZ_KV821872.1, read on the forward strand.
ATCACGTTGCGGCGCGGGTGGGTCAGCGCCTCCAGGGCGGTAATCTGACCCTCGTCAACCAGGTACTGCACCTCGGAGTGGTCGCTCGTGACCTGCTCCAGCGAGGCGGAACCCTCAGAGCCGGGCAGCTTCTCCATGGCGGAGTGGTGAATACCGTCGTCTTCACGCAGCAGACGGTAGGTTCGGGAGTCACCCACGTTGAAAATAACCCACAGGTTACGGTCACCGATGCTGGTCAGCCAGGCGCCAGTGACGGTCGTGCCGCCAGCGCGGGAGAGTGCCTGCTTAATTTCTTCGTTGGTTTCGCCGAGAATATCGTGCAGGCGGTTCAGGGTGCCCACGATTTCGTTGTTGAGGACGGTGTTGGCGCGGCGACGACGCTTGGCGGGGTCGGAGTCGTCAATGGCGGCGAGGCGTTCAGCGTAGGCCTGCTGCTCCTCTTCGCTACGGCCACCGGGCATGGTGAAGAAAGGCGAGTAGGCAAGCTGACGCACGCACAGGCGCGATGCTACTTCGCCGGCTTCGTGGCCTCCCATGCCGTCCGCGACCACGCAAAGGGAACCGGCAACGACCATCGAATCTTCGTTATTTTCTCGATGTGCGCCGCGGTGCGTTGCACCACCGGTACGTAGTTTCAGTTCAGTCATGAGAGGTCTATCTCCATTGTGTAGTTCGCGCGACGAGTCACCGCCACGGGGTCTACGTTACCAAAGCTTCTAACGTTTCGCGTCCCTTGAGAGGTGAGAATATAGCGATTTCCCACCTGTCGGAGCGTGTTTGCTGTCTCATTATCGGTCAGTACGGTACCCGGTTCAGCGAGGGAGACCAGGCGCGCAGCCAGGTTCACGCTGGAGCCGTACACGTCGCCGCGGTTAGCCAGAACTTCACCCCAGATGAAGGCGACACGTGCATCCGGCAGTTGCGGGTCGGCACCAATCTTTTCGGAGAGCTGCAGGCTAATCTCTGCGATAGCGTCCGGGGTTTCGGTGAGGAAGAAAACTTCGTCACCGAGAGTCTTAATAATGCGACCGCCCAGGGGCGCAATAACGTCCAGGCAACTCTGCTCAAAGTGGTTGATGAGCTGAGAAAGAGCCGCCGCGTCTAGGTTACGTACCAGAGAGGTGTACGAGACCAGATCCACGAATCCTACACCGCGTACCAGGGGCAGGCGGGAGAGGCCGGAGGTGGTCACGTTGTTTTCGCGTAATCCCAGGCGCAGGATTCCGGCGTACATCTGGCGACGGTATGCGTATAGCGCCAGACGCTCGAGAACCTCGAGGTAGCGCGGGAAGTCTTTGAGGAGCTTGCGGCGGGCATCATTATCGCTGAGGTTTTCGGTGACCATGATGTTGTGCACGAGCGCCTCAATCTGCCAGGCGACGGTGCGGTCGGTCAGTTGGCCTTCGGCACGCACGAGGGATGCCACATATTCCATGCGGATATCGCCTTCTGCGTCCAACTTCTGTAGGTCGGCGAGCATCTGCACGTCTGTTTCAGTGAAGTAGGGCGAGTGGTTGGGAATCGTCGGGAAGCCCATATTGTGCCAGATGCGCTGGGCGGTTTCGAAGGGAAGTCCGGCGCATTCTGCGGCTTCTAGGGGGGTGTAGCGGCGGCCCTGTCCCAGGAGCGACTTTTCGAGGGCTCGGATTCCTGCCTTGGATTCCTCGTCTCGGTAGATATTGTTCTGGGCGAGGTTCTGCAGAATTTTGAGGTTCAGCATTTGGGTTTCGGGGCCCATGGTGGCGCCGGTGCCCTGCGGAGAGTGCGCAGGTTCATGGTGGTCTGCCGTGCTCATTGCCGCTGCCGCTCCTTTCATCTCTGCCGGACAATACTGTCTGGTTTACACCGTGGTGGCACGAGGTTACGAGGTGCCTCGTTACACTCTGTGGGTTTTGCATTGCGTCACTGCGATGATGCTCACCGTGTAGCGCCTTGTTAATATACCCCTCCGCTGTGGTGTTTGGGTCACAAAAGCGCCCGCACCCTAGGATAGTTTAGTGGAGTAATTCACATTTAAGAATACTCTAATCCGCATTTTTTCGGCAGATTTAGCGACTGATTTAGGCTCTGAGCCAACCCGACAGCTCCCGCCCGAGTCGGCGGCGGGGGCGAAGAAGCTCTAAATATAGCGAGAGCGCAGGGCGTAGCAGTCACGTCGGGCGGCTTTAATTTCTTTTTCAAAGCGCTTCGGGTCGGGCACGTAGGTCAGGCGGTGATGCACGCCGCGGCAGACTACGTACACCGAACCGTAGCCTAGCCAGGCTCCCGGGCCGCGCTGTTTTGCCCAACGCTCCCCCATGGAATCCAGGTAGAGGGATTCGTCTCCGGTTCGGGTCATTACGCCGCGGCGAACCACGAGCCGGTGGGTGGTCAGCAGGTAGTAGGTGGTTGCCCAACGCCAGGCGGTGCGCACAGCACCGAGCAGGGCACCTACCGCGCAAATCATGCCAAGAGTCCACAGAATCGGTGAGGACCGTGCCGTGGAGGCGAAGGTTGACGCGGCGATAGCAACCAGCAGGTAGGCAAGCGCGGGCAGCAGGGCACCGTAGTGCTGTCGGGTGGCGATGATGACATGCTCACCGGGGTTGAGTTTTCCGCGCAGGCGCATGGTGTTCCTTAGCTGTGCTGGTTGTTATATTCCGGCTGGAGGCGCCGGTTGAGGTGGTGTGGGTTAATGCAGTTGACGTGCCGGGCTGACATTTTAGGGGTTGGTTCTAGTGTGCCTGCTGAAAATCTCCGTAGCTACCGTTGGCGGGGCGAAGGTGCTCAATATCGCCCACCGCGTAGGGCTCTAGGGATCCGTCCTCGCGGCGGATGAGGATGCGCCCCTGCGCGTCGAGGTCTTTGGCGGTGCCTTCTACGGTGCTTCCGTCGGGCAGACTCATGCGCACGCTGGCGCCGAGGGTTGCGGTGGCGGCGCGCGCCTGGTCAAGCAGGCTGAGGCTATCAGGGGTGAGCGGGTCGGGGCGTTCGGGGTCGCCGCCGGCGCGCACGAAGGCGCGGTAGCGGCGGGCGAAGATGCTGAGCAGCCGGGTGAGCACCTCGGAGGAGTCAATCACAGTACCGGTGCACAGGCTCAGGCTCGTGGCGGTGGGTACGGGCAACTGCTCGGCGGACATGTTCGTGTTCTGTCCGATGCCCACAATAATGCTGCGTTGCCCCTCGGTGGAGCCGCTTTCGGGAACGAGCTGGGCGAGAATTCCGCACCCCTTAGCACCCTGCGCGATGACGTCATTGGGCCATTTGAGGGCAGCATCGACGCCGTAGCTGCGCCAAATATCGACCACGCTGAGCCCGGCGATGAGGGTCATCCAGTGGTAGCTGCCTTCGGGGAGTTCTCGGGCGAGCGGGTCTGCGGAGGCGTGCGGGCGCACCACGATACTTGCGGCGAGGCAGGCTCCGGGAGGGGCGGTCCAGGCTCGGGCGAGGCGGCCGCGTCCGGCGCTTTGGTAGAGGCTGGCGTAGACGGAGAGCTCACCGAGCTGTTCGCGTTCGGGGTCCGTGCCGTCCATAAGTAGCTCGCGGGCGCGGGTGGTGGTGGAGTCGACCTCATCGTAGAGGTTTACGCTGGAGTACCCGGTTTCCATTGCAATGGTGCGGATGCGTGGCACATCCAAAACCGAATAATCGCTCTCGATGTGCATGTTCTTCTCCATAGCTTGCGCCTTTCCACTCTGTCCGAAACTACTCTGCAGTATGCCGACCCTCTTTCAGCTCACCGTCGAAACCTGCCAGCTTCTACCGAGTCGCACTGGTTTCTCACCATACCAATTTCTTGCCGCCGGTGATGCCCACCCGGCGCCCGAGACGGTACATTAGACAGTGAGGGTGCATCAAGCACCGACCGGCTGCGGAGGTTCCTCCGCCCTGCTCGAAAGAAGACCGCTATGGCTTATTACGCAATTACTTACGTTTACGCAGCTCCCGAGGAGCAGGCGAAGTACCGTCCGGCTCACCGCGAGTACCTTGGTTCGCAGATTGAGGCGGGCAACCTGATCGTTTCGGGTCCTCTGCTGGACGGCGAGACCCCCGCTGGCGCTCTGCTGATTGCAAAGGTTGACTCCGTTGAGGCAGCTGAGAAGCTGGTTGCTGGCGACCCCATGAACATTGGTGGCGCGGTTCTGTCTCACACCATCACCGAGTGGAACCCGGTCCTGGGCACCATCTAAGCGTCATTTCACGCTGAAAGTTTGAACGCAAACCCCCTTTCCGTCGACAAGGATTGCCGAAGCGAAAAGGGGGTTTTCTGCGCTCTTTTGAGCCGCGCTTTCGCACTTTTCGTTTACTATATGCACCTTCTTGGGTACTGAGTGCATAAAAGTGTATCTAGTGTTGATATTCTGGCTTCTCACCTGGCATATGTGGGCTAGTTCGCACTATAGTTGAAAGATATGCACATTGTTCAAGAGTGCTCTTCGGGGCACCTGAGCACCTTATCACCGCAACCACTGGCTCCCGACGATCGGGTGGAGCAGGAACGAGGAATAATGTCCGAGAACCTCCAGCAGGAATTTGATTTGAGCACCACCGCCGGTAAGCTCGCTGATTTTTATGCACGTCGAGAGCGCAGCTTCGCGCCCAGCGGTGAGGCAGCTATTGAGAAGCAGCACGCACGCGGTAAGAACACCGCCCGCGAGCGCATCGACATGCTTCTGGACGAGGGTTCTTTCGTAGAGTTTGATGCCCTCGCCCGCCACCGCACCACCGCGTTCGGTATGGAGGCGAAGAAGCCCCTGGGTGACGGTTTGGTCTCCGGTTACGGCACCGTGGACGGTCGCCTGGTTGCCGTGTATTCGCAGGACTTCACCGTTTACGGTGGTTCTCTCTCGCAGGTGAACGGCGAGAAGATTGTGAAGGTGCAGAAGTTCGCTCTGAAGAACGGCTGCCCGGTTATCGGCATTAACGATGGTGGTGGCGCCCGTATTCAGGAGGGCGTGGCTTCCCTGGCGATGTTTGCCGATATTTTCCGCATGAACGTGCGCGCCTCCGGTGTGGTTCCGCAGATTTCTGTCATTATGGGCCCCTGCGCTGGCGGTGCCGCTTACTCCCCCGCTCTGACTGACTACATCATCATGGTGGATAAGACCTCGCACATGTTCATTACCGGCCCGGACGTCATTAAGACCGTGACCGGTGAGGATGTGGACATGGAGACCCTCGGTGGTGCGCGTCAGCACAACTCGGTGACCGGTACCAGCACCTACCTGGCTGAGGACGAGGAAGACGCTTTCGACTTTGTGCGTGAGCTCCTCGAGTTCCTGCCCTCGAATAACCTTGCAGAGTCCCTGCCCCTGGAGCATGACCAGGAGGCGCAGGTGTGCGTGGACGATTTGGATTTGGATACTCTCATCCCGGATTCTGCGAACCAGCCTTACGATATGCGTGCGGTCATTGAGTCCGTGGTCGATGACGGCCATTTCCTGGAGATGCAGGCGCTGTACGCTCCGAACGTGATGATTGGTTACGCCCGCGTTGAGGGCCGCACGGTCGGCATTGTGGCGAACCAGCCGATGCAGTTCGCCGGCTGCCTGGACATTTCTGCATCCGAGAAGGCTGCCCGTTTTGTGCGCCATTGCGATGCGTTCAACATTCCGATTCTGACTTTTGTGGATGTTCCCGGCTTCTTGCCCGGTACCGATCAGGAGTTCAACGGCATTATTCGCCGCGGCGCTAAGCTGCTCTACGCTTACGCGGAGGCGACCGTTCCGCTGGTTACCGTCATTACCCGTAAGGCGTACGGCGGCGCGTACATTGTGATGGGCTCGAAGAAGCTGGGTGCCGATATTAACCTGGCGTGGCCCACCGCTCAGATTGGCGTGATGGGCGCTCAGGGTGCGGTGAATATTCTGTACCGTCGTGAGCTGGCTGCTCTGGCGGCTGAGGGTGGCGATGTTGAGGCTCGCCGCGCTGAGCTGATCACCAAGTATGAGGAAGAGTTGCTGAACCCGTACCAGGCTGCTGAGCTGGGTTACATTGACGAGGTTATTGCCCCGAGCGAGACTCGCGTGCGCATTATTTCATCGCTGCGTGCCCTGCACGATAAGCGTGCGTCTACCCCGGCAAAGAAGCACGGCAACATCCCGCTGTAGGCTTCCGTTGTGCCCGCACCGTCTGTGGCGCGGGCCTTCGCACGATTTAGGTTTTCTAAGGAGGCGTGCCTTTGGCAGGCTACAACCCGCTTAGTTATTTCTCATTCGGTAAAAAGAAGGATAGTTCGGAGGCTGCTGAGAGCCCCGAGCAGCTTGAGCGTAGCTCCGCACATTCTTCTGCGCACGCAGATACCGCATCCAGCGCCCCGCCGAAGGATTCTGCTCAGCCTTCGGTAGATGCTGACGCTGAGCAGGAGCCTCTACTGAAGGTGGTTAAGGGCTCCCCCACTCCGGAGGAGATTGCCGCCCTCACCGCTGTGGTTGCGATGATGCAGGCGAGCGCCGCAAAGCAGGAGCAGAACTTGCTGGTGGGTGCCGCTTCGCGCATCCTGAACCGCGGTCAGCGCCTGGGTGTTTCGTTGCGTCCCGGCCCCGGTTCGTGGAGGCGCGCTCGCCCCATGTAATGCGGGCTGCTAACTATGCTTCTTATATTCCCGTCACGCCAGCCGGTGTGACGGGAATATATTGTTTTGCCTCAAATTCAAGATTTATATTGCGTTATTGTACATCTAATGCGCTGGTTCTTGCGGTTTTGTCATATTAGAAACGATAAAGCGATGATGATACGCCCTGATGCTACGATGTATATACCATCACAATAGTGTTAGTAAATTGGCAGGGACCATGGCAAAGATGCTGAATAAAAACCATAGGCCCCCACCGGATGTCTATATCACGCTTCTGTTGCCGACGCTACGGCGCTTGTCGAAGACTGTGCCCCGCACCGCCGCCTATGTTAGCGAGCAGTTGCGGCAGCAGACTAAGGCATTGGGGTCGAAGAAGAACCTACCGGCTCTTGAATCCACCGATTTTGCGGTGGCTGTGCGTACCACCTTGAAAATCTTGGTGGCACTTCGTTATGCCCAGCTTATGCCTCGTTTGACCCCGTGGGAGAAGAGGAAGTACCTGCTCACTCCCCTGGGCGCCGAGCTGACCTGCACCCCGCATCTGCACGGTTCGGTGCCGCCGCGTGTGGTGAAGCAGGTGCAGGCGTTGTGCTCTCAGAGTTTGACGGCAAAAAGCGTGAAGAAGCTGAAGAAGCAGGCGAACGCGCTACTGGAGAATGCGCAGGAGGAGCATCGCCTCATTTTTGGCACTCCTGATACCGGCGTCCTTCATGCTCTGCCGCATTTCTCAGGCGCTGATCATGCTGATGCCGCCACCGCTGCTTATGAGGCAACCGGCGCGGCGCATCTTGCGCATGCTTTGAATTCTGCGGAGGCTGCGGGGTCCTGGCCCGCCGGTCAGTCACCTCTGGATATTATTTTGCGTGCCAGCGATTCGCCGGTGATTCACGCTCAGGCTGAGTTCGCGGAGCATTTTACGCAGGATTTGATTCAGCATATTCACGCGGTGACGCCAGAATATTTTGAGCAGATTGTTGCCGATATTTTTACGGCTCTTGGTTTTAACACCGAGGTAACCGGCGGTGCTGATGATAAGGGTGTTGACGTTATTGCCCGCTATTCTGATGGCCTGGATTTCGCGCCGATTTATATTCAGGTGAAGCATTATTGCGGAACTATGAAGGTCACCCCCAACGAGATTCAGAAGCTTGCCGGTGCAGTGCTTCTGCACGGCGGCCTGCAGGGTGTTTTGGTGACCTGCGGTGCTTTTGCACATCCGGTGCCTGAGTATTTGCAGGGCTTGCCGGGCGCACGCAATATTGCTCTGGTTGATCAGCACCACTTGGTGGAGCTGATGATTCGCCATCGTGTGGGTGTGCTTGATGGTGAGGGCGAGTGCGGTTATCGCATTGATGAGGAGTATTTTGCTCGCGGCATGGAGTAGCCGGGGGTATTTTGCGGTGAGTATTTCTCACTGAACGTCTCTGGTCTTCGCGCATTTCCTGCGTTATTTCACTTAATGTATTTTCACTTTTCCTTGAGGATATTTTTCATATATCGGCTGGTTTTAGAAATCTAGGTTATTTCTTGAACCAGCCGATACAATGGGAGGGTAATGCGTTATATATACTCGCATTATTTCACGAAGTGTATATACCCGTGACGGTATCAGCGCTTCACCATAATTTATAGCGTTCTTTCTGAAGTGTTCGTCATAGAAGACGGTACGTGAGCGGGAGGGTCTGAGTAATCTGCCTTTCCCGCTTCTCTTCACGAGGGATTACCAAAGTGTCGACCCAAAAATAAAGATGGTGTCGCCCAGTATTGTGTGAATATTTTCCCTCTCGAATGACTGCACTTTATGAAGAACGACCGCACGATAAATAACACCAGATAAGGAGCCCGGCGTGGCTTTTGTGAATAAAACAATGCTCCATATCGATCATTCCGAATTGCACTCTCTGCAGCAGGAAATTTCGTGGGAGGCCCTACCCGAGGAAGCACGCACTCTCAGCATTGCGGCGGCTTTCTCTCTGCTCCGCCATTTTGAGCGCGCGCAGGATCGTGGCGAGAAGGTTTTCTTCCCCGATATGTACACCCCGGTTGGCGTGGACCTGGGTTTCAACATGACTCAGCGTTTCATTGCGGTCGGTGACAATGTCCTCTTCCGTGAGGCACTCAATAAGCTGATTGCGGCGCTGGTCAATGCTGATTATCTTGAGGTGTCCCTCAGCCAGTTGCATCCGGGCAACCTGCACTACACCCTCAGCGAGGCTGGCCGTGAGCTTTTGGGTACCCCGAAGGAACAGCAGGCGCAGGCTCTTCTGCCGGTTCTGCCTCTGCAGAGCGGCGTGTACCTGCACTATCTGAAGCAGTTCTACCCGGTTCTGCTCTCGCACATTACGGTGCGTGAGCTTCTGCCCATTGTCCTGAGCGTTACCCCGTCCTATCCCGCGGCGGCGCCCGTGAAGATTCGCGAGCTGGTGCTGCGTGAGTGCGGTTTCGTGCAGGGTTGGTACGGTCTGTCGTATCTGGAGCAGCGCATCGTGGAGCCGGTGATTGCTCAGGCGTTGAGCCTGCTGACCCGTGAGGGCTACCTGCGCACCAAGACCATTCACGAGCACACGGATTCGCCGCTGACGCTGTACTCGCTGTCCCCGTCTGCGAAGGAGCTGGTGGCACGCCACGAGGAGACTGGCGTGCCCGCAAGCGAGCTGAGCTCCGTGCTGGCGCTGGTTAAGGATGAGGGCACCTCGATTACCGCTGAGGATATTGCCGCAACCGATGCTCTGCTGACCCATATGGGCGTTCTTCTGCTCGATACTCTCAACGACCACGGCGCCGATGTGGAGCTGAGCCTTCCGAGCCTGGAGCAGGTCTTTGACCGCGACGAGCGCATTCAGCAGGCGTCCTCGAACCCCTATTTTGTGCAGATTGACGCGCAGGATTACCTCTACGATGTGCTGATTGCCCACCACTATCTCTCCGAGCGTGAGACCGTCTACTCGCTGGGTCCTGCGTTTGCACCGGCTTTGGCGCAGATGGTTGAGCCGAGCGTTCAGAAGCTGGTGGCTTCGGCTCTGCTGGATCCCGCGGCGGTGGATGCTCTGCCGTACCCGCATCAGTTGCTGTACCCGATTCTGAAGCTCGTGGAGGAGAACCCGCGTATCTCCTACTACGACATCTACGATGAGTTGAAGCTCGCCCTGGATATCCCGTACCTGCAGGGTGAGATTGCTCCGCACCGTTATAAGCTGACCCCGCGTCTGCGTAACCGCTATTCGGTGGCGATGCACGTGCTCAAGGGCGAACGCTACCTGAACGCTCTGCGTGAGGGTACGGGCCGTACCTCCCGCAAGAACCCGGAGCGTTACGAGCTGAGCGAGGCGGGTAAGGAGCTGCTCAAGCGTTTCCCGGAGGGTGCTCCGGAGGCGGTGACCGCCCGCATGGCGCCGCTGCCGCCGCAGTCGCTCAAGCACAAGCTGCCTCAGGATATTGCGGCTGAGCTGCAGGCTCGTGAGGAGGCTCTTCAGGCTGCTAAGGAGGCGCGCGCGACGGAGCGTCAGGCTCGTCTGGCGGCTCGTGAGGGTGCTTCGCGTGAGCCGTTGGCTCCGGTGCCGGGTGCTTCTCCGGCGCTGTTGGCGCGTCCGGCTGGTTCGCCGGTGGCAACTACTACCCAGCCGGCTACTATCCAGGTGCCCGCTGAGGTTCCGGCACCGGTCGCTGCGGCTACCGCCCAGCCTGCCGTGCCCGCTCCTGCTGTTTCTGCGCCCGTTGTGGCTCCTGCCCAGCCGGTTGTTTCCACTCCGGCTGTTTCTGCTGCTGAGCCCTCGACTGCTCTGCAGGTGGCTGCCACTCAGGTGCGTGAGGCTCTGAAGCGTTACCGTCAGGTCTTCCGCCGTGAGGCTCTGGCTCCGGCGCTGGCGCAGGTGTCTGAGGAGCGTTTCCGTAGCATTGGTTTCGATTTGTTCCTGATGCGCGGCTACACGGTAGAGGCTCTGGATGCTCAGGGCGTGGACGGCGTGGCAATCCCCGCCACCGGCGAAAAAGAACGTGCATTCTACGTGCGTACCCTGCGCCCGGCAGCTGGCGGTGTTCTGTCCGCAAGCGTTCAGCCGCAGGATATTACCGCGTTCTTCCTGGCGATTCACGCCCGCGGTGGTCAGCTCGGCACCTTCATCACGAACGCACCGTTCAGCGATGAGGCGTACGACGAGTTCATCCGCTGCTCGACCAAGTACCCGAATATTCTGGTGGACTTGGTATCCGGCGATGAGCTGCAGGACCGCCTCATTGCGCACCGCCTCGGCGTGGTCGAGAGCGCAAACGGTCTGCTGGAGCTGAACGGTGAATACTTCGCCGGCTAAGTCACCAGCTAGCAGCTTTTAGCCCATCTTGGGTATGCCCCGGTTTTCTCTCTCCTGCACGTTCAGGTGGGAGAAAGCCGGGGCATTTTCGCGCCTGCGCCCCGGTGAGTTGTCCACAGGTGAGCCCTTTTCGTCGTGTTCGGTGCCGCTCAGCCCGTAATATTGCCGGTTTAAGCGAGCTAAATCACCGAAAATCGTGGTTGGAGGCACACCCCTGCGTTAGGATATGAACATGAGCACTTACCAGGAACTTCCCAGCATCTACCGATTGAAGCGCTCGCTGACCGACGTCGATCAGATTGCTAACGAATACTTTGAAAAGGTCCTCGACCTGAACCCCGTCCATGCAACCGAGCTTGGTCGTAAGGGCGTAGAGACCCTGTACCCCGATTACTCGCCCGCCGGCGAGAAGGCTTTTGCGCGCCTTGCGAAGAAGACTTTGAAGAAGGTCGATAACGTCCTGCCTATTGATGACGTTGACCTGGTCACCCTGGATGCTCTGCAGGAGCGTCTGAGCCTGTACCGCAAGCAGTACAAGGCTGGTTTTGGCGGCTGGCAGCTGAACAATATTGCGTCCGTCCCGCAGGAAGTGCGCTCGGTCTTCGACCTGATGAAGCGCAACACCCAGCAGGATTGGGAGCATATTGTTGGGCGTATGCACCGCGTCACCGAGGCACTGGAGGGATACATCCAGACTCTTGAGGCGGCTCGTGAAGAGGGTAAGGTTGCCCCGCGCCGCCAGGTGGATATTGTCATTGAGCAGACCGCCGCGTACTACGCTCCCGGTGGTTTCTTTGATGATTTGGCGGCTGAGGTCGCCGAGGCTGTCCCCGCCCTGAAGGATGAGGCTGCCGCCGGTGCCGAGGCTGCGAAGGAAGGCTACCGCCGCCTCAACAGCTACCTGGTGGAGAAGCTGCAGCCGGTCGCTCCCTCCCGCGACGCTGTGGGCCGTAAGGCGTACAGCCTGCACTCCCGTTCGTTCCTGGGCACCACCATTGACCTGGACGAGACCTACGCCTGGGGCGTGAAGGAGCTGGAGAGCATTATTGCTCGTCAGCGTGAGGTTGCCGAGGAGATTGAGCCGGGCGCAAGCATTGAGCGTGCGAAGCAGCTGCTCGATGAGGATCCGGCACGTCAGCTGCACGGCACCGATGAGCTGAAGGCGTGGATGCAGAAGCTCGCCGACGCCGCGGTGGAGAACCTGGCGGATACTCACTTTGAAATTGGCGGCCCCATGCGCCGCATTGAGTGTTGCATTGCGCCCACGAACGAGGGTGGTATTTACTACACCGGCCCCTCCCCCGATTTCTCGCGTCCTGGCCGCATGTGGTGGTCGGTTCCCGAGGGTGAGGACACGTTCACTACCTGGCGTGAAACCTCCACCGTGTACCACGAGGGCGTTCCGGGTCACCACCTGCAGATTGCTATTGCTACGGCTCTGCAGGGCACCATGAACTCCTGGCGCACGAACATGCTGTGGGTGTCCGGTCACGGTGAGGGCTGGGCGCTGTACGCCGAGCGCCTCATGGAGGAACTGGGCTACCTGAAGGATCCGGGTGACCGCATGGGCATGCTGAACGCTCAGCGTATGCGCGCCGCCCGCGTGGTCTTCGATATTGGTGTTCACTGCGAGATGCCGATTCCCGCTGAGTGGGCTGAGCAGCTGGGCGTTGAGCCGGGCACCATCTGGACTTCTGAGCTGGGTTACGAGTTCTTGAAGCTGAACCTGGACGAGTCCGAGGGCCACTTGCGTTTCGAGTTCCTGCGTTACCTGGGTTGGCCGGGTCAGGCTCCGAGCTACAAGATTGGCGAGCGCCTCTGGCTGGAGCTGCGCGATCAGGCTCTGCGCCGCGGCGATGACATGCGTGCGTTCCACACTCGTGCGCTTCTGCTCGGTTCGGTGGGTCTGGACACTCTGCGCCGCGCCCTGACCGATGAGATGATGCTTCCTCTGGATACTGAGGATGACGATGACGAGGACGACGAGTAGCCTCTAGACGAGTACCCTCTGGACTAGAGCCTCCGCATAGGAACTCTATAGATGAAGCCCCCGCTTCAGCTTTGCGGCTGAGGCGGGGGCTTCACCTTTTCATGCAAGGTTTATCTATCGGGATTCCGGGCTATCCGAAGTTTGCGGTGCCGGGGTCGGTGGTGCCGAATCCCATGCCGGTGGAATCGTTCAGGTCCACCAGGTGCGGGGCGAAGCGGCACCAGTAGTCGGTGAGCGCGCCGTTCGATTCGCGGATGCCCACGCCTACGGTGCGTCCGTCGACCACCCACACGCCAAGGATGGGGTGGCTGACCGGGTTAATAATGCCCTCGTAGCGCGGTGCCGGGATGTACTCCTGGTAGATGAATTCGCTTTCGGGGGCGTTGGCGAAGAAGTCATCGTCTTCGGGCTTGATGAAGACGTCGTAGTCGGGGGCGTAGATTTCTACGCCGTCGCCTTCGCGTCCGAAGATGGGTTTGCGAACCCAGTTGCGCATGCCGCCGCGGTGGCCCGCGTAGGTGGGTACGAGGTTCGGGTGGCCGGGGTACTTATCCCAGAGCGCGGCAAGCAGCAGCTTATTGGAGAGGAACATCTTCCACGCCGGCTCAATCCAGCGCTGCATGGAGTCATGGTAGGCGAAGAGGAGCTTGTCGTAGCCTGCTTCGCTGTCGGTGACCAGGTCTTCCCAGGGGTAGAGCTTGAAGAGGTTGGTGATGGCGCGTCCGTAGGCGTCTTCCCAGCTCTTGGTGTCCTCGTTGAAGATGACTTCGTCGATGGGAATCATGTGGGTTTTGATGCCCGCCTGCTGCGCCGAGTAGGCGATGAGCCAGAGGTTGTTGTAGTCCTCGTTGTTCTCGTCAATCTCGGGGCTCACGTGCGCCAGGTGCAGTACGGGCTGCACGCCAGCGGCAATTTCGGCTGCGAAGATGTGGCGCCAACGGTTGGTGAAGGCTTCGCCGATTTCACCCCAGTGGGCGTAGCCGCGGGTATCGAGGCGTTGGTCTTTCGCCCAGGTTTTCTGGCTGACTGCCGCCTCCACGATGCCGGTGGGGGTGTCGGCGTTGTATTCGAGCAGCTTCATCGGGTCGCCGGGCACACCCGAGTAGGTGAAGTCGAAGCGGCCGTAGAAGTCGGCGTCGCGACGGTTCCAGGATTCTACGGCGAGGTTGAACGCCGCCTGGGGCAGACCGAGGGTGCCGAACGCACCGGAGGCGATGTACTCGACGGTTTCCAGGCACATGCGGTGCATTTCTTCCGCCTGGGCTCGCACAGAGTCCATTTCTTGCGGGCTAAAAATGTAGGCGGCGTATTCGTTCCAGTAGTGGTCGGTGTCGTGGGGGCCGTCCACGCTGTAGGTGAGGCCTTCCTCAATGATGACGTTCTCCCAGTCGGGTCGGCCGACGGGAAATTCTTCGCGGCGCATGAGGGGCTAGGCTCCTTCGAAGTAGTGAATGGAAAATAGTGAGGAAAATGCGGGCGGGACCGTTCAGTCCCTGCCCGCATTCAGTGTCATGGCTGATGGCTTAGCCGCCGGAGCGGCCGCCACCGGACTTCGAGCCGCCACCGAAACCGCCCTTGCTACCGGACTTCGAGGAAGAGCCAGACTTGGACGAGGAACCAGACTTCGAGGACGAACCCGACTTGGAGGTGTTCGACTTGCTGTAGGAGCCAGTGCTACCGCTATTGCTGGTGCCCTGCTTACCGCTGGAGACCGAGCCGGTGGTCTTGTTACGCACCGTGGAGGTCTTACCGGAGTTATTGGTGCTGGTCACCTTGCCGGAGGAGACGGTGGAGGACTTCTTCGCGCTGCGGTAGGAGTCTTCGAAGCTACCGCCCTTGGAGGACACACCGCTGTAGACGGTGCCGTTGTTGGGGCGGGTGGTGCTGCCTCCGGAGAGCTTGGTGCCCACACCGGGAACCGTGGGGGTGCCGGTAGAGTTCGCGGCACTTTGGCGGCCCAGGTAGTACCAGAGGAACGCATTCGAATTATTGTGGGTGGTGGTCGAACCGGAAGTGCCCGACGACCCAGAAGAGCCCGAGGAGCTGGAGGAACCGGAAGAACCCGACGAGCTCGACGAGCCCGAGGAATCGCTACTGGACGAGTCGGTCGGCTCCTGAACGCCTGCCTTCTCACATTCGCTATCTTCCACGCGCAGGCCGGTCTTTGCGTCCTGGCAGACGCGGGCGTACTCTTCGCCCTGCGACAGGAACGCGTTCTCTTCCTGGTGCATGGAGTTGTAGGCGAAGATGCCACCGCCAACCAGCAGCACGCCAGCGCCAGCTACGGCAATCATCTTGGCGATACCGGGGCGGGTCGCACCCAGGTTCAGGGTCTGCTGGGCTGAGGTCTGTGCGGCGCGGGTAGCGAAATCTGCAACCGCCTCCATGCGATTGCGGGGCTTCTTCGAGCCGTTAGGGGTGGTGGTTCCGCCGGGGTATTGGGGAGCAGAACTCATGCATCTCTCCTTGAAAGGTGGTGCGTGGCGTAACATTCAACGCGTACATGAAGCTGAGTGGGTACAGCATCATCCGGCGACTTTCGCCGGACTATCGGTGTGATTCCAGCATATCAAGCCCTAGCTTTCGGATTATTAGCTGACGGCAAAATCTCAGCAAGCTTCGCCGCATGTTGCGCAGTTGTTTCCTTTCTGTTTGCTTTGGCGGCGATTCCTAATTAACTATCAGCCGATTTAACCGCCTATGTGGGGGGCAACTGGCGGCGTTGCTGGTTGGGCAGCTGGGTTGGGCTGCGTTGCTGGTTAGACTGCGGGATGTACAGCCGAAAGATGCCACAGGATGGTCACGGTTCGTCACACATCCCCTACACTGCACCGGATTGAAACACTTCTTCACACAAACTCGCGCCGGAGCGCGCAAAAGTTTTAGAGTATGCCACATGTCTACACCGCATGCATCATCTCGTTCACGTCTGCCCAAGTGGGCTACTTCTTTTGGCAACCAAATCATTGCCTCCCTCATTCTGGGTATTGTTCTCGGCGCGCTCGCCCTCGCATTGGGCGGGGACGCGAAGAACAACCCCAACTGGCTCATGGTGACCCTGGATACCATTGGTTCCTCCTACGTCACCCTGCTGAAGGCGGCTGTTGTTCCGCTGATTTTCACCGCCGTGGTCGCCTCCATCTCTAACCTGTCGCAGGTAACGAACGCGGCGCGTCTGGCGGTTAACACGCTCATCTGGTTTGCGATTACCGCGTTCTTCGCGGTGCTCATTGGTATTGCGATGGGCCTCATTGTTCAGCCGGGCGTGGGCGCGCAGGTGCAGGGCAAGGCGTACACCGGCTCGACCGGTTCGTGGACCGCGTTTTTGACCGGTCTGATTCCGGTGAACTTCCTGGGTCTGGGTGTCAGCGCTAAGTCCGGTGATTCCGGCATCACCGCCTCGGCAAACTTCAACGTGCTGCAGATCCTGGTCATTTCCGGCGCGGTCGGCATTGCCGCGCTGAAGGTCGGTGAGGCAGCCAAGCCGTTCATTGACGTGGTCAAGAGCGCTCTGGCGATTATTCAGAAGATTCTGTGGTGGATTATTCGCCTGGCACCGCTGGGTACCGTGGGTCTGATTGCTAAGGCAGTGTTCGCGTACGGTTGGGCGTCGATGGGTTCGCTGGTCGCGTTCGTCATCGCCCTCTACATTGGCCTGCTGCTGGTCTTCCTCGTGGTCTACCCGATTATTGTTCGCGCGAACGGTCTGTCGGTCCGCCAGTACTTCTCGGGTGTGTGGCCGGCGCTCCAGCTGGGCTTCGTGTCCCGCTCCTCAATGGGTTCGATGCCGATGACCCAGACCGTTGCCGAACGTAACCTGGGCGTTCCCCGCGCCTACGCATCCTTCGCCGTTCCGCTGGGTGCGACCACCAAGATGGACGGTTGCGCCTCGGTTTACCCGGCTCTTGCCGCGATCTTCGTGGCTCAGTTCTACGGTATTCAGCTGGACTTCACCCAGTACCTGCTGATTGTGATGGTGTCCGTACTTGGTTCGGCTGCGACTGCCGGTACGACCGGCGCTATCGTGATGCTGACTCTGACCCTGTCCACTCTGGGTCTGCCCCTGGACGGCGTGGGTCTGCTTCTGGCGATTGACCCGATCGTTGACATGGGTCGTACCGCCCTGAACGTTGCCGGTCAAGCTCTGGTTCCCGCGATTGTGGCTCGCCGCGAGGGCATCCTGGATGAGGAGCTTTACAACGCTCCCCGTTCGGAGGGCGGCTTCGTGGCTCAGGAATTCTACGATGAGCGCATCGCCGGCGAGGCGCAGCGACTTCACGAAGTAGAGGACGCAGGCGCGGTACGCCGCTAATCTGACGAAGGCCCACGCACACGGCGCTAGGCGGTACCGCTTAGCGCCGTGTAGCTTCTCCGCTACCCATGCCCCCAGCATGAGCGCACAGCACGGGCAAAATACATTTGTCAAACGTCATAAAAGTGTCACTATTGATTCTTTTTTTCTTTAACGATTGAGAAGAGTTATGATTTTGAACGGCGTGTTCCATCTCCTACGTGGTTGAGGGGGATGGGACACGCTCTTTTCGTCCCCCCCCCCTTACTTTTCTACCCATTCCCCCAGCTTCTTGACACCCTTCAATCTGCACTCGAGGGTAAGGCTCACCCGCAAGGCTCTAAAATAGAACCTATGAGTACCACACCGATCCGTTTGATTCTTGCATCCGCATCCCCGGCACGCCGCAAGCTCCTGGAAGACTCCCGCATCGCGTTCACGGTGCGCGTCTCCTCCGTAGATGAGGACGCCGCGCTCGCTACCGCCAACGAACAGGCGCGAGCACAGGGACGTGCGGGACTCACCCCTGCTGAAACCGCATCCCTGCTGGCGCAGCTGAAAGCGCAGGCAGTTGCCGCTGAACTTGCTGCTGAAGGTGTGCGGGATGCGCTGGTTCTGGGCTGCGATTCGGTGTTCGAGTTTGACGGCGTTGCCTACGGTAAACCGCACACTGCCGAGGCGGCACGCGAGCGCATCAGCGCAATGAGCGGCAACCACGGCGTGCTGCACACCGGTCACGCTCTAGTGGATTTGCGCGGTATTGAGCCGGGCACTGAACCGCCTGCAACTTCTGAGTTGCCCACCGTTTCTGAACTACGTAGCGCCACCGTCCACTTTGATGAGCTCAGCCCCGAGGAAATCGAGGCGTACATTGCTACCGGCGAGCCGCTCTGGGTAGCCGGTTCCTTCACCCTGGACGGTTACGGTTCGGCGTTTATTCGCGGTATTGAGGGTGAGTTCCACACGGTGGTGGGCCTGTCCATCCACGCGCTACGCGATATGCTGCGCCGCCGCGAGGTCGCGGTAACCGAGCTGTGGCTGGCGCCCCAAAATGAAGATTAGATCCAGCGCAATCGTATAAATCTGTCTCAAAGCGCGCCCTGAAATACACATTATTGAACACCAATCGATAAGATAGAACAGTATGATGCGCGTTATATTCGCCAATCCTGCCGATGTATCCTTGGAGCAGGAGATTAAAGGAGAGCTTTAAGTGACTCAGCACCAGGCAGAAGCCGCCAAGAAATTTACTGCAGTCCCCGGCCGTCACACCGGCCCGGTCAGCAAGATTCTGATCGCTAACCGCGGCGAAATTGCTGTCCGCGTGATTCGTGCAGCCCGCGATGAGGGTCTGCAGACCGTCGCCGTCTATGCTGACCCCGACCGCGACGCCCAGCACGTAAAGCTCGCCGATGAAGCCTACGCTCTCGGCGGTGCCACCGCGGCACAGTCCTACCTGGTGATGGACAAGCTCATTGAGATTGCTATCCGCTCCGGTGCTGACGCCGTGCACCCCGGCTACGGTTTCCTCTCTGAGAACGCGCAGTTCGCGCAGAAGTGCATCGACGCGGGCCTGACCTGGATTGGCCCCTCCCCCGAGTCCATTACCCAGCTGGGCGATAAGGTGGCGGCACGCCACATCGCGCAGAAGGTAGGTGCTCCCCTGGTGCCCGGCACCAAGGACCCGGTCAAGTCCGCCGATGAGGTTGTCGCCTTCGCGGATGAGCACGGCCTGCCCATTGCGGTGAAGGCCGCATTTGGTGGCGGTGGCCGCGGCATTAAGGTGGCACGCGACCGCGAGAGCATTGTTGAGATGTACGAGTCCGCTGTTCGCGAGGCTACCGCGGCGTTCGGTCGCGGTGAGTGCTTCATCGAGCGCTTCCTGGATTCGCCCCGCCACGTTGAGACCCAGTGCCTGGCGGATGCGCATGGCAACGTCGTGGTGGTTTCCACCCGTGACTGCTCCCTGCAGCGCCGCAACCAGAAGCTCGTTGAGGAGGCGCCCGCCCCCTACCTGACCGATGAGCAGAACGAGCGCCTGTACGAGGCGTCCCGCGCAATTCTGCGTGAGGCTGGCTACCAGGGTGCCGGCACCTGTGAGTTCCTGGTCGGCACCGACGGCACCATCTCCTTCCTTGAGGTCAACACTCGACTGCAGGTGGAGCACCCCGTTTCCGAGGAGATTTCGGGTATTGACCTGGTTCGTGAGCAGTTCCGTATTGCCCGCGGTGAGAAGATTGAGGAGAAGGACCCGGTTCTGCGCGGTCACTCCTTCGAGTTCCGTATTAATGGTGAGGATGCGGGTCGTTCCTTTATGCCCGCCCCCGGCACGATCGAGAAGATGACCGTGCCCACCGGCCCCGGTGTTCGCTGGGATTCTGGCTTCGTGGCTGGCGACGTTATCGGCGGTAACTTCGACTCCATGCTGGCTAAGCTCATTGTTACCGGCGCGGATCGTGAGCAGGCTCTGCAGCGTGCCCGCCGTGCCCTGGCTGAGCTGACCATTGAGGGTATGCCCACCGTCATTCCGTTCCACCGCGTCGTGCTGGATGATCCCGCCTTCGCGCCGGCTGAGGGCGGCGAGTTTAAGGTGCACACCCGCTGGATTGAGACCGAGTTCAACAACGCCATCCCCATGTACTCCGGTGCGCCCGGCACTGTGGATTCCGATGAGGACGAGCGCACCACCGTGGTCGTTGAGGTCAACGGCAAGCGCATGGAGGTGTCCCTGCCCGATCTGGGCGGTGGTGCTAAGCCTGCCGCTAAGCCTGCCGCCAAGACCCGCAAGTCCCGTTCGGCACGTAGCGCGGCAAAGGGTGGCGGCGACGAGCTGACCAGCCCCATGCAGGGCACCATCGTGAAGGTTGCCGCATCTGACGGCGACACCGTCGCTGAGGGCGACCTGATTCTGGTGCTGGAGGCGATGAAGATGGAGCAGCCCATTACCGCGCATAAGGCGGGTAAGGTTTCGGGCCTGTCCGCTAAGGCTGGCGATACCGTCACCTCCGGTGCGGTGCTGGCGACCATTAAGTAACGCTTCGCTCGGTACTGAGGTCTCGATACCGCGGTCTCGCGACTGCGAGCGCTATAGGCTATACGAATCCCCCGGAAGGGTATGAGGTAATGTCTCGTATCTTTCCGGGGGATTTTCTATGTCCGCTCTTGTCTGCTTCTGTGGGGTTTGAGCGGCCCCCTTATTGCGATTACGTCCAGATAGTGGCTGTATTTGTTGGGTCTTTTCTGAACAGAGTTATAATGTTGCACTTTAGAGGAGCCTTTCAGATTCCT
The DNA here is from genome assembly GCF_001815755.1 of Rothia sp. HMSC061C12. Taxonomy (NCBI): domain Bacteria; kingdom Bacillati; phylum Actinomycetota; class Actinomycetes; order Micrococcales; family Micrococcaceae; genus Rothia; species Rothia sp. HMSC061C12. The sequence continues at coordinate 41,105 of NZ_KV821872.1, forward strand.
ACGCCTACCGCACCCACCCGATGCGGTCACGGCACCCGATACGCGCCTACGGCACACCCGCCTCACGCGCTGACCGGTAACGGACGCCCCGGCTCCACCTGTACACACAGTTCACCATTTCGGGAGTTTTCCTTATGAGCACCTCTGCACCCGACACGAAAGTGTCTGCTGCATCGGTGAAGAATACGACTCCTCGCAGTCGAGTTATTCTCGCCTCGCTCGTTGGTACCACCATCGAGTTCTACGATTTCTACATTTACGCCACCGCAGCAGTGGCTGTGTTCCCCGTGCTGTTCTTCCCCGCGAAGGACGCAACCACCGAGCTTCTGGCTTCCTTCGCGACCTTCGGCGTCGCCTTCATTGCCCGCCCCCTCGGTTCCGTAATCTTCGGTCACTTCGGTGACAAGATCGGTCGTAAAGCAACCCTCGTTGGTGCGCTACTGACCATGGGTCTGGCGACCTTCATCATCGGCCTGCTGCCCACCTACCACCAGATTGGTCTGTGGGCACCGACCATGCTGACCATTATGCGTTTCTGCCAGGGCCTGGGTCTGGGCGGCGAATGGTCCGGTGCGGCACTGCTCGCCAGCGAATACGCTGAGGACGGCAAGCGCGCACGCGCCGCCATGTGGCCTCAGCTCGGCGCGCCCATCGGCTTCGTGCTTGCGAACGGCTTCATGCTATTGCTGACCAGCTGGATTACCTTCAACTCCGCAACCGATGCGAAGAACCTCGAGCACCCCTTCCTCATTTGGGGTTGGCGTATTCCGTTCCTGCTGTCCATCGTGATGGTCGCCGTTGGTCTGTACGTTCGTTTCAAGTTGGAGGAGACCCCCGTCTTCGCCAAGGCTGCCGCTAACAACGAGAAGGTTAAGACCCCGCTCGTTGAGGCGTTCAAGGTCGCCTGGTGGCCCATGATTCAGGGCACCTTCATCATGGTGGCGTGCTACGTGCTGTTCTACCTGATGACCGCATGGGTTCTCTCCTACGGTATCGGCAAGGCCGATAAGGGCGGCCTGGCTATCCCCTACCGCGAGTTCCTGATTATTCAGTTGATCTCCATTACTGGCTTCGCGATCTTCATCCCGATCTCGGGTTGGCTGGCTGATAAGTACGGCCGCCGCATCCAGCAGCTGTGGACCACCATCGCGATGGCTGTCTTCGGCCTGTCCTTCGGTCTGTTCATCTCCCCCTCCGTTGTTGGTACCGGCGCGAACGCAAACGCCGCTGTGGTTACCCTCTTCATCTTTATCGGTATGTGCCTGATGGGTCTGTCCTTCGGTTCCATGTCCGCATACCTGCCGGAGCTGTACCCCACCAACGTGCGTTACACCGCCAGCGGTATTGCCTACAACGTGGCGTCCATCCTCGGTGCGGCGCTGACCCCGTTTGTGGCTGTTTGGCTGAACACCTCCTACGGTGTGGGTGCCGTGGGCGGCTACCTGGCGTTCGCCTCGATCCTGAGCGTTGTCTTCATCCTGCTCACTCACGAGACCCGTGACGTGGACATGAACGCTGTCAGCACCACGAAGTAAAACTTCGCAGGGGCTAAAGCGTCTCTACGGCAAAGCGGTGGGGGTCGCCTCCTGAATCCAAGGAATTCAGGAGGCGGCCCCCACCGCTTTTATACTGTTCCGGGATGCTGCGCCAGGCGGGGAACGCCCAGCTCAGCACCTAACAGGTTTTGAGCCTTACAGACCGCGAGTGTGCAGCTTGCGTGCCGCCTCAGCAATAGAGCCAGAGAGCGAGGGGTAGACCGTGAAAGTATCCGCCAGATCATCCACCGCGAGCTTCTTCTCCACCGCCAGGGCAATGGGGTAAATCAGCTCGGAAGCACGCTGACCAACCACAACGCCACCAATGACGGTGCCGGAGTGACGGCGAGCAAAAATCTTCACAAAGCCATCGCGCATCGCCATCATCTTCGCGCGCGGGTTGGTGCTCAACTGCAGGGTCACCGCGTCACCGCGGTAGGCACCCTCGGCAAGGTCCTTCTCGCTCACACCCACGGTCGCAATTTCCGGGGAGGTGAAGATGTTCGCGGCAACCTTATCGGTGCGCAGCGGACGCACCGCATCACCGAGGATGTGCGCCATAGCGATACGGCCCTGCATCGCAGCCACGGAAGCCAGCGGGTACACACCCGTGCAGTCACCGGCGGCGTAAATGCTGTTCACGCTCGTGCGGGACACGCCGTCCACCTTAATATGGCCGCTCGGGGTCTGCTCAACACCGATGTCTTCCAGGCCCAAATCTTCAGTGTTCGGAATCGAACCAATAGCAACCAGACAGTGAGTGCCAGAAACCTTACGACCATCCGACAGGGTCACGATAACGCCGGAGCCATCCTCAGTACGCTCAACAGCAGCCGCACGGGAACGCGGCATCACTCGCACGCCGCGACGCTCAAAGACGTCCTCCAGCACGCGAGCTGCGTCCTCATCCTCACCGGGAAGCACGCGGTCACGCGAAGACACCAGCGTCACCTTCGAGCCCAGACCGTTATACGCCGACGCGAACTCGGCACCGGTCACACCCGAACCAATCACAATCAGCTCCTCGGGAACCTCGGAGAGGTTGTACAGCTGAGTCCAGGTCAGGATGCGCTCGCCATCGGGCATACCGGTCGCCATTTCACGCGGATGCGTACCCACCGACAACAGCACAAAGTCTGCGTGCAGGGGGTAGACGAGGCCCGCCTCATCGGTCACCTGCACGGTGTGGCGGTCAAGAAGCTTACCGGTACCGTGAATAATCTTCACACCAGCAGAGGCCAGGGCACGCTTAATGTCGGCAGACTGCTGCTGGGCCAGGTCGCGGACTCGGCGGTTCACGCGGTCCATATCAACACGAAGCTGCGGCGCCTTACCCTTCGTGTTTTCAATGCCCAAGCTACCCGCCTCGGAGAAGCGGGTCATCATATCCGCCGTAGCGATCAGCGTCTTAGAGGGCACAACGTCAGTCAGAACGGCGGCGCCACCAATGGCGTTGCGTTCGATCAAAGTCACGTCCGCGTTGGATGCGGCAGCCACCATCGCTGCCTCATAGCCGCCGGGGCCACCACCAATAATTACAATTCGCTGAGATGCGTAGTTCACCTTTGAAGTCATGCCTTAATTGTGAGCTATGCCGCCCCTACGGGGCAAACGCACTCGCCGTGCAGATATGCCATATTGTGGCAACCTGCACGGCGAGCATCTTCATGGTTCGGCATCATGGTTCGGCCGCCCGATATGACAGGGCGACACCTACCCCTGTAGGTCTCTACTCCTCGAGAGCCTGCGGCTTCTCGGCATAAATCGAGTTGATGAACTTCTCAGCCCACTGCAGCATCGCGCCGTCCACCAGGTCCTTGCCGCCCACCGGCATGGTCTTCGGGCGCGGAACCAGCGTCAGCCAGGTGTCCATACCCTTCGGCTGGGCGTGCGTGGAGCCAGGGTACACGCGCTTCAGACGCATCTGGCGGGACTCCGGCAGCGGCGTAGCGGTTACCACGCGAACCTTCGGCCCCAACACCACCAGCTCATGAATACCGGCGGCACGAGCGTGCATACGCACCGTCGCCACGGCAAGCAGGTTCTCTACCGCCTCCGGCAGCTCGCCGTAACGGTCGACCAGTTCCTCACGAGCCTCCGCGATCTTCTCTTCGGTATCGGCGGCAGCAATCTGACGGTATGCCTGCAAGCGCAGACGCTCAGAATCAATGTAAGTGTGCGGAATATGCGCGTTGACGGGCAGGTCAATCTTCGTCTCGACCTCGCGCTCTTCCTTCTCGCCGCGGTAGTTTGCGACCGCCTCGCCGACCAGGCGCAGGTACAGGTCAAAACCAACACCGGCAATATGACCGGACTGTTCGCCGCCAAGCAGGTTGCCGGCACCGCGAATCTCCAGGTCCTTCATCGCAAGCTGCAGGCCAGCGCCCAGCTCATTGTGGGTCGCCACCGCCTTCAGACGCTCGTGCGCAATCTCGCCGAGGGTCTTATCCACCGGGTACAGGAAGTAGGCGTAGGCGCGCTCGCGACCACGGCCCACGCGGCCACGCAGCTGGTGTAGCTGGCTCAGACCGTAGTTCTGGGCGTGGTCGACAATGAGGGTATTCGCGTTCGAAATATCCAGGCCGGTCTCCACGATGGTGGTGCACACCAGCACGTCAAAGCGGCGCTCCCAGAAGTCCACAATAATCTGCTCCAGGCGCGATTCACTCATGCGGCCGTGGGCGGTGGCGATGCGCGCCTCCGGCACGAGCTTGCCGATTTCGGCGGCAACATCGTCGATGTCAGCCACGCGGTTGTGCACGAAGAAAACCTGTCCTTCACGCATGATCTCGCGGCGGATCGCGGCGGTAATCTGGCTGTCGGTACGCGGGCCGACGAAGGTCAGCACGGGGTGGCGCTCCTCCGGCGCGGTGGCAAGGGTGGAGGTCTCACGAATACCGGTTAGCGACATTTCCAGGGTGCGCGGAATCGGGGTTGCACTCATGGCGAGCACGTCCACGTTGGTGCGCATCTGCTTGAGCTTCTCCTTGTGCTCCACGCCAAAGCGCTGCTCCTCGTCAATAATGACCAGGCCCAGGTCCTTGAACACTACGCTGTCGGAGAGAATGCGGTGGGTACCGATCACCACGTCCACCGCGCCGGAGGCGATTTCTTCGGTAATCTGGCGGGTTTCCTTCGCCTTCTGGAAGCGGGAGAGCACGCGAATCTTCACGGGGAAGCCAGAGAAGCGCTCGCTGAACGTCTCGTAGTGCTGCTGGGCGAGCAGGGTCGTGGGCACGAGCACCGCGACCTGCTTGCCGTCCTGTACCGCCTTAAACGCGGCACGTACGGCGACCTCGGTTTTGCCGAAGCCCACGTCGCCGGAGATGAGACGGTCCATGGGGATTTCTTTCTCCATGTCCTCCTTTACCTCGTGGATGGCGGTGAGCTGGTCGGGAGTCTCGTTGTAGGGGAAGGACTCTTCCAGCTCTCGCTGCCAGGGGGTGTCTGCGGCGAAGGCGTGACCACGCGAGGCCTGGCGTGCCGAGTAGAGTTTCACCAGGTCGGCGGCGATTTCCTTGACTGCCTTGCGAGCGCGGGACTTGGTCTTAGCCCAGTCGCTGCCGCCCATCTTGGACAGGCTCGGGTTCTCGCCCCCCACGTAGTTGGAGATCAAATCCAGCTGGTCGGAGGGTACGAAGAGGCGGTCGGGCGCGCCACCGCGCTTGGCGGGGGCGTACTCGATGACAAGGTATTCCTTCATGGGCTGCACGCCGTTGACCGGGGATGCACCAGCAACCGGGCGGGAGGTCATCTCGACGAACCTGCCGATGCCATGGCGTTCGTGCACCACGTAGTCACCGGGATTCAGCGCGAGCGGGTCGACGGCGTTGCGGCGGCGGCGCGTCTTGAATTTCTGTCCTGCGGCGCCTCGGGGTGCGTAGGTTCCGCGGCGGCCGAGTAGTTCGGCTTCGGTGAAGACGGCGAGCTTAGCCTCCTCGATAAGGAAACCTGCGGAGGCGGGTGCCTCGCAGACCTCGACGATGCCGTGTTCGAGGTCGCCGGCGGGGTCGGCTTCGAGGCTGGTTCGGCGGGCTGCGGGTACGGCGGGTGCCCCTTCGCCGGAGTGGAAGAGGTCGATGAGTCGGTCGGTGGAGCCGCGGCCGTTGGTGAGGGCGAGGACGGTCCACTGTTGCTGGATGAGGTCGCCGACCTGGCTGAGCATGCGTTCGACGGAGCCGTTGAATGCGGTTGCGGGGGTGGCGTTGACGGTGTAGGTGTCGATTCCGTCTTCGATGGCGTCGGCGATGCTCTGGTTTTCGAGTGCGCCTGCGGCGGCGTCTTCGAGCAGGTCTGCGTCGGTGACGAGTTCGGTGATTTCCCACCAGCTGAGTTTGTCTTCGAGTGCCTGTGTGGTGGTTTGGTCGATGGTGCGGAATCCGCTGTCGCTCATGCGGAGCTGTCCGAGGTCGATGGGTGCTACTGCGTCGGCTTCTGCGGAGGTGTCCCAGGCGGCGGCGAGGAATTCTTCGTTGGTGGCGACGAGGTCTTCGGCGCGGGCACGCACACGCTCGGGTTCGACGTTGATAATCATGGACCCAGCCGGCAGTAGCTCGGTGAGGGTGTTCATGGATTCGATGAGTAGCGGGGTGAGTGATTCCATGCCTTCGACGTAGATTCCGCCGGCAATCTTTTCGAACATAGTTGCGGCTGCCGGGTAGTCTGCCTTCAGGCGTGCGGCGCGGCTCATGACCTCGGGGGTGATGAGCAGTTCGCGGCAGGGCAGCAGGGTGAGTTCGGTGAGCTCCTCTCCCCCGCTGAGGGTGCGCTGGTCGGCGACGGAGAAGTGGCGCATTTCGTCGAGTTCGTCGCCAAAGAATTCGAGGCGCACGGGGGTAGTTGCGGTGGGCGGGAAGACGTCGATGATGCCGCCGCGTACGGCGTATTCGCCGCGCTTGGCAACCAGGTCTACGCGGGAGTATGCGGCGTCGTTGAGGCCGCGCACCACATCCTTGAAGGGGTATTCTTCGCCACGAACCAGGTGCACGGGTTCGAGCTTTTCGATGCCGGTGACGATGGGCTGGATGACGGCACGCACGGGCGCGATGACGACCTGCGGGCGGTTAGCCGCATCCCCGGTCATGGCGCGCAGTACCTGCAGGCGGCGGCCTACGGTGTCGGAACGCGGTGAGAGGCGTTCGTGGGGCAGGGTTTCCCAGGCGGGGAAGAGCGCAATGTCTGCGGCGGGCAGGTAGGAACGCAGGGCTGCGGCGAGGTCTTCTGCTTGGCGGTCGGTGGGGGCGATAATGAGGCTGAGCGCTTCAGCGGTGGTGTCGCGTACTGCGGTGGAGATGTCTGCAATGAGCGCGGCGTGGGTTCCGGCGACGGCGCCGATGAGGGTGCGTGCGCTACGTTCGGTGGGCTTCGCGGAGGCGGCGGTGCGGATTGCGGCCCAGCTGCTGAGTTGGTTGAGGGTGTTCAGGAGGGGGTGCAGGGGTGCCTCGAGGGGCTGTGCGGTAGCTTTTCGGGTGGTGCTCACGGGTTCTCCTGAATCTGGGGTCTTCGCTTGCGGCGGTTGAGCTGGTGGAGGGCTTCTATGGATGGTCGGTATTGGGCGGTGCCGGTTGGGGTGTCCGAGTGAATTTGCCTTTATCTCACGGTGCTTTTTGTGCGTTTTGGGGTGTTTTTTGCGGCTTTTCCATTGTAGGACTTGTCTGCTTTTTCTGGCATTTTTCTCTTGTACTCTTCTGTGACGGAATATATTCCTTTTTGCACTCGATTGTCGCTTTCGTGGGTGATATTTGAGTATGGTTTTCTTCCGTGTCTGTTCCTGTGCCACAACGTTCATCGCATGGGGCGCAAATCACACACTCACGGGCATCTTTGCACTTTGTGCACCATTATTTTCACAGCTTAATCCTGTACCCTAATCATTAACGCTTACAGAAAAACCAGACAGTATATCCCCTTCCGGATTCTGTTTACCTCTTCCAACCAACCTCAGGTTTTCAGTATTTACTGCGGTTTTTCTAGTGCGCTAAATTCACCGTATCTTTCGATGTTTCTTCCGGAACGTCGCATCAGAAAGACGCATATGACAACCACATACACGAACAAACCCGCTGAAAAGCGCCATGCCCATTCATGGTCTGCTAAAAAGTGGGCCGCTTTCGCACTCGCTTTTGGTACCGCTTTCACTGCGGCACCGCTTACTCCTACTACTCCCGCTTCGGCTGCTACCGGCACCCATGATGGTTCCAGCAGCGATAAGGCGGCTGCTTCCTGCTACGAGGTCAAGCAGGTTAATCCTTCTGCCTCTTCTGGCACTTATTGGCTGTACACCCCGCAGATGAGCGGCCCGGCGCAGTTCTACTGCGATCAGGAAACTGATGGCGGCGGCTGG
>NZ_KV821872.1:49082-53637 GCF_001815755.1 Rothia sp. HMSC061C12
CGATCAGGAAACTGATGGCGGCGGCTGGGTCATGATTGGTCGCGGTCGTGAGGGTTGGACCGAGTCTTACAACGGCACCGGCGACCCGAGTCAACTGCACCAGAACCCCACGGGTCCCTCCGCTTTTACTCCCGTCCAGCTTCCCGCAAACACTGTCGATGCCCTGCTGAACGGCATTAAGCCTCAGGACCTTCCCGACGGCATGCGCCTGCACCGTGCCCACAATGCAAGGGGCACCCAGTGGCAGAACGTTTATGTTCAGCGTCCTCAGACTGAGCAGTGGACCTGGGCGATGAGCTACGGTCAGCGTTGGGGCACCGTGAAGTTCACCGGTGCCGGTATTAACCGCACTGCGCGTATGGGCGGTTCCCCCTCGGAGATGGCTCCGGGTATTACCACCAGTTCTGTTCGTTTCTTCGCGAACCCGAACCAGGGCTACCAGATTGGTTTTGCGTACGGTGCGCTGGTGAACTTCGGTAATGAGAATCCGGATTCATATATTTACCACAAGCGTGGTTCCGCTGGTTACTCCATCCCCTTTACTCAGGTGTTCCTGCGTCCGAAGCTGACTCAGCGTGACTTGAACTTCTCGCAAATTGGTTCTGGCTCTGCCGCTAGCAACCGTCGTGCTCTGCCCAATAGCTACACGATGCCCGTTCGTTGGCGCACCAGTGAGCAGACTGGCACCGGCAAGAAGAACGAGATGAACACCTACGTTCAGGCTATTACTCAGGTGGGCGACACCGTCTTCACCGGTGGCGACTTCAAGTATGTGGAGTCGGCTGGTGGCGAGCGCGTGGACCAGTCGTACCTGGCGGGCTATAACGTGGATTCGGGCGAACTGGTTCGCTCTTTCCGTCCGACTTTCAACGGTCAGATTAAGGCTCTGGAGGCTCTGCCGAATAACCGCCTGGCAGTTGGTGGCGAGTTCACCGAGGTTAACGGCGAGAAGGTCAACCACTTCGTCATTCTGGACGCAACCACCGGCCAGATCGACCGCACGTGGGATCTTCAGATTCAGCGCCGTAATGGTGCTGCCGCGCAGGTGAAGACCCTGCTGGTTCAGGATGGTTACCTCTACATTGGCGGTAACTTCACCCATGTAAAGGGCAATACGTCTAAGGCGTACGCTTACTCGCGTGGTGCCGCTCGTATTAAGCTCTCGAACGGTGCGGTGGATTGGAACTGGCGCCCGAACTTTAACGGTACGGTCAACGGTATTACCGCTGCGTCCGATAACTCGACTGTTCACGCTGCGGGTTACTTCACTGAGCTGAATAACCAGCGCGCGTTCCGCCTGGCGGCGCTGAATGGTTCTAACGCTTCGAATATTAAGTGGGAGTGGGAGCCGTCGCTGAAGCTGAACATTACTGACCGCATTGTGTACGCGTTCCAGTTCGATGTTCAGGATGCCGGCTCGACCGTGTGGACTGCTGGTGCTGACCACCTGATTGCGAACTACTCGAAGAACGGTTACGGCCGTATCTCCACCGCGATTTCTAAGTACGGTGGCGACTGGCAGGATCTGCACCTGAGCGGTAACACCATTTACGGTGCGTGCCACTGCGGTGACGTTCTCTTTGAGGGTTCTACCGGCTACCACACCTACTGGAAGGAGTCGAAGGCGGTTCACCGTATGCGCCTGGTCGCAGCGTTCGATAAGGACAGCGGCGAGGTCATCGGCGAGTTCAGCCCGGTTCTGAAGGGTGCTAGCGGCTACGGTGTCTGGGAGTCCTTCATGGATTCGCGCGGCAACCTGTGGGTTGGTGGCGACATTAACCGCTCGCTGGGTGCTAATGGTGAGCAGCGCACTGTCGGTTTTGCTCGTTTTGCTCCTCGCGATGTGACCGCCCCGTCGACTCCGTCGAATCTGTCGGTTCAGCGTGATGGCTCGACCGATAAGCTGTCTTGGTCTGGTGTTCGTGAGAGCGGTGCTCGCTACCAGGTGCTGCGTGATGACCGTGTGATTGCTACGGTCTCGGGCACCAGCTACGAGGTTGAGCATACTGATGGCGCTCGCTACTATGTGCGTTCCATCGATGCGTCTGAGAACTTCTCGGCTTCCACGGGAGCTGCTCAGGCTTAGGTCAGATTGTTGATCTAGTTTCTTTGAGCCGCCGCCTGGTTCGGGCTCTGCAGGGTTTGCGGGGTCCGAATCAGGCGGCGGTGCACCCGGGGTGTATGCCCTCTATAGTTTTGGTTCGGTCCGGTTTTCCCAGTTTGCTATCTCTTCGCCTCTGCGGCGGCTATGATGGGTTGGGATTCATTGCGTCGGATGGGTTGCTTCCGTCCTTTCCGATGATGGGCTGAATCTTGGTCTGTGGTGTTTCTTCGCTGTTGGTACGACAGAGGAAACTTCACAGATTTTTAGCGTTCCGCTTCGTACGGGTACGGTGCCATTGTTGGCTTCGTGCGTGAGGGGTGGGGCGTATTCATTCAATTTCCGATAACTACACTCACTGATTCCGGCTACAGACTCGCTGTTAGCGCAGTTCATAACGCTTCCCCCTTACCCCGATGCCTGGTCACTATGCTGTGCCTTGTGTGGGGTGGGTGTTGCTGTGTGAATTGCAGTTTTCTGCTGTGTGCCGGTTGAGGTCTCTAGGAGAGACAAATGAATTTTCTTCCGTTCACGCGTGGAGGGCGCGCGCAGGGTGTTGCTTCCTCCGCTTCTGAGGGCTCTCGCGTAGCTTCTCGCTCCGGGTCCCGTGCTTTGGGTGCGGCGGCTGCTTCTTTTGCGATGGTTGCGGCTTCTTTGGGTCCGATTGCTTCGGGCGCGCAGGCTGCTGATGCACGCTACTATGACGGTTCGTCGAGTGAGCGCGCGGCTGCGAGCTGCTGGGAGGTTAAGCAGAATAATCCGCGTGGCAAGAGCGGCGCGTACTGGCTGTACACCCCTGCGATGAGTGCTCCTGAGCAGTTCTATTGCGATCAGGAAACTGATGGCGGCGGCTGGGTTATGATTGGCCGCGGTCGTGAGAGCTGGACTGAGAACTACTACGGTCGCGGTAATGCCGATCAGCTGTATAAGAACCCGACCGGCTTTGATGCGGTGCAGCTCTCCGGCGTGACCGTGAACGCGCTACTGAACGGTACCCGTCCGCAGGATTTGCCCGATGGCGTGCGTTTCCATCGCGCGATGAACGTTGAGGGCACTACCTGGCAGGATTTTAAGGCTCACCGTGATTCCAGTACCGAATGGACTTGGACTTTGCGTTCAAAGATGTTCTGGTCAAATATTTCGGTCAAAAACACCTGGCAGTACAGTAACCGTTATGACTACGCCAACCGTGGTCAGGTGGCTGGTAACATCTTCACCCATGATTCTGATGATTTCCGTTCCCTGAACTTCGAAGAGAAGGCATCGCAGGGCTACAAGTTGGGCTTCACCTACGGTCGCAACGCCAAGATTACATGGTGGACCGAGACCTACCTGATGAACCGTCCTTCGGCGTATATTTACCGCCCGGCGGATGATTCGACCACTCCCCTGGTATTTACTCAGATGTTCTTGCGCCCGAAGGTGACTCAGAACGATTTGGTGGCTAAGGGTCTGCATGATTATGGCCAGCAGGGCGCTGCGGCAAGTAACCGCCGCGCGCTACCCAATAGCTACTCCGAGAAGTGGAAGTGGCGTACCAGCGCTGAGACCGGTACCGGCAAGAAGGGTGAGATGAACACCCAGGTTGAGGCTATCACCGAGGTCGGTGGCGCTGTCTTTACCGGTGGCGATTTCGCGTACGTTGAGTCGGCAAGCGGTGAGAAGGTTGAGCAGGCTTTCTTGGCTGGTTACGAGGTGGGTACCGGCGAGCTGCGCCGTTCCTTCCGCCCGAAGATTAACGGTCAGGTGAAGTCGGTTGAGGCTCTGCCGAACGGCCTGCTTGCTGTGGGCGGTTCTTTCGACCAGGTGAACGGAGAGTACTACAACGGTTTTGTGATTCTGGATCCGCAGACCGGTCAGGTCGCTAAGGACTGGGATATCCGCGTGGTCAGCCGCATCGCTTCCGTACCGGTACAGATTAAGACCCTGCACGTGCGTGATGGCTACCTGTACATTGGTGGATCCTTCACTCACTTGAAGGGCCAGACCTCCCCCACCTACGCGTATGCGAGGAACCTGGCTCGCATTAAGTTGAGCAACGGTGAGGTGGACTGGAACTGGCGTCCGGTCTTTAACGGCACGGTTAACGGCGTGAGCGCTTCTGAGGGCAATGCCGATGTGTACGTCGCTGGTTACTTCACCCAGCTGAATAACCAGGAGGCGTTCCGTCTCGCTCATATGCAAGGCAGTAGCACGAACCCGGTAGCTTGGCACCACCGTCCTTCATACACCCCCAAGAATGCCCAAACCTGGGATTTGAAAAACGAGCGCAGGATGTGGGGCTTCCAGTTCGATGTTCAGGATGCTGGTTCCTCCGTCTGGGTGGGTGGCACCGAGCATATGATTACCCGTTACGAGAAGAGCTCGATGCGCCGCACCGACAGCGCAATTACTCGTGAGGGTGGTGACTTCCAGGATCTGCATCTGAGCGGTAACACCATTTACGGTGCGTGC
>NZ_KV821872.1:53737-79521 GCF_001815755.1 Rothia sp. HMSC061C12
TAACACCATTTACGGTGCGTGCCACTGCGGCGATTTCCTCTTCCAGGGTGCAGATACGGTCTATTCGGAGTGGGAGAACGCGACTAACGCTCAGACCATTCGCCTGGTAGCGGCTTTCGATAAGGACAGCGGTAAGATGCTGCCGGAGTTCGCACCGATTATGAACGGCGCGTATGGATACGGTGTGTGGGAGTCCTTCGTGGATTCCACGGGCACTCTGTGGGTTGGTGGCGATATCCGTAAGTCGCTGGGCGCTAATGGCGTACAGCCGACTATTGGCTTCGCGCGTTATGCTCCTCGTGATGTGACCCCTCCGGCTCCCCCGAGCGATCTGAAGGTCACGACGAACGGTTCCAAGGATCAGCTGACATGGTCGGGTATTTCCGAGCGTAGGGTGAAGTACCAGGTTCTGCGCGATGATCGTCCTATTGCGACGGTTACGGGTACGAGCTATTCGGTGGATCACCGCGATGGCGCCCGCTATTATGTGCGCGCGGTAGATACTGCAGATAACTATTCGGCAAGCACCGAGGCTGTCCAGGCAGCATAACACCTCATCAGGGCGATATGCGCTTTTGTGACAAAGAATTTTAGTGATGTTCGCCCTATTGTCCCGGGCTGGTTCATGACCAGCCCGGGACTTTTTTGCACAATGTGAATCTATTTCATTCATTTACATGAAGGTTCTTTCATTCAGAGATATATATTTATCTTCCATTCGGGCAAAAATAGAGCATTATTTAGGGCTTATTCTCATCATTTATAAAAACGTTATTTTTGCGGGTCTAAGTGTTTTCCCAGCTTTGCGTGTTAGCCTTTAGGTGCTTTGCCATTGTGCGAGGTATTATCTTCCGGAATATAGTCATTCTCACTCCAACCACTAAAGAGGCTTCCTATGTCATCATTCTTCAAGCAGTCCTCCCGGTCCCGGCTTCTGGGCACCCTGGGCACCGTTGCGGTATCCGCCCTGGTTCTGAGCGGTTGCGCTACTGAAAACCCGAGCTCCGATAGCTCTTCTTCCGCTTCTGCTTCCGCAAGTGTTTCCGCTTCTGCACACGCTTCTTCCGCTCAGTCTTCGAGCGCTTCCCCTAAGGTTTCTGAGCAGGGCACCGCTTCTGCATCCGCTGAGGCTTCGGGTGAGGCATCTCCCAAGGCAAATGCTGAGGCTACTTCTTCTGACGGTCAGAAGCTTGAAGAGATTTACACTGGCGCTGAGGAAATGAAGAACGCTTCTTCCGTGCCCGTTGACGCTGAAGAAGTTAAGAAGACTACCGAACTGGTTAACTCTTTTGAGACCATTCTGACCAAGGTCAAGGCGGCTCCTTCCGCAGCTCCTTCTCCCGAGCGTACCGCTGATCCGAGTAGCGATGAAGAGGCCGAGCAGCAGAACGTTGAGCAGGCGCGTGCTGTTCTCGATGATGAGACGATTCGCTCCATCGAGGCGGTAGCTGTGGATTCCGCTGCCGCTGAGTTTGCCGTGCAGGCTTCCGAATACGCACTGGCTGGCTGGCACTACGAAGGTTCTTCCACTGTGGTGGGCACTCCCCGTATGACTGAAACTCAGTACAAGGGTCAGCCCGCGCGCATGCTGGAAGTATGCATGGATTCTTCCTCGGTGAAGATCTATGACGAGAATAATCAGCCCGTTAAGGATGACAATTCTCCTAAGCGTTCACTCAATATTTACACCCTCGTTCAGGTCGATGGTCAGTGGAAGATTGCGACCCATGATTTCCCGAACAATCCTGATTGCTAGGGTCTAATTAAAGATGCCGGTTTCCAGTTATGATTCGCTGGAACCCGCGCATTATCATCCATAGCGCATTAATGTTGATGCGCACTCGATAACATTTCTTGGCATTCATTTGGAGATATTATGAAAGCCCACCTTGGCATGACGGGCTCCGGCTTTTCACGTTCTGCTATAACCCGCTCAACTCTTTGCTTGAGCATTGCTACGGCTTTGGCTTTGCCCGTAGCTATCCCCGCTATTACGCCGAGTACCGCTGTCGAACAGACTGCGGAAAAAAGGGACTCTGCTTTCTACAATGGCACGACCTCCGAGCGTGCTGCCGCCAGCTGTTGGGAAGCCAAGCAGGCTAACCCCGAGGCAAAGAGCGGCGCCTACTGGCTGTACACTCCCGCGATGAGCCAGCCTACCCAGTTCTACTGCGATCAGGAAACTGATGGTGGCGGTTGGGTCAAGATTGGTGAGGGCCGCGATGGCTGGACCGAAAACTACGAAGGTCAGGGCGACACCTCCCAGCTCTACAGTGATGCCGCACCCGCGTCGTCCGGTTTGACTCTAGAGCAGGGCAAAGCTCTGAGCTCGGTGCCTGCTGCAAAGACCCCTATTCAGCTTTCGGGCACCACTATTTCTCAGCTGCTCAACGGCACCCGCCCCGATCAGTTGCCTGATGGTTATCGTTTCCGCCGTGCCCTGAACACCTCGGGCACCAAGTGGCAGGAGGCGACGGTTGATCGCCGCCAGACTTCTGAGTGGACTTGGGCTCTGCGTTCAAACGCTATCTGGGCCAACGCGACAGTCTCCAACCCTGACGAGTTCTCTTCTTACAATGAAAATGGCCGCAGGGACTGGCCTGATGGCACGTGGGAAGACCATATGCTTGGCGGCCAGAACTACGGCTTCAGGACGATGCTCTTTGAGGAAATGGCTTCGCAGGATTACCGTATGGGTTTCCGTTACGGTGCAAACGCCCCCATTTCGCAGGATGGCTCTGAGCCGGCGATGACCGACGCGCAGAACTCTTACATTTACGGTAAGGACGGTAAGGGTGAAACCTCATTCGGTTACACCCAGATGTTCCTGCGCCCGAAGCTGACCCAGAATGATTTGAATCTGGGCGCTATCCCGGATTCAGGTACCCCGGCGAGCGCTCGTCGTGCCCTGCCCAGTAGCCGTTCGGCGGATTGGCGCTGGCGCACCAGTGCTAAGACCGCCTCCGGTAAAACCGGCGAGATGAACACCTACGTTGAGGCGATCACCGAGGTCGATCACGGCAACGGCACCTCCAGCGTGTTTATTGGCGGCGACTTCGAGTACCTTGAGTCCTCTACCGGTGAGCATGTTGCGCAATCTAATATTGCTGCTTTTGACCCGGAAACCGGCGAGTTGCGCCGCGACTTCAAGCTGACTGTTAATGGTCAGGTGAAGGCTGTTGAGGCTCTGCCGAATAACCGTCTGGCGGTTGGCGGCACCTTTACCCTGGTTAACGGTAAGAAGCATGAGAGCTTCGTCGTTGTTGACGCTACGACCGGTGAAGTTGCCCCTGAATGGGCCCAGGTTAAAGTCGAAGATCGCATTCGTACCGAGGTCATGACGGTGAAGACCATTCACCGTCAGGGTGACTACGTGTATATTGGCGGCACCTTTACCCACATTTATGAAAGTGAAAAGGCGGGTGAGGCGTATTCGCGCAATATTGCCCGTTTTAAGTTGGGCGAGCCTTCTAACGGTGTGCCCGGTATTGTGAGTATAGACCGTAACTGGCGCCAGGTGTTCAACGGTACTGTCAACGGTATTAGCGCCTCCGCTGATAACTCTCATGTTTACGTAGCCGGTTACTTCACCTGGCTCAACGGCGGCCTTGCCTACCGCGTGGCTGATATTACTCAGCATATGCAGAAGGGCAGCCCGTGGGCGTACCAGCATTCTGAGATTCCTGCCGGCGCTAATGTCTCTGACCTGCGTAATGAAACCAAAATTTGGGGTTTCCAGTTCGACGTCCAGGATGCCGGTACCGGCGTCTGGGTGGGCGGTACTGAGCACCTCATCTCTCGTTACGATAAGGCCTCTCTGACCCCCACCTACACCGCGATTACCCGCGATGGTGGAGACTTCCAGGATCTGCATCTGCACGGCAACACCATTTACGGCGCCTGCCACTGCGGCGACTTCCTGTACCAGGATGCGCGCAACAAACCGTCCCCCGTGAACGGTTCAAGCGTGATTCACTCGGTCAAGCTGGTTGCTGCGTTCGATAAGGACAGCGGTAAGATGCTGCCGGAGTTCTCCCCCGCGATTAAGGGTGACCACGGTTTCGGTATCTGGGAGTCTTTCGTGGATTCGAAGGGCACCCTGTGGGTTGGTGGCGATATTCACCGTTCGCTGGGTGTTCACGGCACTCAGGACACCGTCGGTTTTGCGCGCTTTGAGGCCCGCGATGTGACTCCTCCGGCTACCCCGCAGAACCTGCAGGTTGAGCTGAAGGACGATAAGGACGTTCTGACCTGGGATGCTGTACAGGATACCGGTAGTGTCCGCTACCAGATTCTGCGTGATGACCGCGTCATTGCTAGCACTTCGGGTACGAAGTTCGAGATTGACCACACCGATAACGCACGTTACTTTGTGCGCGCTGTGGACAGCTCGGACAACTACTCTGCGTCCACTCCGGTTCAGGTAGCTCCGGTTCGCCCGACTCCTACGGAGACCGCGACCGAGACTCCTAGCGCTGATCCGACGGCAAGTGCTGACCCGACCGCGAGCGCTGACCCCAGTGCTTCGGCAAGCGCTACCCCGAGTGCAGAAGCAACTACTGAGGCACCGAAGGAAGAGAATCCGAAGCCTGAGGAGCCTAAGCCTGCCGATCCCAAGCCCGAGGACCCAAAGGAAGAAACTCCTAAGGACCAGATTGTTCTGCCCTACGCGTCCGAGTGGAAGTACATGGTCTCCAGCAAGGCTCCTAACCGTAAGTACGGTTGGAAGTACAACTTCCACTTCACTTTGGAAGATATCGCGCAGGAAGCATGGCAGACCGGCAAGACCCCGATTGGTGTCGGCTCCGGTAACCTTAACACCTCCGTTAATGTTCCGCTTGTGCGTACCCGCCCCAATATCTACGCCTACACCACCATCCAGCTCACTCGTGAGCAGGCGAGCCGCGATCTCGTGCTGACCACCTACGCGGATGACGCTATTGCGGTGGGTGTTAACGGCGAAGAGGTTGGTCGTTCCAACTTTGACACTCGTGGAAAGCTGTGGAATAGCGCGATTGCATCGAGCTCGATTGATACCGCTACGGCTCAGAAGACTCCGGTGACCTTCACCGTTCCGGCTTCTCAGCTGAAGGCTGGTGAGAACCTGATTGCTGTTGAGGTTCACCCGGGCATTAGCCGACGTAACGTTCGCCCGAATGTGAGCTTCGATTTGCAGGCTACCTCCAAGGCACCGGTTGCTGAGCAACCCGCCGAGAAGGAAGGCGACAAGGAGGCGGATGCTCCCGCCGCACACGAGGCTGAGCAGCCCGTGGTCGACAACGCGAACAACGCGGCAGCCGACCCGGGCGAGCGACGCATCGTCAATAACGGAGTCGGAACCCGCGTTCCGATGCAGTCCCGAAGGAACTAATACCTTCTAGACAATCTCAGCTAAATGGGGTTTGATTTTCTGAATGATTCAGGAAATCAAACCCCATTTGCGTATATTCCCCACTTTTCCGTGTTTTTTGCATCATTTATTCCCATTATTTGTGCTTCTGTTATGTGCCTCTCTGCACAATGTTCAGAAATGTTTTCTAAATCCACAATTCACGGGAACAAAGCGCCGATAACCCCCTCTAACAGCACACCAAGCCTACCCGAAGGATCCCGCAAATCTGCACCAAAGCGCATTGTCAGAGGGTTTTTACGACACAATTGTTGACCCTGACCACACCCACCCTGTCGCACTTTATCTCGTTGTAAAATATCTATATAGTGGTGTATGTGAAAAAGGGACCAACCACCTCTTTTTCGCGCGCGGGACTTTCCGGACTTTCTCGCAACCGCCCCGAAAGGGAGTAATTCACTCTCCTTCACTCCTCTCACCGATTAAAAAGGAATGTGCATGTCCACCTCTGAGGCACCTCACGCCCCGAACTCCGCGCCCGCATCGGGATTTGCCGCGAAGTTCTCCCACACCCTGCGCTCCCTTGAGGCAGCGCAGAAGCCCGGCATTGGCGTTCCCGCCTACACCCGCTGGGTCAACCGCCGAGTAGCACGCTACTTCGCTGCGGCAGCTGTCGCACTGGGCATCACTCCCAACGGCGTCACCGCGATTTCCGCTGCATGTTCCGCTGCAGGCCTCATCGTTCTGATTACCTGCCCTCCCAGCATTGGTGTGGGCATCTGCGTTGCACTGCTTTTCGCTCTCGGTTACGGCCTGGACTCCGCTGACGGCCAGGTTGCTCGCGTGACCGGCGCGTCCTCCCCCGCCGGTGAGTGGCTCGACCATGTGGTCGACTCCATCCGTGTGCCCTCCGTGCACATGGCAACTCTGCTCTCCTTCCTGCTGTACCCTGCGCACTACTCCTTTACCGGTTCCAACGCATTCAACGGCTGGATCATTGCGATGCCCATGATTTTCACCGCGCTGACCGCCGGTCACTTCATGAGCCAGATTCTTGCTGAGCAGCTACGCAACAACCGCAAGACCGCTGCTCCCCCGACCGGTGGCCCCCTGCGCTCCTTCATCAACCTGCACATGGACGCTGGTACCCTCTGCTGGATCTACATTTTCCTTGGCTTCGGACCCGTGTTCGTCATCGTCTACGCGCTGCTTCTGCTGGCTAATGCCGCAACCGTCCTGCTGTCCATGCGTCGCAAGTACGTTAGCCTCGCGACCCCCGCTGAGTAAGGAGAACCCCAATGATGCACTTCACCTCTCGCAACCCTGCTGTTTCCGCCGTTATCGCAACCAACGGCAAGCGCCCCGAACTGCTTCGCGTGGCGGTCCGCTCCATCCTTGAGCAGAGCTACCGCGGCTTCGTTGAAGTTGTTGTCGTCTTTGACCGTGTTGAGCCCGACCGCCTCGAGGACATTGAGGTCGGCGAAAACCGTGCCCTGAAGATTGTCTCCAACACCCGCTCTGGCGGTCTGGCTGGCGGCCGCAACAGCGGCATCATTGCCTCCAGCGGTGAGATGATTGGCTTCTGCGATGACGACGACTATTGGATGCCGTCCAAGCTCACCCAGCAGGTCGCTCTCTGGCGCGAAAACCCCGAAGCAGCCGCTATCTCTTCGGGTATTACCGTCCGCTCCGGCGGTCAGGATATCGTGCGCCTGGCGCCCGAGCGCGCAACCTTCGCGGACTTCCTGCGTTCGCGCATCACCGAGATTCACCCTTCCGCTATGCTGTACTCTCGCGAGGATTTGCTCGGCGTTGACGGTAAGCCCGCTCGCATCGGCCTGGTCGATGAGGAGCTGCCCGCTGCCTACGGTGAAGACTACGACCTGCTGCTGCGTGCAACCCGCCACGGCGATGTGCTGAGCGTGCCCGAGCCGCTGATTCTGGTGCTCTGGGACCGCCCCTCATTCTTCTCCGGTAAGTGGCAGTCCATGGTTGACGGTCTGAGCTACATTCTGCGTAAGTTCCCCGAATTTGAGCAGGATCCCAAGGGTCTGGCACGTATCGCCGGTCAGATTGCGTACGCTCAGGCGTCGCTGGGTAACAACAAGGAGGCGCGTGCCTACGCTCGCTCCGCTCTGCGCCGCGACCCCAAGCAGCTTCGTGCTTGGGCGGCGTATGTTGTGTCCACCGGCATTATTAAGCCCGCTACTCTTCTTGATCTCGTCCAGAAGACCGGTCGAGGTCTCTAACCAGGTATCGCACAGACATGGTTTCCTCTTCCGTTCTTTCCCCTCCGGGTACTTCGCCTGTGGCTCTGAAGGATTCCGCCGGGTCGGTTAATACGCCGCCTAGCGGTATTCTGCGTGCCCGCGCGCGCATCCGCCCGGTGTCTACGGCGCAGAAGAAGCTCCCCGCCTGGCCTCTGCTGGCGTTGCTGTACGGCTTCCCGGCGCTGTGGGCTCTGGGGCTGCTTCAGATTGCACCGCTGGTACTGGCAGCGATCATACTTTTTTACCTCATCATTCGAGGTAATGTGCGTGTTCCCGGTTCCCTGTGGGTCTGGGGTGCATTCTGCGTGTGGGTTGTTGTTGCGGCACTTGCTCTGACCCGTTCCACCGACATTATTGGTTGGGGTCTGCGCTTTGTGAATATTCTCAGTGCCGGCATTTACGCCCTGTACTACTACAATGCGCGCTCCTCTATTAGCGTCAATAGGCTGCTGGGCGGTCTGGCAACTCTGTGGGTGACCCTGATTGTTTTGGGTTACGGCGGCGTTCTCTTCCCCGAGTTCCGTCTGCGTACCCCGATGAGCTTCATCATGCCTTCTGGCTTTATGCAGAACCCGCTGGTGCGCGACTACATGCTTCCTCCCCTGGCGGAGGTTCAGCGTCCTTGGGGTGCGCCTGAGGCGTATATTCGCCCCTCCGCGCCGTTCCCTTACGCGAATAGTTGGGGTCTGGCGTACACCCTGCTCACCCCGGTGATGCTGGCGTGCCTGCTGCGTCTGCGTTCCATCTGGTTGCGTATCGCACTGCTAATCGGCATGGCGCTTTCTACCGTGCCGGCAATTGCGACCAGTAACCGCGGTATGTTCATTGGTCTGGGTATCAGCGCAGCGTACGTACTGCTGCGTCAGTTCCTTGCAGCTAATTGGCGTGCTGTGGGTATGGGTGTTGCGGCAATCGTAGCTGTGGTTGTGGCGCTCTTTGCGTCGGGCACCGTGGATAATATTCTGGGTCGTCAGGACTACTCGGACTCCACCGGTGGTCGTGCGGCGCTCTACCGCGCTACTTGGAAAGCGACTTTGGAGTCCCCGATTATTGGTTACGGCACTCCGCGTATGGAACCGAGCATTGGCGTGTCAATGGGTACCCAGGGATACCTGTGGACTCTGATGTTCTGCTTTGGCTTCGTGGGTCTGGCGCTGTTCGCGCTCTTCATGGTGTGCACTGTGGCAAGCGGTGCACGAGTGAAGACCACGCCCGGGTATTGGCTCCATAGCGTGCCGGTAGCGTGCTGTGTTGTCTTCATCTTCTACAGCTTCGATATCGCTCAGCTGACCATTCTGATGCTCGCGTCGATGGCATGTATTCGTTCCATTCGGGATGGTGAGGGGCTATGACGAAGAATCAGTCCCCTCGTGGTTTAGAGACCTCTGCGGTTTCAGCTTTCGATGATGCCTACTCGACGGGTGGTCACCCTAGCCGCCGTGCACGCCTACGTGAGAGCGGCGAGTACGTGGAGCCGGTAGTGGAGCTGACTGATTCGCAGGTGGAATCTTCTGCTGATGAGTTCGCTCCGACGGTGGACGACATCCGTTCCGGTCGTTTTCCTGCGACCACGGCGCTGTCGATTGTGCCTCCGGCTCGAGGCTTTGCTTCCGAGGAGTCGTTGCCCGGTTCTTTGGAGGCGGGTTCCTCAGCGGCGAACGCTACCGCTGTAGCGGGTGCTCATCTGCCCGGTTCCCGGCGGATTGCCCCGGCTACTGCTGAGTCTGTAGAAAAGGCACAGGAAGAAAAGACTCTGACTGAGAAGGCTAAGCCTTCCGCGTCAGGTGTTCCGGCAGATAGCGCATCCGCAAAGAGCGCGCCGGTTAAGAAAGCTCCCGCTAAGGGTAAGCAGCCCAGCCTGGCGAAGAGCGGCTCTCTTGCTTCGCTGTGCGTGATGTACGGTGCGGGTATCGCATTTGTGACCACGATGGTGGTGTCGAATGGTATTGGTGCTGAGGGTTCGGGCGAGTTCTTCCGTCTGATGGCGTTGTTCGCGATTGCGATTTCACTGGTGACCTTCGGCGCGGATACTGGCTTGGTTCGTACGATGAGCGCTCAGCGGGCGCTGGGACGTTACGGTGTGTTGCCGCAGCTAATCCGTTACGGTCTGATTCCTTCGCTGGTGACTTCGGTGCTTCTGGTGACGGGTGTTTACATCTACACCGGGATTGTGCCGATGGCTCCCGAGTATCAGGCGGCGATGCGCGTCAGCTCCGCTTTCGTGCTGGTGGCGGCGTTGATGACGGTGTTCTTCGGCGCTCTGCGTGGTCTGCATCGTGTGGTGACTTTTACGCTCCTGCAGAATGTTCTGCTTCCTACTCTGCGTTTTGCGGCTGTGGGTTTGGTGGTTCTGTTCTCGGGTCAGCTCATGGATTTGGTTTACGCTTGGACCATTCCGGTGGCGATTACCGCGGTGGTTGCCCTGTGGCTTTTGGAGCGGGCGTTCCCCTCGGAGGAGCATCTGGAGGTTCTTCCTTCTGAGGATTCTCCGACCGAGACGTTCCGTTCGTTCTGGGGTTTCAGCTCTGCACGCGGTGTCGCAACCGTTGTGGAAACGATTCTGGAGTGGATTGACGTGCTGGTGGTGACGGCGTTCTTAGGTGCTGCTGCAGGTGGTGTCTATGGTGCTGTGAACCGTTGTGTTCGTGTGGGTGCCATGATTGAGCACACCGGACGTGTGGTGACCGGCCCGTCGATTAGTGCGGCGTTGGCGACTCGTCAGCTCGATCGTGCTCGAGAGATTTTCCTATCGACTACTCGCGTGTTGACTGCTCTGTCTTGGCCGTTCTACCTCTCCTTGGCGTTCTTTGGTCCGGTTCTTCTGGGCTTCTTCGGTAAGGGTTTTGAGGCTGGCGCCGGTATTCTCTGGGTGATTTGCCCGGCGGCGATGCTGTCGATGAGTGCCGGTGGTGTGCAGTCTGTTCTGCTGATGAGCGGTAAGAGTCGCTGGCAGCTGTTGAACAAGTTCTCCTCGCTGGTGGTGGCTGTGACTTTGAACTTCACCTTGGTTCCGGTCTGGGGCCTGTACGGTGCGGTGACGGCGTGGGCATCGGCTCTGCTGATTGACACCTTCTTGGCGAGCTACCAGGTGTTCCGTTTGGTGGGTATTCGTGCTTCGGTCCGTGAGATGGCTCCTTCGCTCTTCTTGGGTGCGGCTGTTCCGACAGCGTGTGCTCTGGTGTCTTTGACTTTCTTGGATCAGAGCGTATTGGGCGTCATCGTGTACGTGGTGCTTCTGGTGCCGGTGTACGGTGCGGTGCTGTACCGCTTCCGTAAGGCTCTCGGTATTGAGCGTTTCCTTTCCGCCCGCCGTGCGAAGTCTTAGTCTTCCGCTTCTTCTACGTTTTTCTCCGATATTTAGTGTCCGTTTCTCTTCCTCTAGGATGTCCTCATGGATAACACCTCTCATTCCTCCTCGGTTACCCTTGGCAGCCAGGTACGTCGCATTTTCCGACACCCTCTGCTAATTCTGCTGTCAGTCGTGGTTTTCGCTGTGGCGGGTGCCGTCTACGGCTACATGACCAATAGCAAGTACACTTCTAAGGCTTCGCTGGTTGTTTACCCGCTGGTGGTTGATCCCGCCGGTACCGGTAGCGCTAACTCCGCGAAGGTGGATATTGCGACCGAGTCTCGTGTTGCTTCCTCTCGTGAGGTTGCGCAGAACGCCGCGAAGTCTCTGATTGCTAATGGCGATACCCTCTCTGAGGCTCAGCTGACCAGCCGCCTGATGAGCTCCGTCAAGGTGACTGGCACCTCTCAGACTGCTGTGCTGGATATTGAGGTAACCCGCCCCAACGGCACGGATGCTGCACGTTACGCTAACGCTATGGCAAACGCGTACCTGCAGGTTCGTTCCGAGTCTCTGAAGAGCAGCGTTGATTCCGCTCTGCACCAGATTGATGAGCAGATTTCTGCTCTCGAGGGTGATAACGGCCGTGCGGGTCTGCTTTCTCAGCTGCAGGAGCGTCGCGCCCAGATTCAGCTGACTTCCACCACCGGTGGCCGTGTGATGAGCGAGGCTCAGGTTCCTTCTTCTTCCTCGGCTCTTGGCCCGGTGAAGATGGCTATTGTTGGTGCTGTTGCCGGTCTGCTGATTGGTGCTGTGCTGGCTTACGGTCGTGACCGCACCATGCGTCACGTTGGTTACGCTGACCGTCTGGAAGATGCTGGCATCCCGGTTCACGAGCTGGGTTCCTCTTCGGAGGCGAATGACGCGTTCATGCTGCTGCGCACCATGGGTGCTCCCGACGGCGATGTGAAGAGCGCTGGCGCTTCCGGCATTGTCATTCTGCCCGGTACTGACCGCGGCGTTGAGCACCTGTACCAGATGCTGCAGCGTGTTCTGCCCACCGAGTACGCACGTTTCACCGATTACGCTTCGGTCCGTGACGCTCTGACCCGCCACACTCCCGAGTCGCTGGTTGAGAAGAGCGAGACTCCTCTGGTGATTAGCCTGAGCACCGCTACTCCCCTATCGACCCAGCTGCGTTTCGTTCAGGCTGGCGGCGTGGCTCTGGTTCCGGTGGCTGCAGCTACTTCTCTGCAGCAGGTTCGTGAGCTTTTCGCTCAGCTGGATCAGCTTGAGGGCGTGAACGCTCTGGCTGTTTTCCTGGACCGCGAATAACTAGACCGGGAGTAACTGGACCGCGCGTAATCGGGGTCTATTGATGGATGCCTCGCCTCTGTGCGGGTTCGTCCTTCGTCCTTGAGCGTAGGGTGCGGTGGTACCTGCTGAGGCGGATCTATTGTGATAGGTCTGTTGATGCCGGTTCCGTAGGGCCCGTCAGCTCACCCTTATCTTCTCTTCTTATTTTTCTCTTGTATTGGGGCTTTAGGAGAACACTATGACTGAGGCAACTTCCTCTCAGGCACCGAAGAAGCTTCTGCTGGTTTCTAGCAGTGGCGGACACTTGAAGCATCTGACAGCTACTTCTGCTGCGTGGCAGGATTATGACCGCGTGTGGGTTAGCTTTAAGCAGCCCGATGTTGAATCTTCTCTCGCGGATGAGAAGACCTATTGGGCGTATTACCCGACCACTCGAAATATTAAGAACGCTATTCGTAATCTGTTCTTGGCATTTCGTATTTTCCCGAAGGAACGTCCGGATGCGGTTGTTTCTGCGGGTGCAGGTGTTGCTGTTCCTTTCTTTGTTGCAGCTAAACTTTTTGGCGTAAAGACTCTTTATATTGAGTGTTTTGACCGCCCAACTCTGCCGACGATGACCGGCAAGATGCTGTACACCTTTGCTGATCGAATTATTGTTCAGAGCGAGGAACAGCAGGAGAATTTCCCTGATTCTCGTGTGATTCATCCCATTTTCTAAGAGTGATGAATTTATCCTGAAAATAGCGTCCCCGCGTGTGCTGAGGGCGTTATTTTCAGGGTATAGTATTTATTAATACATACAGATACGCATAAGTCGTGCGCTCCACTGTGGACTCACCATCCAAGCGAACTAACCACTCGCCAGAGAAGCGTATGCGGAGATTACTCACCATTTTCTCCGGCACGACGCCGCCACGTATACCAATGATGCCCTCCGGATTTTTGCGTCAGGTATACGGGGTTACTACCGATAAATACATAGAGAGGAATAGGCTATGTCTATTCAGAACTTCCCCCGCGTCAGCGTTGATACTTCCAAGTTCGACCTGCCCGTATTTACTCCTGCCGTCGCGCCCGTTCGTATTCCTACCAAGACTTACGATTTGGTGGTGTCCCTCGGCACCGACGTTCACACTTTTGATCGTCTTCTGCGTTGGGTTGAGGCTTATCTTGAGGCTCACCCCAAGGTCACCTGCCTCGTGCAGCATGGTCACACTGCGCCCATTAAGCACGCAGACAACCTCAAGCTTCTTCCCGCCTCCGAACTGCTGGACTACTACGCAACCGCGCGCGTAGTGCTGGTTCAGGGCGGCCCCGGTTCCATCCAGGATGCACGCCGCACCGGCGCTCTGCCCCTGGCTGTTCCGCGCCGCGCAGAGTTCGACGAGGTCGTTGACAACCACCAGGTCCCCTTCACCACTCTGATGGAGAAGCGCGGCCACGCTGTTGTTGTTGAAAGCCGCGAAGACCTCTTCGACAAGCTGGATCTTGCTCTGGCGAACCCCTCCCTGTTCCGCACCGCTGAGCCCTACATCTCCACCCCGGAGATTTCTGCAGCACAGCTGAGCGAGGAACTGCAGGATCTGCTCGCTGGCAAGACCCACCGTAAGGATTCCTTCTGGGGTCGCCTGAAGCAGGCTGCTCGCGCACACCGTGCGGGTAAGGCTGAGATGGCTCGCATCGACGCAATGGCTCCCAGCGCCTAAAAGCTTTAGCTTTCTAAGCCCAGCATCCTTAGCGATGCGATGTGGGAGCCACCCGGAGGTGTTTCCCGCATTTTTAGACCGGCATGCGAATCCTCCAACCACCCTGTGAGAGGCTGCGGACGTTTTCCCTTGTTCACGGCATATTCTCAGGTGGATTCGCGTCTTTACATTGGTTGCGAAACCCCGCGCACCGTATCCTTAGAAGGGATAATGCGCGGGGTTTTCGCGCACTACGAAAGGAACAATTATGGCAGTTCAGGAATCGACCGTTATCAACGCAAGCGTTGAGCAGGTTATCGAGGCATTCTCCAGCGAGGACTTCGCACGCTTCGTCTGCTCCGAGGTTGGCGTTGAGTTCGGTAGCTTCTCCGTTTCCGGTGACACCTCCGCTGAGTTCACCGCAACCACCGAACGTACCGTGCCCGCTGAGCGCGTGCCGGACATCGCTCGTAAGTTCGTCGGCAACGGCGTTGCTATGACCCAGGTGGACACTGTAAGCGCACCGGCTGCTGACGGCTCCCGCACCGTTTCTACCGAGGTCAAGGTCAACGGCGTTCCCGTGTCCGCTCAGGCTACTCAGAAGCTGACCCCCGAGGGTGAGCAGACCCGCCTGGACGTCAACGGTGAAGTCTCCTGCTCCATCCCGCTGGTGGGCAAGAAGATTGCAGCCGCGGCTGAGCCTCAGGTTGGCCGCGTGCTGAAGGTTCTGGGCACCTCCGCTGAGAAGTGGCTGGCACAGCGCTAAAGCTTATGAGACGCTCACCTTTGAGGTGTAGCTGATATACCGCCAATATACAAAGGATCCCCGCCGTAAGTAATTACGGCGGGGATCCTCTGTGTCTTTATGAGTCTCTATGAGCTCTAGCGCCCCCCACGAGGGCGTAGGAGCTTTAGGAGGCGATGATCGCCTCGGAGTATTCGCGTTCGCCGAGCAGCTCAGCGAAGCGGCGCATCTCTACGCGCAGGTCGTGCTCTGCTTCAAGCAGGTCAACGACCTTACGCAGCTTGGTGCTGGAGGTGTGCTCGGTGTAGGGGAAGTAGTGCACTTCCACGCCGACCTCTGCGAAGCGTGCTTCCAGGGCGTTACCCTTGTCGGTGCCCTTCCAGTCGTCGCCCTTGAAGAAGACGTTGAAGGGCTTCTGCTTCCAGGTTTCGAGCTTGTCAGGGGTGGTTTCGACGTGCACTTCGTCCACGTAGTCAATGTGGCTGACGATGGCGGCACGCTCTTCGATGGGGATGACAGGGCGGCGACCCTTGGTCACTTCCAGAACGTCATCGTGCACGACGCCTGCAATAAGGTAGTCGCAGTTTTCCTTAGCCTTGCGGAGAATCTCGAGGTGGCCGTAGTGGAAAAGGTCGTAGGCGCCTGCGGCGTAGCCAATAATCATGGGGCTTCCTTGTGGTTGGTAGCGGCGATGGGTATTCCGGTGTGGTTGAAGTACCGGAGGGTGAGAAACATATCCGCTGTCTAGAGTGAGAGCCTAAGAATAAGTAGAAGAATGTGCAATATTGAGAAAATATTTTCTACTATTGTCCTATTTCTTCTCGCTGTCGCCTCAGAGTGTGCGGGTCCGAAAAGAGTTTCTCGAGGGTGCTGGTTGGGCGCCCTTCGTCCTTTTATTTTACCAGTCACTTTTTTAGAGGAAAAAGGAAAAGATATAAATATGAGGCGGATACAGTGTAGTATCCGCCTCATGTTTTCATCATATTGTTTTAAATCAAAGAAATCTTATATCAGGAAAGAGTAGGGAGTAGATTCTCGGATCGAGTCACGTTTGGTACTCACCACTAAAAGCTCATCGAAAAACATTACACTTACATGCAATATATTATCGATGGCTCCATTCGATATTTTCGATTGGCGTTCAAATATTGGCTACTGACCGAACATTCCAACCTACCCTCTCAGCAAAGAATTAGTTCTTCGCGGTTGCTTCCTTAGCAGCTTCCTCAACCGCAACCCAGGAGAGCATCGCACACTTTACGCGCGCCATGAACTTCGAAACGCCGGAGAAAGCCGCCATATCGCCGTACTCCTCTTCGTCCAGGGTCACCTTACCGCGCGAGCGCAGCATCTCGCGGAACGCATCCACGTGGCTCTGCAGCTCGGAGATGGTCATGCCGGGAGCCATTTCAGAGAGCACGGAGGCGGCAGCCATGGAGATGGAGCAACCGTCGCCTTCCCAGGAGATCGACTCAATGGTCTTCTCGCCATCCTTCAGCTCATCAGAGAGCACCACACGCAGGTTGATTTCGTCGCCGCAGGTGGGGTTGTACTGGTGGTTATCGGCGCTTGCATGGCCGGCGGGTACCTCTACGAGGTGCTCGCCGCTGCGCTGCTTAGAATGCTCCAGAATAATTTCCTGGTACAGGGATTCAAGAGACACGGTGATCTTCTTCCGTCAGTTGGTATGTCTGAAAAATTGGGGCGTTGGCTTCTAACGCATCTGCTTTAAAAGCCGAAGTAGGGGCGCACCTCGGCGAGTGCCTTCAGGAAAGCGTCCACATCTTCGGTGGTGTTGTAGATGTAGGTGGAGGCGCGGGTCGAGGCGGTCACACCGGCGCAGCGGTGCAGCGGCTGAGCGCAGTGGTGACCCACGCGCACGGCGATACCCTGGGTGTCGAGTAGCTGACCCACATCGTGCGGGTGCACGCCCTCGATGGCGAGGGCGACCAAGCCGGTACGCTTGGTGGGGTCGGTGGGGCCGAGCAGTCGCACACCATCGATCTTCTGAACTCCCTCAACCAGGCGGGTGCCCAGTTCGTGTTCCCACGCCTCAACGTTCTCCATGCCCAAGTGCTGCAGGTAGCGCACAGCAGCGGCGAAAGCGACCGCCTGCGAGACTCGCTGGGTACCTGCCTCAAACTTGATAGGGGCGGGCATATACTCGGCGTCCTGCAGACCCACGCGGGTAATCATGGAGCCACCGGTCAGGAAGGGCGGCAGAGCTTCGAGCAGTTCGGCACGACCGTAGAGGGCACCGATGCCGGTGGGCGCCAGCATCTTATGGCCGGAGAACGCCGCGAAGTCGACGTCCAGGGCGTGGAAGTCTACGGGCATGTGCGGTACGGACTGGCAGGCGTCCAGCACGACGAGCGCGCCGTGCTTGCGTGCCATGGCGACCATGCGGGGCACATCGGTAATCGCGCCGGTCACGTTCGAGACGTGGGTAAACGCGACGATACGGGTCTTCTCGTTGATGATGTCTTCGGCTGCCGCGTAGTCGAGCTGGCCGTCCTCGGTGGAGGGAATGTGGCGCAGAGTTGCGCCAGTACGCTGAGCAAGGATCTGCCAGGGAATGAGGTTCGCGTGATGCTCAATCTCCGTGGTGACGATTTCGTCGCCGGGCTTCAGCGCGAAACGCTCGGCGGCGGGACCGCCGATGCCCTGGGAGGCGTTGCCGATGGAGTAGGCAACCAGGTTCAGTGCCTCGGTTGCATTGGAGGTCCACACGATTTCTTCGTCAGTGGCACCAACGAAGTTCGCAACGGTGATACGCGCATCCTCAAACAGGTCGGTTGCTTCGACCGCGAGGGTGTGGGCACCGCGGTGCACAGCGGAGTTAGCGTGCAGGTAGAAGTCGCGTTCTGCGTCAAGAACCTGAAGGGGTTTCTGACTGGTCGCCCCCGAATCCAGGTAGACCAAGGGGTGCCCGTTGACCTCAGTGTTGAGGATCGGGAAATCCTGGCGAAGCTGGCGTACGAGGTCGTCGCTCAGCGGGGTGTTGGCGGGGGTGGAGTATTCAGCCACGGGTACCTTCTTCTCTCGCTCATACGCTCCACGGGTCGGGTATTTTCCCGTCGTGGAGCGTATAACGTCATTCTTTTCTAGCTTATTCCCTCACCGGGCTCTTGCATAGTTAGGTAGAGCCTAGTTCACACATCGGCCCGCATCATGCATTACCCCAGTTCAGTGTTGACCCAGTTCAGTGTTTACCCGGCACGGGTCATACGGCTAGGAACCTGCGCCGTGGTAGCGCTGCTGGGTTGCCAGCAGGCCTTCCTTCACGAGCATCATGGTTGCATCCGCTGCGTTTGAGATGAGGAAGGGCAGGTCCTTCGCTTCGGTGCTACTGAAGGGCTTGAGCACGAAGTCTGCGGTGTCCATGCGTCCGGGAGGACGACCGATGCCGGTGCGCACACGGTAGTAGTCCTTGGTGCCCAGCGCCTTGGTGATATCGCGCAGACCGTTATGACCGCCCTCTCCCCCACCAATCTTGACCTTAATGGTGTCGAAGGGGATATCCAGTTCATCGTGCACCGCGATGATACGGTCGGGGTTAATATCGTAGAACTGGGCTAGAGCCGATACCGGGCCGCCCGAGGTGTTCATATAGGTCAGGGGCTTGGCCAGCACTACCTTGGGTCCGCCTATACCCAAACGTCCTTCCAGCACCTGGGCGCGCGCGCGTCCGTGCTCCTTGAAGCCACCGCCTACTTCACGCGCCAGTTCATCAACCACCATCTGGCCGATGTTATGGCGGGTTTTCTCGTACTCCGGGCCCGGGTTCCCCAGACCAACAATGAGCCACGCATCAGACATATCTTCGCCCTTTCCACGGCGCTGTAAAAGGTTTTTTAGAAAATTCATGGACTACACCATTCTATGAGTATGGCCCGCTACCACCTCAGAAGAGAGGTAGCGGCGGGCCATCCACAGATCACTGTTGCGCTAGGCGCAGGGCGCGGTCTTAGTGCTTTGAGTTATCTGAGTCGTGAGCTTCGCCAGCCTAATCTGATTCCTCGGAAGCTTCAACGATGTCACCCTCGGGTGCGTTTTCGCCTTCTTCACCGGGCTCGGGAACGTCGAGTTCCTCGGGCTCAGAAACGTTAACGATCAGCAGTTCAGCGTCTGCAACCAGGGTTACGCCTGAGGGCAGTTCAACATCTGATGCCAGAACGTGAGCGCCAGCTTCGCGGCCTTCGATGCTCACGGTCAAAGCTTCGGGTGCCTTCAGTGCGTCAGCTTCAACCAGAAGAACGGTTTCTTCCTGGTTAGCAACGGCGCCAACAGCGGGCTCGCCTTCAACGTGTACAGGAACCTCGATCTCAACGCGCTCGCCGCGCTTAACGGTCAGCAGGTCGATGTGCTGCAGTTCGGGGCGGATTGCGTGACGCTGGATGTCCTTGATCATTGCGAGGTGTGATTCACCTTCGATGTCGAGGTCGAGGATAGCGTTGGGGACGCGGGCAGCCAGGGTGGTTGCGTGGCCGGGGAGTACTACGTGCTTGGGCTCTTCGCCGTGGCCGTAGATGACGGCGGGGATGTCGCCTGCCATGCGGATGCGGCGCGCGTAGCCCTTGCCGAAGTCGCTACGTACGGTAGCTGAAATTTTGATGGTATCTGACATGAGTCGTCCATCCTTTCTTGGTTAGAAGTGATGCGCCAAGTGGAATAGGGACTGGCGCCAGAAATCTCTTTCCAACCAGCCACCGTCAGTTACGGACCTACACGTTTCGTGTATTCCACCGCCTTGGCCAAGACAATATTGTACAGGTTCCCGGCTCTTCTTCAAGGGCCGGGAACCTGTGATATGGCGCTTTTCACGCCTTTTATGCTGTTATCAGCAGATATAGGACCAAATCCTAGAGGATTAGGAACCCATTTCTGCAAGGTAGGCGGCGACCGCCTCGCGGTGATTGCGCGGGGTGAAGCCTGCAGCAATCAGCTTGGACAGGTCCATTGCCGAGTTCGTCGGACGGTGAGCGAAGAGCTCAGCGTTGGCGAAGTATTCCTCGGTGGTGGTGTCGCTGACTCGTGCCGGGTCGTGGCCGGTGCCTTCGTACACTGCACGAGCGAACTGTGCCCAGTTGATGACTTCACCGGTGTTCGACACGTTGTAGGTGCCGTATTCAGCGCCGGAAAAGAGCAGGTGCAGGGCAGCTGCTGCCAGGTCCTGGGTGAAGGTCGGGCGGCCCCACTGGTCGGCGACCACGGACGGGTCGATGCCGCGCTCAGCCAGGGATGCCATGGTGCCCACAAAGTTCTTGCCGGCGCCAACAACCCAGCTGGTGCGCAGGGTGTAGTGCTTGCGCCATGCGGCGGCGGCAACCTCACCGGCAGCCTTGGATGCGCCGTAGACGCTCAGCGGTGCCAGGGGGTGATCCTCCGGGTATTCCTCGCCCAGGGGCAGGGAACCGTCAAAGACGTAGTCGGTGGATACGTGAACCAGCGGCAGGTTAGCTTCTTCACAGATGGAGGCAAGAGCGCTCACGCCCAGAGCGTTAGCCGCCCAGGCGTCGCGGCGCCCCTCGGGGGTCTCTGCCTGATCCACTGCGGTGTACGCTGCAGCGTTGATGACCGCGCGGAAGGAGCGCCAGCGGAATGCGTCGCGCCACTGCTCGGGCTTGCCCAGGTCGAGGCGGTCACGATCCACAGCCAGGAAGGGTACGTTCTGCTCGGTGAGCTGGCGAACCAGCTCGGTGCCGAGCTGACCGCCAGCGCCAATAATCAGAATCGGGTCGGCTTCCAGGGGCTTGATCTCGTTCAGACGCGGGTGGTTACGGTCCTTCTCGGAGAGCTCTGCCTTCGCCAGGTCGATGGGCCAGTCGATTGCGACGGTCTCATCAGCAAGGTTCAGGAAGCTGTAGCCGGATACTGCATCCGCCGACCAGTGGTCGTTCACCAGGTAGGTGTAGGCGGTGTTCTCTTCCAGGGTCTGGAAGGAGTTACCCACGCCGCGGGGCACGAAGATGGCAGTGTCCGGGCCCAGCTCCACGGTGACGACCTTACCGAAGGACTCGCCGGCACGCAGGTCAACCCACGCGCCGAAGATACGGCCGGTCGCAACAGAAACGTATTTATCCCACGGCTCGGCGTGGATACCGCGGGTGGTACCTACCGAAGCGTTGAACGAAATGTTGTTCTGCACCGGGTTGAAGTCGGGCAGACCGGCTGCGACCATCTTCTCGCGCTGCCAATTTTCCTTGAACCAGCCGCGGTTATCGCCGTGAACCGGCAGGTCAATGATGAGCAGGCCGGGAATCTCGGTTTCAGTAACCTTCAATTCCTTGGTCATTACTGGCCAGCCTTTGCGTACTTCGCCTCAACCTCAGCCTTCAGGGGCTCCCACCAGCCGCGGTTATCGGTGTACCACTTAATAGTGTCGGCAAGACCGGATTCGAAGTCGGTGAACTTCGGCTCCCAGCCGAGCTCTGCACGCAGGCGGCTACCGTCGATTGCGTAGCGCAGGTCGTGACCGGGGCGGTCAACCACGTGCTCGAAGTCGTTCTCGTCCTTGCCCATCAGACGCAGGATGGTGCGCAGAACGGTGATGTTGTTCTCTTCACCGTCTGCACCGATGAGGTAGGTTTCGCCAATCTTGCCCTGCTCCAGGATGCGCAGCACAGCAGAAGAGTGGTCGGATGCGTGAATCCAGTCACGAACGTTCAGGCCCTCGCCATACAGCTTCGGGGTCAGACCCGAGAGGATGTTAGTGATCTGGCGGGGAATGAACTTCTCGATGTGCTGGTAGGGGCCGTAGTTGTTGGAGCAGTTAGAGATGGTTGCTTCAATACCGAAGGAGCGGACCCATGCGCGCACGAGCAGGTCGGAGCCTGCCTTAGTGGAGGAGTAAGGGGAAGAGGGGTTGTAGGGAGTGGTTTCGGTAAACTTTGCCGGATCGTCCAGCTCGAGGTCACCGAAGACCTCGTCGGTGGAGATGTGGTGGTAGCGAGTGCCGTGCTTACGGACTGCTTCCAGGAGGCTGAAAGTACCGATGAGGTTAGTGTGGATGAACGGTTCGGGGTTGGACAGGGAGTTGTCGTTGTGCGATTCCGCAGCGTAGTGGACAACAGCGTCTGCCTTGCCGACCAGTTCGTCGGCCAGCTCGCGGTCGGCGATGTCGCCTACGACGAGCTTGAAGCGGGATTCGGGAAGACCCTCCAAAGACGCAGCATTTGCGGCGTAGGTCATCTTATCCAGCACAGTAATAGTGTGATCAGTGTTATCGATGAGGTGGTGAACAAAGTTCGAACCAATAAAACCGGCACCGCCGGTAACAAGAATGTGAGCCATACGGTATATTTTACCTGCCTAAATAGCGATTTTTATGCCTCAACAAAGAGATAAACATGACACAATAAGAAGTTATGAAGGGAATTATTCTTGCCGGCGGCACCGGAAGCCGTTTGCACCCTATCACTCAGGGTATTAGCAAGCAGCTCACTCCGGTCTATGACAAGCCGATGATTTACTACCCGCTGTCCACTCTCATGCTGGCGGGTATCCGCGATATTTTGATTATTACCACTCCTACCGATCAGGAGCAGTTCCAGCGACTGCTCGGTGACGGTTCCCGTTTCGGTATTAATCTCGAATACAAGGTGCAGCCTTCTCCGGATGGTCTGGCACAGGCATTTATTCTGGGTGCTGATTTTATTGGCAACGACCCCGTAGCCCTCGTGCTCGGTGACAATATCTTCTACGGTCCCGGTCTGGGTACTCAGCTTGCCACCTACGAGCAGAAGGATGGCGCGACCGTCTTCGCTTATCGGGTTGCTGATCCTCGCGCTTACGGCGTGGTGGAGTTCGATGAGAATTTCAACGCACTATCTATTGAAGAGAAGCCCGAGAACCCCAAGAGCGACTACGCTATTCCGGGCCTGTACTTCTACGACTCGAAGGTTGTAGAGTACGCACGTCAAATCAAGCCTTCCCCTCGCGGTGAGCTGGAAATCACTGACCTCAACCGTGTCTACCTGGAACAGGGTAAACTGAAGGTTGAGGTTCTGCCTCGCGGTACCGCGTGGCTCGATACCGGAACCTTTGATTCACTCGCTGATGCCACTAACTTCATCCGCACTGTTCAGAGCCGTCAGGGTCTGTCAGTTGGTTGCCCGGAGGAAATTGCGTGGCGCCACGGTTGGCTCTCCGATGAGCAGTTGCGCGACATTGCTACCCCCCTCGTCAAGAGTGGTTACGGTAGCTACCTGCTCGGATTGCTCCGCTAATAAACACCTGGGGATCTTCGCATCCCTTCACCGCCTGCAACAACACTCCACGTCGCAGGCACACTAACTCAAACTTTCTGGAGTATTCTCACTACCATGACCATTTTGGAATTTTTCCGCACCACGAGGGCTAACCTCTGGCTGCTGATTATTGGCATCGTTGTCGGTGCCGCAGCGGGCTTCGGCTATGCATCTCTCCAGCCGAAGGTCTACGCTGCATCATCCTCGGGCTACGTGACCGTGGGTGAGTCCGGTACGGTGGATGTTCTCTCGGGCTCTACGGCCGCTAAGGAGCGCGCTCGCTCCTACGCTGCTATCGTCTCCTCTGAGGCCGTGGCACAGAAGATTAAGCAGAACAACCCCGAACTGTCCCTGTCCACCGGTCAGATTCGTTCTAGCCTCACCGCAACCGCAGGTGATAACGCTGCACTGATTACCGTTAACGCGAAGGCTTCTTCCCCGAAGAACGCACAGGTTCTCGCTAACAGTGCGCTACAGGCTACCGCCGACTACATCAAGGAAATTGAGCAGAACCCCGGTAACGCTCAGGCTCTGGTAAACGGCGAAAACACCGGTGCATCCCCGACCGGCGGCAACACTGTTCGCGTGATTCCGCTGAATAACGCAAGCGTGAACCCCCCGCTGGTGGCTCCGAACTACCAGCAGAACGTACTCGTTGGTGCCGCTGCTGGCCTGGCGCTGGTGTACCTGGCTATCTTCCTGCGCCGCGCGCTGGATCAGCGCATCCGCACCCGTGACGACGCTACCAAGGCAACCGGCGCAAGCATCCTGGGTGTTCTGCCCGTCAGTGACGACCTGAACGAAGAGAACATCGTTAAGGGCAACACCGACGACCACATCGCTCAGGAGTCTATCCGCCAGCTGCGCACCAACCTGCGCTTCGTGAACGTTGACACTCCCCCTCGTTCGTTCATCGTCACCTCCGCAGTGCCCGGTGAAGGTAAGTCGACCGTGTCGCTGTCGCTGGCTCGCGCAATGGCTGACGCTGGTTCGCCCGTCATCCTCATTGACGCCGACCTGCGCCGCCCGACCGTGGCTAAGAAGCTGAAGCTCGACGCTAAGGTTGGTCTGACCCAGGTTCTGGCTGGCCAGGTTGAGATCGCTAACGCCGTGCACCAGCTGGGCGATTCGAACCTCTTCGTCCTACCTGCAGGTCGTATCCCCCCGAACCCCTCCGAACTTCTGGGCTCGGATAAGATGCGCCAGCTGATCAACGAGCTCTCCGAAGAGTTCATCGTGGTTGTCGACGTTCCGCCGCTGCTGCCCGTGACCGACGCTTCGCTGCTCTCCCACTCCGTGGATGGCGTGATCCTCGTTGGTTCTATCGGTCGAAGCCACCGTGAACAGATGACTGAGGCAGCAAGCATCCTGAAGAAGGTTAACGCTAACCTCTTCGGTATGGTTCTGAACCGTGCACCCCGTAAGGGTCTGGGTAACTCCTACTACGGCTTCGGTTACGCAAGCGCCTACGTTGGTTATGCAACCTACTACGGTTACGGCAAGGAAGGCGACAAGAAGTCGTCAAAGAAGTCCTCGACCAAGAAGTAACAACGTAATAAGCGCCCTAAACCATAGGGAGCGACTTAGGGCGGGATGGGCAGTATTTTCTGCCCGTCCCGCCTTATACTTATCTGGTATACATGTGCACCGAAAGGCTATTGTGACCACTCACTCACCCAATACCCCGGAGCCGCAGACTACTCCGCTCGCGGCACGGATTCGGCTTGCGCACGCCTACTTCCAGCGGATTGCCGACATGCACTCCATCGATATTCTGCATGTCAAAGGCTACGCTTTCTCCCAGGAAATTTACCGCAAGGGCAGGTACAGCTCCGACGCTGACCTGCTTGTCCGGCCCTCTCACGTGGACCGCTTTGTAGAGATCCTTATGGCAGATGGATGGCGTATCCAAGCCCACTTCGAAACAGGTTCCGTGTTCGAGCACGCGATGACGCTCTACCACGCTTCATGGGGCCTGACTGATATTCATCGTTTCTTTCCCGGTCTAGGACGCCACGGCGATTATGAGAAGGCGTTTGACCGCATCTGGGCGGCACGCAAGACCCGTATGATTGCTCACCGTCCCTGCACTGTCCCCAGCGATCTGGATGCGCGTCTTCTCGTGGTGCTTCACCGCGCCCGCGCTGCATCACGCTACAGTGCAGATATTAACTATCTAGTCTCTCTGCTCTCCTATAGCGATTGGCAGCGCCTACGAGCCCGCGCGGAGGAGCTTGACTCTTCCCTCGCATACAGCGCGGCTATGGGCGGTCTGGAGCAGTACCGTGACGACCGCGACTACCTACTGTGGCTGTCGGTCTCCCAGGATGTGCCCCACTACATCCAGTGGATCGGACGCCTGCAATCAGCAACGACCCTGCACGATAAGCTACGCACACTCAAAAATATTTTCTTTGTGAATAAGGACCATTTGGCGATGCAGCTGGGACGCACCCCTACTAAGGCAGAGATACGTGCAAAGTTCTTTGAGCGTTTCGGAATCAAGGTGAAAAAATGAGCAATCCGGTAGATTCCCGTCAGACCGTATACGGCATCCCCGAGAACATCGCGTATGTTCATTCTGAAGAGTTCGCTAAGTACTCCCCCACAGCAACTTATCTCGCGAATCTTGCCAACGGTGAGCTGTCTGTTCTTCAGGATTCTGCCTCCATTATTTGGAGTATTTTTGAGGACCCGATGCCGTTGCAGGACGCTATCGACGTGCTCTGCGAAATGTATGAACAGCCCATAGAGACTATGGGACCGCAGATTGAGGGTTTCATTCCTGAGCTGCTCTCCAAGGGGCTCTTAGAAGCCCGGTAAGGCCCTCAGAACGAATAAAGAAGGCGGGGCGGTAGAACTATATAGTTCTACCGCCC
>NZ_KV821872.1:79621-199183 GCF_001815755.1 Rothia sp. HMSC061C12
CCGCCCCGCCTTCTTCTATGGGCCGAGCTCTTTTAGTCTTCGGGCAAAGCCTGCACGTAGGTCTTCAAGCGGCTGATAAAACGAGCCTCCGAGAAACCGTCAACGTGCTCACGGATGTAGTCGGCGTCCCAGTCATCCGGGTTGAAAGCTTTGAGGGCTTCCACCAGCTGCTCCACGGTCGGCTGGTTGATGAACATGCCGGTCTTGCCTTCCTGAATGGTATCCAGGAAGCCGCCCGCACGGTAGGCAATCACGGCCTTGCCGCTAGCACCCGCTTCTAGCGGGGTAATGCCGAAGTCCTCATACGAGATAGCCAGCAGCGCCAGGCAATGACGGTACGCGTAACGAAGCTGCGCATCCGAAACACCCGAAGCAATACGAATAGTCGGGCCCGCAAGCGCTTCCAGACGTTCCTTCTCCGGACCGCGGCCAATCACCAGTAGCTTCTTACCCAACTCATTGCAGGCTTCAACAGCCTTATCAACATTCTTGTAGGGCAGCAGGCGAGAAACAATCAGGAAATAATCGTCCGATTCGGTGAACTCTTCCAGGCCCGGAATAGGCTCAACCGGTGCGGTGGTGTCTACCGAGTGCGGCGGGAAGAAAATCGGAACGTCCTTCTTGCCGTACACGTTCTCGATGCGCTTCTTAATCACGCTCGCGTTCGCCACATACACCGCCGAGCGGTGAGCCGCCCAGTGATCCCACAACATCAGTGCAGGACGCAGAGTCTTCAGCAGCAGCGGCACGGGGCCGGTGCTCTTCTCACCCAGGTACTGATCGCTCAGGTACAGCCAACGCGCCGGCGAATGGCAGTAAATGAACTTACGACCGGCAAAGTTGAAACCGTGTGCCCAACCGGTCGTCGACACCACAGCGCGTTCAGCCGGTACCTTCAAGAAAGAAGAAGCAAACGGCAAAATCGGCAACGCCATACGGTGGTTACGACGCAAATAACCAATCTTATTCAGCGGGCTGGTAATGATCTTCGCGTCTTTGAACTCAGGGAAGGTACCCTCCGGGTCGTACAGAGTCGTGTAAATCGGTGCATCCGGGAACGCACGGTGCATTGCCAGGACAACACGCTCCGCGCCGCCGCGCTGAGTCAGGTAGTCGTGAGCAATCGCAATCTCTTCAGTAGCCTCAGGCTTGACCAGCGGCACGTAACGGCGCGCCAGGCGGCCAAGCTTCTTGAGGCTCTTCGGGATATCCGCGAGCACCGCGTCGGGGTTCTTCGGCCCGGTAAACGGAGCGGAGGTCAAGAGCTGAGTGAGTGACATTTTCTTTTCCTCCTAGAAAACTTTCTGAGCTCGCTCAGGATAGTGAATACCGGCGTAAGATGCAGCCTCAACCTGCAAAGCCACAAGCTTCTCAGCCGCCTTAGCGGGCAGCTTGAGCAGAATCTTATCGCTCGCATCCCCCAGAGCCTTGATGGTCTTCTCCGTGGTGAAACGAGCAAGGGCCTTGACCAGCAAGCCCCATGCACCCGTCGGGTTCGGGGCGGGGTGCGCCGCATCGCCGTGCTTACGCACGAAGATGGTGCGGGCAGAACCCGAGTGCAGGGCACGCAGGGCACGCACTGCAGTGGTGGTAGCAGCCACGTAGTGCTTAGTCGCCAGCTCAGGGGCAATATGGATTTCGCCACCGTGCTGAGCAACCTCATAACCCATGTCTACGTCTTCCCAACCGTAGAGACGGTACGCGGGGTCATAGCCACCAATCTCGTCGAAGAGCTTCTTCGACATAGACACATTACCCGCCCAGTAAATCCAGCGCTTCTCAGGCGCAACTTGGTACGCAGCTTCACGGAACTTCTGGTCGCGGTAGTTACCGTACACACGAGAGTAGGGAGTGTCCGGGAACTGGTTCAAGTAGATACCGATTACGCCGTGCTCACCAGGAGCCTCATGGTACTTGAGGTGGTTCGCAACGTAGTTGGGATCGGGTTCCAGATCATCATCGCAGCGGATAAGGATGTCCGCATCAGCCGCACGGTGACCAGCGTTCAACGCAGCCACGCGGCCGCGGTTCTCCTCGAAAACAATCTTGGTCAAGTTCAGCTTGCCTTCTGCAATGTAGCGGTCAAGCACAGCTTCACTGTTGTCAATATCGCCGTCGAGGACCACGATAACCTGGAAGTCCTTCTCAGTCTGAGCGGCAAGCGCATCCAGCGGGTAGTGCAGAATATCTGCACCACCGCGAGAGGGAATGATAACCGCAGCCTTGTAGCGGTGAGTAGTCGTCATAATTTTCCTTCGGGGGTTTGAGCGAGAGGATATCCGTTGGGAATGGCCTATACGTTTAGAAGCACCTTAGCGGATAAAACGTTCCAGAATCTCACCAACACGGACCTTACCTGCTTCAGGCGAGTAATTCTCCTGCCAACGCCAGAACAGCTCGGAGGTTCGCTCCGCCAGCGCATCCGTATCTTCTCGAAGCTCAGTACCCAGGCTCTTAATAGCCTGGGCAAGAGCTACCGGCTGGTCAGCAGGCACAACGTACGGGTACGATGCACCGCCCAGTACCTCCGACAGAGCACCAGCATCACTGACGATCACAGGGACGCGTGCGCTCATCGCTTCAGCGACCACCAGACCAAAGGACTCGGGGGCAATCGAAGGTACAACGAGCATGTCGATGTCACCGAAAAGACGGTCCGGGGTAGTCCAGCCCAAACGAGTGCTGAAGGTGGCGACACGAGCTAGCGCCTCCTCAACCTCAGCTCGTTCTTCGTCAGATGCGAAGACAGGCTCGCCGCCAATCACCAGGTCGTATTCAATGCCGTTAGAGTTCAAGGAACTCATCGCCTGGCACAGGGTCGCAATGCCCTTAGAGGGAGTCAAACGCCCCAGGTAACCGACGCGAAGTCTGCGCTCCCCCACACGGTGATCAAGCTCGGTGGATACGCCGCTGACCCAGTTCGCAAACAGCTCGCTGCCGGGGCAGGCGCGAGCCACATAGCGGCTCGGGACCAGGGTGACGGACGCCTTATGGCGAGCAAAGGGTACGAGCTTCGCGTTCACGCCGGCAGGAAGCTGGTGCAGGTGCACGATGCGGTTCTTGCGACCGCCCGTTGCCGCTGCGGGAACCAGACCGTTACACCACAGCAGAACGTCCTTGTGGCGAGCGTGCCAGCTACGCAGAGCCACCATGTACTGTGCGCGGTTCTTAGCCGGCAAGACAATGCGGGGGAACCCCTCATCCGCAGCGGCTTCTACAAGCTGCTTCGGCTCGGAAGGGCCCACAATGGTGACCTTGTAGCCAAGGCTACGGGCCGCGCGGGCGATGTTCAGAAGCATGACCTCGCCTCCGCCCATGTCACCGTTATTGGTGGCGATGTAGAGTTCTTTCTCCATCCTTCTACTCCTTCACCAGCTTGCGTGCGGGCACATAATTCTTACCGGAGTATTTGATACTTCCGCGGATACGTCCCAGCGATGCAACCCAGTTGGCAACATCTCGACGAGCAACTTTACGTTGGGTCACAGCCTGACGCAGGATATTCAACAGCTGCTGAACGCTGCCAGTCACAGTAGACTTCAACGAATACGTTGCAGAATCATACTTCGGGAAACGACGGGCCATCAGCACACGTCCCACACCCAGCTCGTACTTCTTACGGATAGAGCTCTTCCCCTCCGAGAGAGTAAAACGAATCTCTGCTTCAGGGATAAAGCGCATCACACCGTCGGCTTCCTGATGACGCCACGAAATATCCACATCCTCGTAGCCGTAGCGGGGAAGGGACTCATCGTAGCCGCCAATTTCAAAAAAGCGTGCACGGGTAATAGCACAGTTACAGTTGCCCACGTGCGGCAGATAAGGAGTTGCAATCAGACCTTTGCCAAAGGCATCGGGGCGAGGGCTGCCATTAGCGTCAAAAGCGCGAATCCAGCCACCTGCCAGTTCCTTATCCTGCACCTCTGAAAACGCCTGAACCCACTGAGGAGATACTTCATCATCAGCATCGCAGAATGCTAAGACTCTACCCGATGCGGCACGTGCACCGGCGTTACGGGCCGCGGGAATACCTGGAGTTGCGGAGGCGTCCACGACCTTGACCGTGAACTTATCCTCTCGGGGTTCCTGAGCCCACGCTTCCATAACGGCGCGGGTGTCGTCCTCTGAACCGTTGTCTACCAAAATCACTTCGTACGGAAGCTCAGTTTCCTGGTTCTCCAGGGCCTTAAGCTGGCGAGGAAGAGTCAATGCAGCGTTCAGCGCACAAATAATGACGCTAACTTCAGGAGCTCGATCAGTCTTAGACATTTTCTTCCTTCCACATCGGCGCAGCGTGCTGCGACTTCTCTTCCGCCTCACGAATTTCAATTCGCTCGTCGAAGCCTTCGATATTCGCTTCATCATGGCCGGTGCCAAGACGCTGTTCGCGTTCAAGCAGCAACACGCGCAGAGCCAAACCACAGGCAACAGCCCACGGCCAGGTGTAGAACACCTCGCCCAGACGCGATGCACAAATCATGATGGCAACGCCAACGCCCTGTACAACATAGAATTTAGCCGGCAGAGTCTTCTGGCCGCTAAACACATTCACGATAAAGAGCAAGGTAATGGCAACGACCAGAATCATCCACGGCCAGCCGCCCTCCACAAGCGCAGACCAGTACGAATTGTGGAAGAACCAGGTCTTCGAACCAGTATGTGCCAGATATACATACGCTTCGCCCAAGCCCTGGCCGAAGAAGCCAGTTGCCTGAACCTTAATCTCAGATGCCTGGTCGATCAGTGAACGAAGCGCATCGGTACCGGTACGATCTGCGAAGGCACCAGACTGCGCGTAGTCACTAGTCAAGATATCAATTAACCAGTACAGGGCCACACCCAAGGCAATGCGGCCAAAAGTCTTCATACGGTGAGCAATAACGATCCAAATCAGACCCGCTGCATACGCCGCGATAGAGGTACGAGAACCCGTAGCCCATAGCAGCCCGGAGAAAACAACAATAGTGCCGATAACTTCAATTTTGTTACGGGCAAAGCTCAGAATTAACAGACCAAACAGACAGTACACCAGACCCGAGAAGTTTTTGTCACCCAGCCAGCCGGTCAGATAGCCAACATAACCAGTTGCCGGGGCAAAACCTGCAA
This sequence comes from Rothia sp. HMSC061C12, assembly GCF_001815755.1. Taxonomy (NCBI): domain Bacteria; kingdom Bacillati; phylum Actinomycetota; class Actinomycetes; order Micrococcales; family Micrococcaceae; genus Rothia; species Rothia sp. HMSC061C12. The sequence goes on from NZ_KV821872.1 coordinate 84,728, forward strand.
AATACCCTACAGCGTTAAAAAGAATCGCCGATGAGTATCCCAGAACAATAGAGCGAATATGCAGACGTCCGGCTGCAATAGCCCAAATCAACACGGTTGCAGCCACAAGACGGAGCAAACGTCGAGTCCAATCCGATGCGTCCTCGGAATGTACACCGTAGAACGAGACAATTGCGAGGTAACCCATTGCAATAAACATAATTGCGCGCAGACCCGAAAAATGACTCACGTCAAAAGTTGGCTTACGGGTCAGACCGTACAGCGCCAGCAAAAGAATGATTACCTGGTTAAAGGGCAAACCAACACCCGGTACTGGGTCACCAAAAAGCAAGAGGAACGCCAGGATGAACTCAGGCATACGAATCTGGCTGGTCTGATGGCGGACGTAATTACTACCGCGAGACACAGTTTCAGAGAAACGCGAAACCTCTGGCTTCTCGGTGGGTTCGTTCAGATGCGCGTAAACCTGCGAAGTCTGGCTCATCATCGGCCTCCTCGAAGTACACGAGTGTAAATATCAACCGTCTGAGCAGCCATCTGCTCGTTCGAAATCCAGGTGAAAGGCTCAGTCTCACCCTTCTGCAGCTGCTGGCGCATGACCTGCAGAACATCCTGAGTCAGGGTTGCACTCTGGCGGTCCACCAGCTCGTCAGCACCCAGGATCTCCGGGTTACCACCCACAGCGGTAGCGACCGTCTTCAGGCCAGCAGCCTTAGCGTCCAGCAGAGTGTAGGAGCAGTTCTCCCACACCGACAGCTGAACAATCATGTCACTACGACCCATCGCCTCAATCGGGTTAACGAAGCCGCTGAAGGTCACCGAATCACCCAGGTTCAGACGCTGAGCCTGAGCCTGCAACTCGGACGCCAAATCGCCAGAGCCCGCAATCTCAAGATGAGCCTGCGGGTAATCAGCACGAAGCTGTGCAAAAGCATCCAGCAGCACGTCGATGCCCTTCTCAGGAGACAGGCGGGACAGCGAGAGAATACGCGGACCTCCCTCTGCGGGAACACGTTGCTGCTCAACAGCTGCATGCACCTCGGGGATATCCACGCCGTTGTACACCAGCTCCACGCCACGAGCGCCCCACTTGGCACGCATCTGATCAGCGGTAGAACGAGAAACAGCAATCGCCTGATCGGTACCCCACAGGCGCACACGGTGCACGGTCTCCATGAGCTTAGAACGCCAGGAGCTACCGTGGTACACCGAGTCATTACCGGCAATACCGTGCTCAGTGGTCAGAAGCTTCGGCACGCAGGTGCCGCGCTTGATGACGCTACGGATGCGTAGTGCGTTGACCACAGCGGTTGCGACAACGTCTGCATACGCCAGGTGGCTGTGGACAATATCCGGGCGGAGCTGCTCAACAGCCTTCTGCAAAGAAGCAAAAGAAGTCTTAAAACCGTAGTCAGGACCGAACTCAGCCTTGATGACGGTGACGCCCAGTTCCTCAAGACGGCTCGTGAGCTTACCCTCGGGTGCGAGAACCACCAGGTTAAAGCCGGGGAGCCCGGCACGTGCCATATCGACAACGTGCCGAGCTACTCCACCAAACTCGGGAACCGGAACGACCCACAGGGCAGTGGGAAATCCGTTTGAATTCATGAGTGAGTGTCTACTTTCTACAGCCACTTCTCGAGGCGGTCCAGTGCGGTGAAGAAGCCTTCACCGTTGTTGATGTGGCCCTGCCAGATTTCGGGAATGAAGGATGCCTTCGGTGCCAGCTCACGCAGCTGCTTGCCCAGGGATGCCCAGTCGACATCGCCTTCGCCGACCTGAACGCCCTCACCGTCAACGCCGGTGCCGTCCACCAGGTGCAGGTGGATGGACAGCGGTGCCAGCTGCTCAACAGCCTCCGACAGCGGAATGTTCAGGAAGTTGCAAGCAAGCATGGTGTGGGAGATGTCCAGACAGAGCGCGGTGTCGAACGCACGCGAGAACTCTGCAGTGTCCTTCGGATCCAGGAACAGGTTGTGGTACTGCTGACCACCCATCAGCCAGGGGTACGGGGGCAGAGTCTGAGCCGCCAGGCGAACGCCGGATGCGTCCAGACGCTTCAGCGCCTCACCGATACGCTCGTACTTCTCAGCACGTGCGGATGCGGGGATGTGCTTGTCCTTGGTGAAGCCACCCATGGTCACGACCATGACCGGGTCCTCGTCTACGGTGAAGTAGCGGGTCAGGTCACGGGTGATGTCAATGGTGCGCTGAACTTCAGCGATGGAGCGCTCCCACACCTCGGGGTCCTTGGACGCGAGGTCCACCAGGAAGTCGCCTGCGAACAGGTCGGGCAGGTGGGTGGTGAAACCCATGTCCAGCTTGGAGTCAAAGACGTCGTCGATGTTGATCTCGAGGTCCTTGTAGGAGAAGTGGAACTCCAGGAAGTCCGGCTTTGCCTCTTCAATCAGCGGCTTGTAGTCGTGGTAACGAACCGGCAGACCCCAGGGGCGGTCGAACTTGAAGTCGCGGCGGGTCACCAGATCGTCCTTCAGGTCGCCCTCGAAGAAGAACGAGCCTTCTTCAACGTCGCGCTGCATGGTGCGGCCCAGCAGCTGCGGCAGGTAGTTCGGCTGCAGACCGCGGCCGGGGGACTTCACAGCAACGTCAGCCTCGGTCACGACCTCGCCCTTAGCAATGTGGCGGGTAGCAACCAGGGACTTAGCCAGGTTCACGCGGTTCATCAGCTCACCGGTGGACACCTCACGAGGAGCAGCAGAACCAATAGCGGTCTCAACCTCACGGATCTGCTGAACCATTGCCTTGAACTCCTCAGGCAGCAGGGAGACGGTGTGGTCGTTACCCTCAAGGGTCTTGTCGGTGGTGAAGTGCTTCTCAATGATCTTCGCGCCGCGAGCAACAGCAGCAATCGGCACGTGGTAGCCACGCTCATGGCCGGAGTAACCGACCAGGCACTGACCAATCTCAGCCAGGCGGTCCATGTACGCCAGGTTGACGTCCTTGAAGGGTGCCGGGTACGCGGACTGGCACTGCAGCAGAGCGTAGGATGCGCCAGCGTTACGCAGCAGAGCCACGGACTCGCGGATTTCCTCTTCACGGCTCATACCGGTGGAAACCAGCATGGGCAGGCCGCGGGAAGCCACGTCGCGCAGCAGTTCGTGGTTGGTCAGGTCAGCAGAAGCAATCTTCATGCCCTGGATACCGTAGTCAACCAGCGCCTGAACGGAGGGTGCGTCCCAGGGGGTGCACATGATGTCCATGTCGTGCTGCTTGACGTGGTCGAAGACCTCGTACATCTGGTCAACGGTCAGGGAGAAGCGGGACAGCAGGTCCAGGGTGTACTGAACGCCCAGGTCCTCACCTGCGGTTGCTGCGCCGCGCTGGCGGTACAGGGCGTCCATGTCGCGCAGCTGGAACTTCACAGCATCCGCGCCGGACTCAACAGCCAGGTCCACCAGTTCCTTAGCGAAGTCAACGCTACCCTGGTGGTTGTTACCAATCTCAGCAATGATGAAGGAGGGGGAATCCTCGCTGATGGTGTGCTTACCGATGCGCAGGACGTCCTGCTCATCCATTGCCAGTGCCACGAGGTGACCGCGCTCGTCGGTCAGCGGCACGTGGTTGATACCCTTCGCGAAGTATGCGCGCAGGGTCTCGGGATCAGCATCAGCCGGTGCGGTCTGCGGGTTGGTGTTTGCAGCGTCCAGGGCGCTGGTCTCCAGGGATGCGGTCGGGTTAGCAATCAGCCAACGACGGAAGTCGCCGTCAGAGAGCGAACCGCGCAGGATACCGGACTCGTTCACCAGGAAGATGATGCGCTGGCCGTTAGCAGAAATCTTCTGCAGTGCGTTGAGAATCGGGTCTTCAGCGAAGACCACGTAGGGGGCAATATTGCGTTCAATAATCACGATTTTGACCTTTTCGTTTGAGCGTTTAGTTGAATGCCTGAGTGCTGGTCAAGCCGGAAGCGGCAGAAGAGGTACTGCCGCGGGTGAAGGTTACTTGCCTTCGGACAGGATCTGAGTGAGCTGGTGCTCTGCCACGGAGAAGTCAATCGGTGCGTCGATGTCGACGCCCTCGACCTCGTCCAGCATGAACAAGTCAATGGTACCGCCGGGGTAGCCCGCCAGGCGGTTGTGGTGGTCCATGTACACGTGGGTCTTGGTGATGTACATCGAACCGTTCTCACGGTAGCGGAAGGTTTCCTTGGTCAGCTCCTGGCGGCGCGGGCGAGCCATAATCTCGAACGCCGCGGTGGGCTCACCGTCAGCGTGCCAAGTCCAGATGAACGGACCAATCGGAATCACACCGACCATGGAGTCCTTACCGTTCTCCGCGAACTGGCGGACCGCACGAGCCAGAGTACCGGGCAGACGCACCGGGCTGGTTGCCTGCAGCAGCATGACAGCCTCGGGTTCCCAACCGTTTTCGGTGTAAAACTCGATAGCGTGCTCGATGACCGGCTCGGTTGCGGTGGTGTCTTCAGCCAGGTGTGCCGGGCGAATGAACGGCACCTCAGCACCATACTCGCGGGCGATATCAGCCAGCTCAGCATCGTCGGTGGAGACGACAACACGCAGCTCGTGCTCGCCGGCTACTTCTTCCTTAGCAGCCAGTGCCTGCTCGATGGTCCATGCGACGAGCGGCTTACCCGCGATGGGGCGCAGGTTCTTACGCGGAATGCCCTTTGAGCCACCGCGCACGGGGATGACGCAGAGAATACGCATTATGCCTCCAAAGTTTCAATCATTAGTTCAGCGATACGCTGTGCCGGTTCCTTCTTCGGCTGAACCGGTGCCGGGGTCGGTTCCTGACCCCACTGGTTCATGCCGTAGCGGTCCCAGAATTCCACGAGCCATGCCGGCGGTGCCGGGTGGTAAACCCACGCCGGGATACCGCGGATTGCAGCCTCCAGAACACCGGTAGAGAAGATGGACACCACCGGGTTCGGTACCTCGTTCAGCGGGGTGCCGGAGCGGTCAATGCGGATGCCTTCCTTCTCCCACAGCTTGTGGGTCAGCACCGACAGCTTGTCCTTCTCGCTCGGATGCGGGCGGTAGGTTCCACCAAACTTCTTCAAGAAGGAGTGCGAAGCGTACGCGAAGGATGCGCGCGGCAGTTCCGCACCGTGCATCTGTCCCAGGAAGATCGGTTCCAGGTCGTTCTGCTTCTGTACCTCAGCACCGGCAGCCTTCTGCGCCGCGAGGTAGAGCAGCTGCGAACCCACCGCGTGAGTGGTGACGTCGCGGCGACCCGATGCCCAGAATTCCGCATCAGCTTCGCTGAAAGCCAGCAGGGTGCATCCGACCGGTAGCGGCGGCGCCTGAGGCACCAGCAGGCCATGCTGAACCATCCAGTACTCAGCGCCAATCGCGCGAGCGTACTCGTAGGCGGCCGCACCGCGTCCAAGGAACTGTGCGGCAGAAAGCACAATGCGAATATCAGGCAGGAGGCGCATCAGCTCATCGCCGGAGATCTCCTGCTCAGACCAGTCCTTGCGTGAGTAGCGCTCGCTGGCGTACTGCCCGTCCAGGTACTCGCTAGCGTCCTCAGGAACCCACAGGGCAACATCGACAGCATCCAGGTGCTTGAGAGGCTCCAAGATTGCGTTGCGGTTCGTCGGAGAGAACGAATCCATAACGATCAGCACCTGAGGCTTAGTACCGCGAGTGTACAGAAGGCCGTGTACGGGCTCCTCCGCAACGGTCCGAGAACGCGCGGAGGCAAGAAGTGAATTCAGCTTGTACTTAGCCCACTTCAGCTTCTTCTGACGCCTCTGCCATGCCTGCCAAGCATCCAAATCTAGAGGGTATTTAAGCATCCTGCTTCTCCCCAGAACGGACTCGAATAACGGTAGCCGGGATACCCACAGCCACGGCATTAGCCGGAATATCGCGGGTGACCACAGCTCCAGCACCAATCACAGCACCGTCTCCGATGGTGACACCACCGAGTACAGACACATTCTGACCGAGGAAAACGCGATCACCAATCACGATGTCGCCACCGGGCTGCACATCATGCAGAGAGTCCAGAGGGTGCTCGCCAGAATTGACCATCACGTTATCGGCAAAGACACAATCCTTACCAATAGTCACATTCGACAGAGCGTGAATATGGCTACGGTGACCGACATAGGTCCCAGAACCGATACGCAGAATACCTCCGGCTTCAGAAGCGATCCAGGCATCCTCGTAAATTGCGATTTGGTCACCAAGGTAGATGTTCTCTACACCGACCATACGCAGGGGGCGGACAAGAACAGTCCCCGAACCGAAAGAGCCGAACGCCCGCGAGTACAGGGTCTTGCCCAGCAGGTCTGCCATGTGCCAACGCACGCTCGGCATCTTGGTCACAATCTTAGAAAGGTTTAGGCCCATAGCTGCTCCAAAATCTTTACACGCTGATCGAAGGTGTGCTCAGCCAGAGTACGCTTCTGACCGGCTTCACGAATCTGACGAGCCCACTTCGGCTCACGGAAAATACGGGTACAAATCTCGATGAGCTCATCAATGCTCTCGTAGACCAGGACCTCTTCGCCAGGAATGTAGTAGCGATCCACATCAGCGCGGTCAATCACCTGCAGGGCGCCCACGCCGGGAGCCTCAAAGGTGCGCATGGTGAAACCATCCTGGTTATTGTGGATGTTCAGCGTTGCCGGGGAGGATGCCATAATGCCGTACGCCTCAGAGCGGTCAATATCGCGGCCTGCGGGCACGCCGGAATCCTTGAACTGCTTAGTGCGCAGAATGTCATAGGGGTGACGCGACCAAGCACGACCGTAAGCACGCACCGGCAGACCGGCTGCGACGAGCGCCTGCAGGGTCTCCTCACGGTTGGGGTACTTAGCGCCCACAAAGTTGATGGAGTCCTCGCGCATGGGGACAACCGGGCAGTGAGTGTCGTAGGCGTTGGGCATGTCGAGCACCTCGAAGCCCTGCTCACGCAGGTGCTGCGCGTCCAGCGGGCTGTAGCTTGCCAGCGAGCCCAGGTGGTGCAGGTCCTCTTCGGTGTAGCTCATACGGCGCATTTCGTCGTAGAGCCAGGTGCCGTAGCGAACGCCGGAGGTCTCCAGCAGGTCCCACCATTCGCGGGAGAGCATATCGCCCTTAATGACCAGCACAATATCGGGGCGGAATTCGTTGAAAGCGTCAATCGCCTTACGAGTAGCCTGAGCAGCGAAGCTTTCGGGGCGGTACTTCTCGGGCAGCTCGTGAGCAAGCTTGTTGAGGATACGCTCGGGCAGAGTACCCGGCGCATCGTAGATGTGGGTGCGCACTTCGTATCCGTGCACTTCCAGGGATGCTTGAATTGCCTTCCAGTACCCGTGGAATGCGGGTGAGAGCAGTAGAAGTTTGGGCTGAGTCATATGAGGATTGAATCCTGTCGGCGTTTGCTATGAGAACCCGCAGGGTAGAACCGTGCGGTGCTATGTGTTGGAGTGAAGAGGAACGGAAAGTTTCACCTGCAACTTGAGGCAAAACATACCTACTGAAATTTTACAACGAAAGCAGGAGACGACACACTCGAATGCACTGTGTCGCCTCCTACGTTCTATATGCACCTTCTGACGAAGAGGGCTAAAAATCTTGCGGAACTGCCGCTGTAGATTCCGCACGTTTCGCGCCTAGTTCTCGCGGCGCTCTGCCTTGGCGATACGCTCCAGCTCGGTGGCGAGGAAGCCACGAGCGTCCACGTCTTTATTGCGCAGAGCACGCACGGAGTTCACCAGGAAGTTTGCGTAGCTGGTAGCGCGCAGAGCCGTAGCAAGCTTCTTCTCCCAGCCCCACTTATCGGCATAAATAAAACGAGCAGTGGTTAGCCACTGTACACGGCGCTCGGAGGGCGAAGATCCGCCTCCCTCGTGGGTGACAGTTACCGAAGGAATCAGGTAGCGGTCCACACCAGCATTCGAGAGGCGGTACTGGAAGTCCACCTCTTCGCTGTTCATGTAGAAACGCTCATCCATGCCGCCGATGCGGTTGAAGGTCGCGCGAGGAACGACCATGCACGCACCCATAACCCAGTCGACCTTCGCGTCCGAGGTGCCGGTGCATGCCTCAACATCGTGGCCGACACCGCGGTGCCACCAGTTAGTCGGCTTGAAACGAGCCAGCAGGGTGAACCATTCCCACGCCACATGCGCTGCGGTGGGGAACTTGCGTGCGACCCACTGCTGCTTGCCGTCGTGGCCAATAATCTGCGGGCTAGCCAGCACCTCGCCGTGGCGTTCCACGGCTGCGAGCATGCGCGAGACAAAGGTGTTATCCAGTTCCAGGTCGCTGTTGAGGATGAAAACCCATTCACCGGTCGCGGCAGCAACACCGGAGTTCACAGCTTTACCGAAACCACCATTCACAGGGCGGCGAACCACGGTCACACCCTCAACCTCGGGGAAGGGGGTGGGCGAAACGTCATCCGAGACGACGATTTCAATATCGGCGGGGTCAATACCCTGCTGAGCACGCAGAGTGTCAATAATGGCAAGAACCGGCTCCGGCTCGCCGTAGAAAGGAATAACCGCAGATACGCGGGGATGGAAGGTCATGTATTACAATCTTTCTTGAGTGAGAGGGATGATAGAAACCACCGTAAATGTGGGCGCTATCGTCTCTAGGATTATACAACTTCACTACTTTTTTAGCTGCACTTTTCAATTACCTATGCAGTCGATAAATGCTCACCCACTATCAACTCACTGTCTTACACATCCGAAAGGGGACTTTCTCATGGATTCTGATACCCAAGCCATCACTGAATCAGAAAGGGTCGCCGTATACACTGTTCAGCAACCCGCTTTCAAACGTGCTGTCAATACGGCTTACAACTCTATTCGCCATAAGTATCTGGCGAAATATATTAACCTGCTACGCCGCGGCGAAAAATTTATTCTCCTTTCCTACCCTATCTCCCGGGGAGGTAATTGGCTGTATCTATGGGCCCGCGCGGCTACTCTGCGCCATCACGGTACTGACAAAGCATCTTTGCTTTATGGTCCCGGAATGGAGGCATGGACCGAGGAGTTCCCGAAGCTTGCCTCCATTACGGCTTCTTCGTCAGAGTATACGTTCTTTACCCGCCGTAGCGGCTACTTCCCGACGGATATTGAGAATGATATCAGCGAAGAAGATTTGCACTTTTTTATTCGCGAATACCTTCTTTCTTCAGAATCCTTTAGCAAGCGCCTTGCAAGAATGCAGAACGTAGTGGATGAAAATTCTCTCGTTATTAACATTCGCCGTGGCGATTACTATTCTGTGCCTCAAATTAATGAGGTTTTCGGAATTGATACGGTGACCTATGTGGAGGAAGCGCTGAAGAAGCTTCAGGAGACCGTTACTCCTTCAAAGATTATTTTTGTATCGGACGATCTTCAGTGGTGTGAGGAAAATCTCTCACATCTAAATTCGGTTGCGCCATGCATTTTCGAAAAGCAGGGTTCCGGCATGTTCGATGACCTGGCGCTTGTGGCCAGCGCACCTTACCTAATTCTAACCAATACGACCTTCGGCTATTGGGGTGCTTACATCGGTGAGTTGTTGACTCAGAAGATTGTCCTTTCCCCTGATATTCATCAACTTCTTCCTAAAGATGCCCATATCTATCAGCGCCGCCCAAAGATGCACCGCACTCATTGGGTTGCAGTGCATCACCCCGAAGGTAAAAACTGGATTACGGGTGAGTAGCTGTGATTAACATTCTTAAATCCCTCAAGCACCAGCTTTTCCTGCTAAAGATAAATCATGATAATAAACGCGAAGCCATTGCACTTCGTGAGAGTGCTGAGTTTAAAGAACGTTACGCTTCGCTTAACAAAACATTTACCCACACGGTTCTCCCCTCCGGCCCCTTTATCTGGGGCATAACCATGGTGAAGAACGAAGCAGATATCGTCGAGCAGACAATCCGACATCTGCTCGATCAAGGTGTGGACCATATCTTAGCAGCTGATAATGGCTCTTCAGATGGGACCGATGAGATACTGCTCGAGCTCGGCAAGATTCTACCTGTGCACGTTATTAAGGACCTTTCCAGACGGTAAAAATACAATATAAAACCAACAGAAGGGGCTCTCGTTCATGACGAGAGCCCCTTCTACTTTAGATATGCAAGCTATGAGACTAATCCGGCAACTGGCCCAGCTTCACCAGGTTAGCGAACTCTGCGTTTGCTCGCTGCACCTCAGCGAAGGTTCCTTGATTAGCAATTCGGCCATTGGAAAGGTAAACCAGCTGATCAACATTGCGGACCGTTGACAGACGGTGGGCAACAATAATCACGGTGATATCCTTCGAGATTCGTTCAATGGTCTTTGTAATCTTGTACTCAGTCTCGTTATCCAGGGCACTAGTAGCTTCATCAAGAATCAACACACTCGGATTCCGGTAGAGGGCACGGGCTATGCCCATACGCTGCTTCTGGCCGCCTGAAAGACGGGTCGCATTGTACCCAAGTTTAGTGTCTAAACCATTTTCCAATGATTCTACTACCTCAGTCAGTGCAGCAACCTCAAGACAGTACTTAACACGCTCTACATCAATCTCATTGGGCTCAAGGCCAAAAGCAACTGCTTCAAGTACAGTGCAGTCTGCAATAAAAACATCCTGAGGCACATATCCAATACGCTGATGCCAAGAACGCAAATCCTTCTGGATCGGCTCACCATTCTTGAGCACTTGTCCATGGGTCGGAGCGATAAGACCCAAGATAAGGTCAATTAGAGTCGTCTTACCCGATCCTGAGCCGCCTACGAAAGCAATTGAAGAGCCCATTGGGATATCCAGCGTAATGTTATTAAGAACCGGCTTATCACCATCCGGGTACTGGAAGCTCAAATTATCAACCTGAATGTTAATCGGTTCAATAGTTTTATTGATGTACTCATGGCCTTCCGGAACGACAGGCTTAGAAGCCAGGTTAAACATTCGGGCTTCAGGTGAGAGCTGCTCGATCTCCTTCACGAGTTCATTGCTAGCATGCTCACCAGCGCGGATGCCACCAAGAGAGGCAACCATACGGGTGTAGTTAGGCAAAATACGAATGCAGGCACCAGCGAAGAGAAGCAAATAGCCAGTGCTATCAGCACCTTGCGTAGCGCTCATAAAGGCCATGAGAGCAGCAATACCAATAATGAAGATGATTTCCAAGGTGTACTTAGGAAATTCCGCAAGGAAAGCACTACGCATAGAAGCGCCTACCGAATCCAGACGCTTTTCCTGGTAACGATACATGTAACGATCGGTCGCATCGTACAGACGAATCTCACGGAAGCTGTCTACCGACTCAACCATGGCAGACCATGCACCCCTAGTCGCATTCAGGGCGATAACACCCTGTTCGCGGTTCTTACGCTTAAGAACGCTCTGCAGAACGAAGGACGTCAGCCCGAAATAAACCATTGCCAGCAACGCTGGAACAGGCATAATAACCAGCAACATGACCATAAGCATTAGAATTGACAGCAATTCACCGATAAGTCCTAAGACACCACCAACATAGGCGCCATATGCTTGGGCAGTAACGTCATTCACCGCGTTATAAATTGGGGCTATGCCACGCTTGCGATGATCCAGATAAGGCTCACGAGTGTACCGATTCAAGAGGGCTACCGACACCGCGCTCTGCTGGGTTGCAAGAAAGCTAAGACTCCAGCGACGGACAACCAGCGAAAAAACGCCTTTAAGTACAAACGCAGCAACAAGAGTCAAACCGAAGATAATAATCAAGGTCGGAGTATCTGGGTTGCCAAAGAAATTAGAAACTTCCAAGATGAAACCCTCACGGGGAGCTCCCATAGCAAGGTTCACCAGGGGAAGCACCAGCGCAACACCAAGCATCTCCAACAGCGATACAAGGAAAAGGCCAATGATATTGACGATGAGGAGCCTAAATTTCTTACCTGGGAAGAAAAGTCGGATCTTAGAGTACATAGTCTTCACAATAAAACCTGCACCTTCTGCAGATAACAATCCGCAATAGAATAAATGAATTGAGTGAGAGAAGAAGCATTACAATTATCTGTAGTAAATTCAGAGTTTTAATCCAAATTTTACTATTAGACACAAAGTTAAGCCTTCAACAATAAACAAGTTTGAAATAGATATTCCAAAATTCAACATTCTGCACCATAAACATCGTTTCTGGTGCCGCGAGCCTGTTTAACTTCTACTACCCGCCATAGAGGGATACGATCTCCGTGCCTCCCTTACTATCGTCGCATAGAGAAGAGAAATGTAACAAGCTGTAAAGAAACCCGTTAAATCTCAGCATCTTTTACCAAAAGACGAATCTAGTGTTTGCGGATAGAACCGAGGTTTCGCTGCGAGAAGGTTCATGATGCCTTTCTCGACCCGTCACAAATTGCAGACGGGCCCATGTAATTGAGGAGTGATGAGTAGAGTCTAGGCATAATTTTAGCACGCAGGCTTTCCTCAGCTTTAGAGGGTTTTCTGTACTTTAGGTCATCTTTCGTGGAAAAAACTGGGAGAGATGTCAACTTTACGTACACCTGTAGGGTATTCGCCACACGCAGGAGAAGGAACCGTTGAAGGTGCAAGTAACTCGGTATGATAGATACTATTCATTCAGCAAACCCAGCACTTCCGGCTTCCCTGTTCACTGTTGGGTACGTCTATTAGAAAAGGCTTTTTGATGGGCATCTTCAACATTAAGTCCCTCAAGGACAAGTACGCGTGGGCCTCCTCCGAGGACAAAACCAACTCCGCAGAAACTGCCGAGGAGCAACCGGCAACCGCCGCCTCTCCCTCCGCAAATATTGCTGATGGAGTCCGCTCCCTCATTAAGAGCAACCCCGAACTGGCGGGTAAGAACCGCCACGGGGTAGCCGGTCGTACCACCACCATCCCTGACGGATCTCTCCTCGAAGCAGTAGACGACTACGAGGTATACACCGCTACGCAGACCCCTCAGCAGGAAGTCACTCCCGAGGAAGAGCTCAGCGCCGACGGCACTGCAACCGTCTCCGCGCAGCCCCTCACCCACACCGATATCGAGGCAGCCCCAGGTGACATCCTCGACGTAGACAGTAAACCGACCGGCCCCAGCATTATCCGTGTGGGTCAGCACAACGCGCCCACCGTTGATGCCGAAGAGCTCGCCAACCCCGAAGAAGCCAACAGCCAGAACGCGCAGGCTTCCCGCCCGGCTACTACGCCCCGCAGCGAACGCACCCCGCTCTTCAAGTTCTCCCCCAAGACTCTCAACCGTACCGACAGCGCCCGCAAGGACGGCCCCTTCGAAGCACTCTTCGTGTGCACCGGCAACATTGCCCGCAGCGCATCCGGTGAGGTGATCTCCAAGCACCTTGCCGCAGAATACGGTCTAGAAGACAAGTGGATTTTCGCCAGCGCGGGCACCGGTGCACTCGTCGGCCACGGCGTCTACGAGCATGTAGCCAACGAACTTATTGAGCGCGGCTACAACCCCGAAGGTTTCGCCTCCCGCCAGCTCAACGGCCAGATTATCGAGAACGCCACCATCATCCTGGTCGCTGAGAAGGTACACGCCGACTGGATTGTGCGCGAGTGGCCCCAGCACCACGCCAAGATCAAGCTACTCAAGCAGGTTGCACGAATCCGCGAGGACGCACGCCGCGCCGAGCCGCTCTCTTACCTCTACTCGCACGGTGCTCGCCCGCTCGATAGCGACAAGCTGGAAGACCCCTACCGCCGCGGCCCCGCAGCAGCTAAGGTCGCAGTGGACGAGGTGGAGCAGTCCCTGCGCATCATTCTGCCCTGGCTCGCACAGGCACACCGCTAAGCGCACACCGCTAAGCACACGACACTAAATACAGCACTAACCCGGCTGGAACAGATATCTGCTCCAGCCGGGTTAGCTTTAGCCTCTATAACTTAGCCTCAATAGCAGAAAGTCCCCCGCCGACAGTAGTCAGCGGGGGACTTTCGTTAGGCTTTAGAAGCTTAGTGATCGAAAATCTCGGTCACAGAGCCCTCGTCGAAGACCTCGCGGATAGCGCGAGCAATCAACGGAGCGATGGAGAGAATAGTCAGGTTATCGAACTGCTTCTCTTCCGGCACGGGCAGGGTGTTGGTCACGACGACCTCCACAGCACCGCACTGGGACAGACGCTCAGCAGCCGGGTCAGAAAGAACCGGGTGGGTTGCCGCGATGATAACTTCCTTCGCGCCCTTGTCCATGAGGACCTTCACAGCGCCAGCAATGGTGCCGCCGGTATCAATCATGTCGTCAATCAGCACACAGGTACGACCCTCAATGTCACCCACAACAGTCTTAGAAACAGCCTGGTTGGGGACGTTGATGTCGCGGGTCTTGTGCACGAATGCCAGGGGCGCGCCGTCCAGCAGGTCAGCCCAGTGCTCAGCCACACGGACACGACCGGTATCCGGGGACACAACGGTCACGTTGGACAGGTCGTCCACGCGGTCGCGGATGTGCTTAGCCAGAACCGGAATCGCGAACAGGTGATCCAACGGACCGTCGAAGAAGCCCTGAATCTGCGAAGTGTGCAGATCCACGCACATCAGGCGGTCAGCACCAGCGGTCTTGTACAGGTCCGAAATCAGACGTGCCGAGATAGGCTCGCGACCCTTGTGCTTCTTGTCCTGACGAGCGTAGGGGTAGAAAGGAGACACCACGGTAATGGAACGAGCGGATGCACGCTTAAGCGCATCGATCATAATGATCTGCTCCATGAGCCACTCGTTGATGGGTGCCGGGTGCGACTGAATCACGAAAGCGTCCGCACCGCGCACCGACTCCTCAAAGCGAACGTAGGTCTCGCCATTGGCGAAGGTGTATGCGGAGGTGGGCAGCAGGTCGTGGTCAAGAGCCTGTGCGATCTCCTCGGCAAGCTTGGGGTGTGCTCGACCGGAGACCACTACAAGCTTGCGCTCACCGGGGTTGGTAATCTCGCTACTCATGGTGTTGTTCTTTCCTCGAATTAGGATTCTGCCGGTTCCTGCGCGCCAGCAGCCTTAGCGGCCTCGGCGGGTTCGGGACCGGCACGGTTCTTCAGAACCCAGCCATCGATGGTGCGCTGGGAAGTCTCAGAGTAGGCGAGGGCGCCAGCAGGAACATCCTTACGGATCAGCGCGCCCGCGCCGGAGTAGGCACCGTCACCGACGGTAACAGGTGCAACGTAAATGCCCGCAGAACCCATACGGGCGTGCGCGCCGATAACGGAGCGGTTCTTCACCAGACCGTTGTAGTTCGCGAAAATAGATCCAGCACCAATGTTCGCGCCCTCACCGATGGTGGCGTCACCGACGTAGGACAGGTGCGGAATCTTTGCGCCATCGCCAATCTGCGAGTTCTTAGCCTCACAGAAGGTGCCAAGCTTAGCGTCCTTGCCCAGGGTAGTACCGGGGCGCAGGTATGCGAAGGGGCCAACAGTTGCACCTTCGCCAATGACAGCGCCATGACCGTGCGCGCGGATTACGGTAGCGTCAGCCTCGACGGTCACGTCAGTCAGGGTGGAGTCCGGGCCAATGGTAGCGCCGGTAGCAACGGTGGTAGAACCGTGCAGCTGCACACCGGGCAGCAGAGTTACGTCGTTCTCAATGGTGACGGTGACGTCAACCCAAGTGTTCTCAGGATCAACAATGGTCACGCCGTTACGCATGTGAGCCTCAAGGATGCGGTTGTTGAGCATACGACCCAGCTGAGCCAGCTGCACGCGGTCGTTAGCACCCTCAACCTCCCAGCGGTCCTCAATAGCCAGAGCGGAGGTACGGTAGCCCATAGAACGAGCAATGGACAGAACGTCGGTAATGTACTTCTCACCCTGTGCGTTGTTGGTGGTCACCTCGAGCAGTGCCTCACGCAGAACAGCGGCGTCAAAAGCGTAAATACCGGAGTTAATCTCGGTAATTTCGAGCTCTTCGGGGGACGCGTCCTTCGCCTCAACAATAGCGGTCACTTCGCCAGCCTGGTTACGGACAATACGACCGTAGGCGCCGGGCTCATCAATGTGGGTGGTCAGGACGGTTACGGAGTTCTTGTCATCCTCGTGGAAGGCAATCAGTTCGCGCAGGGTTTCGGGGCGCAGCAGAGGAACGTCACCGTAGGTCACCAGAACGGTGCCGGAGACGGGTGCCTGCGCATCCAAGGCATTCAGACCGACCTCAACCGCACGACCAGTACCCGGAATCTCATCCTGATCAACGATGGTTACCTCAGGGTCAAACGCAAGCACATGCTCAGCGACCTTATCGCGCTGGTGGCGTACCACAACAGCGAGGCGCTCAGGGTTCAAATCGCGTGCAGCAGCGATAGCGTGCTCAACCATGGATCGACCACCAATGCCGTGCATGACCTTGGGGGTAGCGGACTTCATGCGCGTACCAGCGCCTGCAGCGAGAACGATCACTGCAGAGGGTGCCAGTTCAGTGTTCACTGGGAAGACTCCTTAGACGAGGTTGTAAGAGTGAGGAGTGAGCGCTGACCGCTAACTCTCTATCAACGGTGCCGTTGAGTGCTTACGCTCCGCCACTAGGACTCGAACCTAGACAAACGGCTCCAAAGGCCGCTGTGCTGCCATTACACCATGGCGGATTATCCTTACATTCACGACAAGCCCCCGCTAGCGGGTCCTCATCGTCATTGACCGCCATTTTGGGCACAGAACAGCGCAATGCAGGAAATGCTTTCCTCAGTTTATCAAATATCTGTGCTCAACTTAGCCGCGCGCCCCGCAATCCCCACAGCTTTTCTCAGCACCGCCAAGTAGCCCCTCATCAAAGCTTGGAGCGCTACTTGAACTGAACACTCACCCTGTACCCTAGAAGGCGTGGCACATCTACTTGGCGGCGAATCGCTGCACCTCGAATTCCCTACCCGAACCATCTTTGAAGGCATCACGATCGGCCTGAACGAAGGCGACCGCATCGGCATTGTCGGTCGCAACGGCGACGGCAAGTCCACCCTCATGAAGATCCTTGCCGGCCGGCTCGACCCGGACTCCGGCCGCGTTACCGTGCGCGGCGGCACCCGCATCGGTTACCTTGACCAGTCCGATGTCCTCGACGACGACCACACGGTTGGCTACGCGATTGTGGGCGACACCCCCGAATACGAGTGGGCCTCGCAGTCCCGTATCCGCGATGTCATCTCGGGCCTGGTCTCCGATCTGCCCTGGGATGCACCCGTCTCTTCGCTCTCTGGCGGTCAGCGTCGACGCGTAGCGCTCGCCTCCCTGCTCGCGCAGGAATGGGACGTGCTCATGCTCGACGAGCCCACCAACCACCTGGATGTTGAAGCCATCACCTGGCTCGCTAACCACCTGAAGTCCCGCTGGTCCAAGAATGCTGGCGGACTCATGGTCGTCACCCACGACCGCTGGTTCCTCGACGAAATCTGTACCGACACCTGGGAAGTGCACGACCGCATCGTCGAGCCCTTCGAGGGCGGCTACGCGGCGTACATCCTGCAGCGTGTGGAGCGTGACCGTCAGGCAGCCGCAGCGGAGGCGAAGCGTCAGAACCTGATGCGCAAGGAGCTCGCTTGGCTGCGCCGCGGTGCGCCCGCGCGTACCTCTAAGCCGAAGTTCCGCATTGATGCCGCCAACGCCCTCATTGCGGACGTCCCGCCGGTGCGTGACACCGTGGAGCTGAAGAAGATGGCGGTCTCCCGCCTCGGCAAGGACGTGGTCGACCTCGAAAACGTTTCCGTCGTCTACGACGATCCCTCGATGCCCGGCGGCAAGCGCCCGGTGCTGAAGAAGGTCACCTGGCGTATTGCCCCCGGCGAGCGCACCGGAATCCTAGGCGTGAACGGCGCGGGTAAGTCCACTCTGCTCTCCCTGGTGACCGGTGATTTGAAGCCGACCGAAGGCCGTGTCAAGCACGGTAAGACTGTGAAGATTGCGACCCTGACCCAGCAGCTCGATGAACTCAACGAGGTTGCTAACGACCGCGTCTCGGATGTGATTGGCCGCAAGAAGCGTAGCTACATTGCCGATGGTAAGGAACTGTCCCCCTCGCAGATGCTGGAGCGTCTGGGCTTTACGAGCGCGCAGCTGTCTACTCCGGTCAAGGACCTGTCGGGTGGTCAGAAGCGTCGCCTGCAGCTCATGCTGATTCTGCTGGATGAACCGAACGTGCTGATTCTCGACGAGCCGTCCAACGACCTGGACACCGATATGCTCGCCGCGATGGAGGACCTGCTGGACACCTGGCCGGGCACCCTGCTGGTGGTCAGCCACGACCGTTACCTCATGGAACGTGTGACCGATCAGCAGTACGCCGTGATTGACGGTTCGTTCCGTCACCTGCCCGGCGGTGTGGACGAGTATTTGGCGCTCTCGGCAGCCGGTGCTGGCGGTTCTGCCGCCGGTAGCGCGCAAGCGCGTGCCGCCTCCTCGGCGCAGGCTTCTGCTGAGCCGGATACCCCGAAGGTCTCCGGTGCCGAGCTGCGTGCGGCGCAGAAGGAATCCGGCGCGATTGAGCGCCGCCTCGCCAAGCTCGCAGCAGAGCAGGAGAAGCTCTCCGAGCAGATGAGCACGCACGACGCCTCGGACTACGCCGGTTTGGCGGCGCTCGGCGAGCAGCAGCAGGCACTTCAGGATGAGATTGACGAGCTAGAAATGCGCTGGCTCGAACTCTCCGAATTGCTGGGCTAAGGTCTACTGAGATAAGGAATGCCGGTTCTAGATTGAATCTAGAACCGGCATTCTTCATATATTCAGCGCTCAGCTACAGCGGCAACTAAGGGTGATTCAGAACCGCACTGACCGCGCTCACGGCGTGGTTGCCCGCAGCGCGAAGAGTAGAGGCAAGAGCCTCCGCCCGGGCCTGCGAAGAAGTCAGCAGAAGCACCGTCGGACCGGAACCAGATACCAGGGAGGCGTACACGCCCTCGCTCTCGCGCAGGTTCAGAGTCTGCTCCAGCTGCGGGGCGCACGAAAGTGCGGGTGTCTGCAGGTCGTTGCGTAGCAGCGGTGCCAAGGAGGCGAGCGCCGCCTCCGAACCGTCATAAGAGTTCAGAGCTTCCAGAAGCTCTACGGGTTCCACCAGCTCACCGGAGGCAGGGTACAGCCCCGAGGCACGGCCCGCATCCAGCTGCTTGAATACGCTGGGGGTTGAGAGGCCAAACTGCGCGGCAACGATTACCAGGTGCAGAGGTTCCCGAGGCGCCGCAACGTTCTGCAGCTCGGTACCGGTCCCCTGCCCCAGGGCGAGGGTCTGCCCGAGCGCGGCGCGCACGCTAAAGGGAATATCGGCGCCCAGCTGCGCGGCGAGACGCTCATAATCCATCTGGGTCAGGAGCGCATCGGTGCGGCCGGTTGTGTGCAGGTAGCGGTCCGTAGCAATGAGGGCGGCAGCCGCGTCCGCTGAGCCGCCAGCCATGCCGCCTGCCACGGGCACAGCCTTCGCAATATGCAGGTGCAGCGCCGGGGCAGATTCAATACCGTGTTCCGCAAGGATTAGCTCGGCGGCACGGTACACAAGATTCCGCTCATCCATCGGCACAGCGGCAGGGTCGAACTGCCCCGCCTGCATCTGCTGATCCACCAGGGAGCCGGGCACAATATCCATGCTCAGGCTCAGCCCCGGTGTCTGCCCCTCAGAGACCGTGATGGTCTCCGTTAGAGAGACCGCCGCAAAAAGCGTAGTCAACGGGTGGTAGCCGTCCGGGCGGACATCCCCCACGGCGAGGTACAGATTGACCTTACCGGGAGCATCAACCGAAATAGCGACCTGGGTACTCATCAGCGCATACACCTTTCGCGCGGGAACTCGCGTGAGAACGTCAGTGAAAAATTTAGAGCGGGAAGAAGCTACTCCGCTACGGGCTCAGCCGGAATAGTCAGCGAAGCCTCCGCAATGCGGATAAAGCCGTGAATATCCAGCTTCTCACCGCGTTCCGTCGGAGCGATACCGGCAGCCACCAGAATCTGCTCCGCACGCGCACCCGAACCCGCCCAGGAGCTCAGCGCAGCGCGCAGAGTCTTACGGCGCTGAGCGAAAGCGGCATCCACAATCGTGAACACCAGGTCACGGTCAACGGTAGAAAGAGGCTCCTCGCGCATGCGGAAACCCACCAGGCCCGAGTTAATCTTCGGCGCAGGCCAGAACACGTTCTTGCCAATCACGCCCGCCTTATACACCTCGGCATACCAATTGGCCTTCACCGAGGGCACACCGTAAATCTTCGAACCCGGGGTTGCGGACAGGCGATCGGCGACCTCATCCTGAACCATCACCAGGGCGTGACGAATGCTCGGGAACTGCGCAAACAGGTGCAACAGCACCGGAACCGCCACGTTATAGGGCAGGTTCGCTACCAGAGCATCCGGAGTGCGCGGCAGCTCGGTGACCTTCAGAGCATCCATGAGCACCACGTCAATATCGTCCGCCTTCTCGGGGCGGAACTTCTCAATCGTGTGCGGAAGCTGCTGAGCCAGCGGCGGGTCAATCTCCACCGCCACCATGTCCTTCGCAGCGTCCAGGATACCGAGAGTCAGCGAACCCAGGCCCGGGCCGACCTCCAGCACCGTCTCCTCCGGTGAAATCTCTGCCGCGTTGACAATACGACGAATCGTATTGGGGTCAATCACAAAGTTCTGCCCAAGAGTCTTCGTAGGACGAATACCGAGCATCTCGGCAAGCTCGCGAATCTCAGCAGGGCCGAGCAGGGGCAGATCGTTCACAGCGTTCCTTCACATAGGTGGATGGTGGGGAGGTTACAGTTTAGGTTACCGCGAGAAACGCTGCTTTACCTCATCAAGAGTGGCTTCCAGGGCGTTCTTAGCGTTTGTAATACGCTTCTTCGGAGCCAAAGCAATACGCACTCGATCCAGAGGACCAGTACCGTGCTGGAGGCTATTCACCTTATCCAGATGACGCTTGCCGGACTCCAGGATGACGCTACTGCCCTCCCAGCCGCACAGGCCCGGCTGCACAAAACGCACATCCACACCCCACTGCTGGTACAGCTTGTAATCATCAGCCACAGTACCCGGCACCTTGTCCTCAAACTGCTTGAGCAGCAGCTCAGCGCCCGAACGGGAAATCAAATACAAGCCGGTGCAAATCAGGGGCCAGGTACCGTACGGCTTACCCATACGGTACTTACCGTGCACAAAAGGAGACAGCAGAGACAGGCGGATGTATTCCACCTGCGGGTTCAGCTTGCCGGCTTCATTCGCAAAAGAATCGCTAAGGTTCACCAGCTGCACCTGCGGGTACTTCGTGATGATTGCGTTCACCACCGCCTCAGCATCCGGAGAAAGAAGGATGTCGTCTTCGGCAATCAGCGCCCAATCGGCGTCACTTGCAACAAAGTCACGCCACATGTTCACATGGCTGAGCATGCAACCCTTCTCCGCGGGGCTAGGGTCACGATGCCAACGGCTACGGAAAAACTCAACGTCAAATTCTTCATCAGCGACGTGATTATCGCGGTTATCCACCGCAGAATAACGAATAAAGCCCTGCGCCGGCGCACCCGCAGAATAGAACGAATCGAAACGGTTCGCGCCATCCAGGCCCAGAACATACTTCAGAATCTTTGCCATATTTTTTTCCTTTCAATAGCTCATCCAGAAAACCTAAGCGATAGAAGATCTCAAAGGTTAATGATGAGTTTTCAGAACAACAGACCACCTGCACGACAGAAGGGGTCATCCATCTTAAAAATCAGTGCGTAATGCGTAAATGGCATGAAGTCTGAATATTGAGCGTGTGATAAATACGCACACTACTGTGCAATGTAGAAAGAATTCTATCATTCACCATGCACCAATCTCAGGTGTCCGCAGGTTAAAACGCGGTACGGCACGCGTGTACCGGTGCACAGCAAAAACAATCCCCTCCCTACCGCATATACACGATAGGGAGGGGATAAATGACAGGGCAGAAGACCCACGTATTCACATTTTTATGCGATAGTAGTAGCCCAATCCGTCTCTGGGTTACCGTCCTAAACGCTGCTTCACATCTTCGAGAGTGGCATCCAGAATATTCTTCGCGTTCGCAATACGCTTCTTCGGCGCCAGGGCGATGCGCACCCGGTCGATAAAACCGGTGCCATGCTGCGTGCTCTTGAGACTTTCCAAGTGACGAACGCCAGAAGTTTGAATGAGGCTGGTGCCTTCCCAACCGCACAGGCCGGGCTGCACCAAATATACGTCTACTCCCCATTCTCGGTAGAGAGAATAATCATCAGCAACAACGCCGGGAACCGTCTCGCCATAACATTCTACGAGTCGTTCAGCTCCAGAACGCGAAAGAAGATACAAGGCAGCACCGTACAGAGGCTTTGAACCATAGGCACTACCCATACGGTACTTGCCGTACACAAAAGGAGAGAGCAACGAAAGACGGGGGTAATCAACCTGCGGGTTGAGCTTGCCAGCTTCAGAAGCGTAGATATCGCCCAGGTTAACCATCTGCACGTGAGGATACTTTTCAATAATCCTCTCCACTACAGGCTGCAGGTCAGGGGAAATGAGGACATCGTCTTCTGCCAGCAAAGCCCAGTCGGCATCTGAAGCGAGGAAGTCCTTCCACATGTGGTAGTGGCTCAAAGCGCAACCCTTTTCGGCAGGCCTCGGCTCTTTACCGTAACGAGCCAGGAACAGTTTGCTGTCGAATTGTGCATCAGTGACGTGGTTATCACGGTTATCCACCGCAGAATAACGCTGAAAACCTTGAGCGGGTGCCCCCACCGAGAAGAAAGAATCAAACCGGTTAGCGCCGTCCAGTCCCAGAACGTATTTCAGAATTTTTGCCATGAATTTCCCTTTGCTTGGCGCACCCATACGGTCCTGATCTGAAACGACAGAAGCCATGCATGAGTGCCGAGTATTGACTTGGCACCGACAAACACAAAGCACGCCGAAAATATGCGCGCACGATAACAAAATGCCTAGTCAGTGAGTGATGAATTGTATGTATAAAAATACCCTATCACTCATGTGAAGATAGTACCCAACAATTGGCGTGCAGCCCCCTGTTATGTCTCGCACGTTACACGATACCTCACGCGCTAAAGCTGAAAATAACTACAAAAAGCCCCTCCCCGCCATACATATATGACGAAGAAAGGCTTTCTCAAAGAGGCTTACTTATTTCGCCTTGCCCAGACGCTGCTTCACCTCATCAATGGTGGCGTCCAGAGTATTCTTTGCATTCACCAAACGCATCTTCGGAGCCAACGCAATACGCACTCGATCCAGGGCGCTCGAACCTTTCTGATTCTCAGCCAGCATCTCCAGGTGGCTCTTACCAGATTCCAGGATGACGCTGCTACCCTCCCAGCCGCACAGGCCAGGCTGCACAAAACGCACATCCACACCCCACTGCTGGTACAGCTTGTAATCATCAGCCACAGTACCCGGAACCTTACTCTCGAACTGCTTGAGCAACAGCTCAGCACCCGATCGGAAATCAGGTACAAGCCGGTGCAAATCAGGGGCCAGGTACCGTACGGCTTACCCATGAGGCAGCCCAGAGTAGCTATCCGCTACAGGCTGTACGCGCCTACCACTGACCGTAAACCTGCTCCGAATTCTCACGGATACGGCGGCAGAGCGCCTCCAGTTCCTCACCGCGATGAGCCGCCATAAAACGCACCGTGTAGTTCGTCATGTAGGACGCATTCGGGCGGCCACGGAACGGATGCGGGGTCAAGAACGGTGCATCCGTCTCAGCCAGAATCAGCTCCGGGCGAGCCATCGCCAACGACTCCTGAATACCCTTCGAGTTCTTGAAAGTCACCGTGCCGGCAAAGCTCATATACCAGCCGCGCTCATTGCAGATCGCCGCAAGCTCCGGGCCACCCGAATAGCAGTGGAACACGGTACGTTCCGGCGCACCCTCTTCATCCAGGATCCGCACAACGTCCTCGTGCGCGTCACGGTCGTGAATCTGCAGCGCCAGGTTGTACTTCTTCGCAATGCGAATATGCTCACGGAAGCTGTAGTGCTGCGCCTCCATACCTTCCTCACCGGTGCGGAAATAGTCCAGGCCGGTCTCGCCAATAGCGCGCACACGGTCGGCGGTGGCAAGCTCGTCGAGAGTGGCGAGCGCCGCCTCCAGCTGACCGGCTGCAGCCAGCTCAGGAGCGGTGTTGGGGTGAATCGCAATAGCGGCGAGGACGCGCTCATCAGCCTGCGCGGCGGCGACCGCGTATAGGGAGGAGGGGATATCGCATCCGACCTGCACGATGGCGGCGATGCCGAGCTTCTCACCGGCATCGAGTGCATCGCGGGCGCTGATTTCTACTTCGCCGTCGAGCAGGTCCATGTGGGTGTGGTTATCCACGATGGGGTACGGCAGCGGTTCGGGGGCGGGCGGGAAGACCAGATTGCGGCTGCGACCGTTCTCGCCGGTGGTGGAGCGGCGGCGGGTTCCTTCTCCGCCTTCGGCGTCGCTGATGCCGGTGTAGAGTTCCGCCTTATAGGGTGCGGGTACTTCACCGGGCACCGGCTCCCAGCCGTTAGGCAGGGCGGTTGCCTGGAGTGCCGCGGGGGTGGGCAGGGTGTAGTTCGCCAGGGCGGCGAGGGAGTTCAGGTACTCCTGGGTGATTTCAGGACCGGGATGGCTCTGACACATTGATAAATCCTTGGGATAAAACTGCGGGGTAAAGCTGGGGAGTGTTTCTGGGTTATTCGGAGCGGGCAGCCAGTGCCGCCTCGTACAAATCACGCTTGGAGGTACCGGTCTCGGCGGCGACCGCAGCGCAGGCGCTCTTGAGGCGCTCGCCGCCAGCCACGCGGTCGAGGACCAGCTGCACTACGTCCTGCGCTTCGGGGGTTTCGGGGGCTTGCGCACCCTCAACGATAATGACGATTTCGCCTCGGACGCGTTCAGACTCAGCCCATTCGGCAAGCTCAGCCAGGGTACCGCGTCGAACCTCTTCGTGAAGCTTAGTTAGCTCACGGCTGACCGTTCCGCGGCGGTTGGCGCCGAAGGTCTGCACGAAGTCTGCCAGGGTTGAGGCAGTGCGGTGCGGAGATTCGTAGAAAATCATGGTGCGTTCCTCCCCCGCCAGCGAGGCGAGGCGGCGCGAACGCTCGGAGCCCTTGCGGGCGAGGAAACCCTCAAAGGTAAATCGTCCGGTGGGCAGGCCGGAGAGCGCGAGCGCGGTCAACGCGGCGGAGGGACCGGGCACCACGGTGACGGGCAGGTCGGCTTCCGCGACGGCTGCGGCGGCAACGTAGCCGGGGTCGGAGATGGTGGGCATGCCCGCATCCGAGAGCAACAGCACGCGCTGGCCGTCCTGTACCGCCTGCACGATGGTTTCGCTACGTTCGGTTTCGTTGTGGTCGTGGTTGACGATGACGCGACCGCGGGTGCGCACGCCAAGCCCGGAGGCGAGGGTGCGTAGCTTGCGGGTGTCTTCAACGGCGATGAGGTCTGCGGTGGCGAGGGCTGAGCGCAGTCGATCGGAGGCGTCAGCGAGGTTGCCGATGGGGGTGCCGCCGAGGATGAGCACGCCGCCTTCTTCGGAGGTGACAGCGACGTCAGCGGTGTCAGCCTGGGGTGCCTCGACCGTTTCTGAGGGGTCGGTGGTTTCTTCGGTGTATTCTGCGGGTGCGGTCATGGCAGGCCTCGTGTCTGTGTCTGGTCTTCGTGTACCCACTAAGTGTAACGCCCGCGCTCAATCCGGTGCCGGGTGGGGTGGCGGGTAATAGGTGGCTGGTGTGGGTGGGCTTCCGGATGCGTCATATATGCCGTTCACGGGCTGAAATGGTGCATCGTGCGTTCTGACCCTTTAGGATTGATGGGGTGAAGATACCTAAGCTACTTTCTCCCGCATCTGCCGCTCCGGCTGGTTCGGCTGATTCGACCCGTTCTTCGTCTGAACGCGGTCGTTACGGCCTCGATTCTCTGCTGGATGCGCTCGCTGTTGCCTATATTCGTGCCCCGCGTTGGGGTTGGTTGGCGCCCGCATTGATTGTGCTGGTTGCCGGTATTCTGCGTTTTTATAATTTGGCGCATCCGAATGCCATTGTTTTTGATGAGACGTACTACGCCAAGGATGCCTACTCGTATGTGCATTATGGCTATGAGTTGAGCTGGTCGAAGGACGCTAATGCTTCCTTTGCGGCGGGTCACCCGTCGGGTCTGTTGACGGATTCGCCGGAGTATGTGGTGCATCCTCCGTTGGGTAAGTGGATGATTGCCGCGGGCATGGCAATTTTTGGTGATAATAATCCCTTTGGTTGGCGTGTTTCTGCTGCGGTGATTGGCACCCTGTCGGTGGCGTTGATTGCCTATGTTGGCTGGTTGCTGTTCCGTTCGATGACGGTGGCGACTATTGCGGCGCTGCTGGCTGCTGTGGATGGTCTGATGCTGGTGGAGTCTCGTTTGGCTTTGCTGGATATTTTCCAGATGTTCTGGATTTTGGCGACTTTTGCGTGTCTGGTGCTTGACCGTATTCAGGCGCGGCGCGTGTTGGCGCGCCATATTGCGGAGGCGGCACGCCAGAATGGCGGTGTGCTTCCGCCGATGCCGTGGGGCCCGAGCATGGGTCTGCGCCTGTGGCGTTTCGCTGCCGGTGTGTGTGCCGGTGCCGCGGTGGGTGTGAAGTGGAATTCGCTGTTCTTTATTGCGGCGATGGGTCTGCTGACGGTGTTCTGGGATATTAATGCTCGCCGTATTGTGGGTCTGAACAAGTGGGGTTTGACGGCACTGGTGCGTGACGGCATCCCCGCATTCTTCCAGATGATTGGTGTGGGTCTGCTGGTGTATTTGAGCACTTGGGCGGGCTGGTTCCAGTCGTCGAATGCGTATTTCCGCCGCTGGGCGGTTGAGAACCCGGGCAAGGGTGTCATGTGGCTTCCTGAGGATTTGCGTTCCTTGTGGGAGTACCATGTCTCGGCGTTTAAGTTCCATTCTGGTTTGAGTAGCCCGCATACGTATTCTTCGCAGGCGTGGCAGTGGCTGGTTTTGGGTCGCCCGACCTCGTACTACTATGAGTCGCCGAAGTTGGGTTCTTCGGGTTGTACCGTGAAGTCCTGTTCCGAGGCTATTTTGAATATCGGTAACCCGGCGATTTGGTGGGCTTTTATTCCGGCGATTATTGTGGCGCTTCTGGTTTTGGTGCTGAAGCGTGATTGGCGTTTTGGTGCGCTGCTGGTTGTGTTCGGTGCGGGCTATTTCCCGTGGTTTATGTACCCGAATCGCACGATGTTCTACTTCTACGCTCTGTCCTTTGAGCCGTTCCTGATTCTGCTGTTGGCGGGTGTTTTGGGTCTGGCGCTGTCGGGTGCTCGCGGTTCGGTGTTGCGTGCCCGTTTGGGCGTGACGCTGGTGGCGATTTACCTTGTGGGTGTGCTGGTGTTGAGTGCATACTTTATGCCGTTGTGGACTGCTCAGGTAATTCCGTATGAGCAGTGGTATTCGCATATGTGGTTTAAGTCCTGGATTTAGGCTCAGGTTTTTAGGCTGGGGTTTTAGACCTGGTCTTAGACGTGGGTTCAGACGCGAGCAATGCGAGCTTGGGTATAGCGAAGGGGGCTGGGTTCTACCGTGTGGTAGAGCCCAGCCCCCTTTGTTGTGCCCTTTCCGCGCTGGTTTGCACGGTGAAGTGGCTGATGATTTTTAGTTGTCGCCGACTCGTGCGGAGGCGAGCTTGACACGCAGTTCCTGGCGTTCCTGGCGGCGGCGTTCTGCCTTGAGCTTGCGGTATTTGGTGGGCCAGGTGGTCACGAGCAGGAGCGTGATTTGCGCGGCTACGAGGACTGCTACGGCGATTGCCGCGTCGATCCAGAATTGCGGCGGGTAGAGGCGGATCAGGGAGCTTCGTACGGAGAATTCCCAGTTGCCCTGCGGGAAGAACACCTGGTGGAAGGTGGTAAACAGCCATTCCCAACCGAAGACGCCCACAACGCCGAGCACCGCGATGAGTCCCAGGGTAATCCACGCGCCACAGAAGAGGCTGCGGCGGATGGTTCCGGGGGCGCGTTCACGCAGGGAGATGCTGCTAAAGAGCGTCAGCAGGAAGAGTGCGGCAACAGCTACGGTGGCGATGAGCAGTACCCATTTCACGTCGTGCATGTGGTTCACTTCTGCTTCGGTGAAGGCGAGGGTGTTGTCGGCACCGGTGGTGACGCGGGCAAGGTATTCGCGCGGCGCGAAGTTGTTGATGTAGTCCACGCCGTAGGAGCCCAGGCGCATCCTCTCGACGAGGTAGTAGCCGTAGCTGTCTTCGGGGAATCCGGGGCGGTGGTATTCGAGCCAGAGGAAGGGCGCGGAGGCTACAGCGCGGATCGCGATCATGAGTACGGTCAGCGGTACGGTGAGCGCGATAAGGGTTGCGCGGAGCTTGAGGAAGCGCGGGGTGTCTTCCACAGCGTCTTCGCGGGCTGCGGCGCGTTCTGCAGCTTCGGGCGAGGCTGCCAGGGAAGACAGCGGCGCGTTGGGGTCCGCGACCGCGTGGGTGTGACCGGTGCGGGTGGTTTCGGTGCGGTACTTGCGTCCGGCGGTGGAGGCGTTTGCCGCCTCCGCGGTAGCGACGGTTTCTGCTTCAGCCGCATTTTCGGCTTCTGCTGCTGCAGCTGCTTCTGCTTCGGCTGCCCTCTGCATGGTTTCGCGGTTGAGGTCGCTGAGCGTCGGGTTTTTGGGGGTGCTCTGCGAGTCGCGTACGAGGGGCACGAAGCCGGTGGAGACGTTGGTGCGGGTGCGTACGCGGGTGCCGACTCCCTGTTCGCGTAGTTTGCTGCGTGCGGGGACGACGGGTACGTTCCCGGTGGGCAGGTCGGGTTCTTCGGCGACGGTGGGTACGTCTGCTGCGATGCGTCCGAAGGCTCCGGTGTGCGGTGCCGGTTCGCTGGTTTTAGTTTCGGTGCGGCGGGCGTGGAGTAGTTCTTCGGCACTGGTGCGGCGGATGGCCGGGCGCAGTGCGCCCCACATTCCTCGGTGTGTTTCTTTGGTCATGGATCTCGCGTTCTTTTCGAGTGATCGGTGTTTGAGTGAGTTGCGGGTGTCTGTACTATCTGCCAGTTTCTCATACGCAAAGAACCTTCCGCATGAATTCGCGGAAGGTTCTTTGCATTCGGGTGTTTAATTCTTGGGTTCGAACTCTAGGATTCGGTGGTGTCCTGAACGGGTACCTTGTAGACCACTCGCCAACCCTGCGGTGCCGTCAGCCGTGCGGCGTGTTCGTCGCAGAGGTCGTAGGCGTGGGGTTCGCGGAATTCAGAGAGTGCGTCAATGATTGCCGTGGAGTCTGCATAGGAGTAGTGGAGAGTAACAGTCGCCTCTCGCTGGCAGGTTTGGCGGGAGCACAGTCGTGCGGTCTGCATGTGGGTGGTACCTTCCTGGCTTAGCTCGCCTGCTTGCGCAGTCGGCGGCGTTCACGTTCTGACAGACCGCCCCAGATTCCGAAGCGCTCGTCATTGTCCATTGCATATTGTAGACATTCTTCGCGCACGGGGCATACACCGCATACCCTTTTGGCGTCTCGGGTGGAGCCGCCCTTCTCGGGGAAGAAGGCTTCGGGATCGGTCTGGGCGCAGAGTGCTTCAGCTTGCCAGGCGAGTTCTCCGTCTTCGCCTTCGGTTCCGTAGAGTCCTGCCGCTGCGGTCCATACGTCGGTGCAGGCAGGCATGTTTCGTTCAGCGTCTGAGAGAAAGGCGTCGGCGGCTTTTTCGAGAGATTGAGTGGGATTCATGCTACGGTGCTGAGCGCCTGATGCGCGCGCGGCCGCGATGGAGCGGTCCGATGCAATGTAGGAGCCCATGGGTTTTCCTTCCGTGTTCTCATTGTGAGCTTAATGAGTCTGCGGATCCGTCGTGGACGGAATCTTAGTGTGTATGGTGTGGCATGGTTTGCTTTGGCCTCTACGGTCCCTTCCAGAGCAAACACGCTTATATATCTATTAGACGTGCGACACGCCGTTTCGTCAAACTAGACTTAAACAATATTTAGATGTATGTGTTAGGAGCGTCATATTTAATGTAAATTTGACCTTTATACATTTTCGCACGCACCACTTGCCCTCGCTCACATCTAAGGGGCACCCTAAGTTTCCCCTTCTCCAGGACTAGTTTCCACTGCCTGCAAATTCCGCATCCTGACTGCAAATATAAGGGGTTACGGCGACCACCCCCACCCATCCCATCTCGAGCTCGGGGAAAAATTCTAATAATTAGATAAGGAAAACTTATCTTTATCACTATGCAGTTTCTGAATATTTTTCCGAGGCATTGCGAAGCATTTACATTTCCAACTTATTTTTATGCCACATTACCAAAATGAGGCTTTAGGGCTGTCAAGCATTTTGAACCATTAGGTTTTTAGGGCACCCTTAGGCGTTTTTACTTTACCTTTGCATCTTTTAGCACCGCGCACATTCTCCCTGACCTCTCCACCCCCGGTGCGGTAGAGTGAAACCCATGGTTACTCTCTCCCCCACCGGCGCATCCGTGCCTACAACTCTGAACCGTTTCTTTGAGAAGCTCAGCAGCCAGCAGACCCCCGCCCTCATCTGGTATTCGGCGGCAGGCGAGCGCATTGAGCTCTCCGGCAGGGTTCTCATGAACTGGATTGATAAGAGCGCAAACCTGCTGGTTGAAGAATGCGAGCTGGAGTCCGGCGAGGGTTTTGACCTCCAAGCACCTCTGCACTGGCGCACTATTGTTCTGGGACTGGCGGCACTGCGCGTGGGCGCTCTCCTCGATCAGGATGAGCCGCTGGTTGCCGCGGTCTGCACCGAGCAGGAGGCGGGCTATACGAATAACCCCGCGTACCTTCTGGCGGTTGACCGTGCACCGCTGGCGCTTTCCTACACCGGCGATCTGCAGTCGCTGGCTCCGCACGCCGAGGAGGTGCTCGATTACTGCGCTCTGGTGCGTAGCTTTGGCGACCAGTACTCGGGTCTGCTTCCCGATGATTCAGCAGAAATCATTGAGGGTTTCAGCTATGCGGAAGCCTACGAGCAGGCTCTCACGCAGGCACAGGCATATCGTACGGCGGGCTATACGCTACCTTCGGGGCAGCGTGCGCTCGCTTTGGAGTTGAGCCCCGACTACGGTTTTGATGCCTCGGAGGCGACCCTGAGCGCCCTGCTGGAGGTGCTAGCTATTTTGGTCTCGGGCCATGCGGTGTTTGTGGCTGACCCGAGCGTCAACTGGCAGAATGGGCAGCTGGCGTCTTTGATGGTTGCCGAGCGTGCGGTGGAGATTTCCCGCGCATAGCGCCCCTCTCCTGTTGCCTGAAAAATCGCGTGGAAGGCTACCAATCACACGGAGCGCGAACAAACATATAGGTCTTTAAACGATTCATCCCCCGACACCGTTCGTGTCGGGGGATGAATCGTTATACCACGTTCTAACTAAGCTGCTTCTACGGTCAGAGGAGCTCAACCCGAGGAGCTTAGGAGTTCTGCGAGCCCGGCTTCGACTGTGCCTCAGGTGCAGTTGCTTCAGAGGTTGCCTTACGTGCTGCAGGTTCTTCGCCATCAAGAATGGCGGCGGCTTCATCAAACATGCGGCCGAGCTCCTCGTGGTCGGTGCCTTCGCCCTCTTCAACCTTCTGGCGGTGCGAACCGTACACCCAGAAGCGGTAGAGGAAGTAGCGAAGAATGGTGCCCAGAATGGTACCGATAATCGTACCGGAGATGAAGGATGCCTCGGGGGTGCGCAGGTTCAGCACGTAGGTACTGAATGCCACACAGCCTGCTTCGACGAGAATACCGAGCAGGTTGACCAGTCCGAATTCGACCGCTTCACGCTTCCAGTTTTCGGAGCGGGAGTCGCGGAAGGTCCACAGGCGGTTCATGAGCCAAGAGAAGATGGTTGCGACAATACTTGCAACGACCTTCGCCTTGGTGTGGGACTCCGACATGATGGTCATCATCAGCACCCACACCGTTACAGAGTTGACGATGAAGGCGGCACCGCCCACGGTACCGAATTTGAGCACCTCAATACCGTAGCTGTCCCAGAGGGATTTCAGGCGTTCGGTCATGGTCGGTTTAGTCTGTGCGCTCATGCGGGGCCTATCTAGAGGAGTTCAGGGGAAAGAGCTGGCACTGTTACGGTGGGTGTCATTCATGCCGCCACTATGGAGTGCGTCAGCCTCTTTTACAAGCTCTTATATGTTATTACAGTCCCGGTTGGTTGTTTGTACCTTTGAGAGTTTTTCCACAGACCTCCCAGCTAACGAGACATTCCCTTTCATCTCACGTTGACTGGGCAGAAGGCAGGTTTTTACGATTTCTTCCGGCTTTTACGCCCAAATATTGGGCTCTACCGCCCAGTTAAACCCATTCTGTGACCTTAATGTGGTCTTGCTCCCACAGGCCCTCCGAACCCGGTACACTTAGGTGATGTGACTTACCCTGTGACTGGACCCGTAATTGGCGTCATCGGCGGAGGCCAACTGGCCCGCATGATGGCTCCCGTAGCAACTAACCTTGGCCTGAACCTGCAGATTCTCGCGGAGGCGCCCACCGTTGGCGCCGTGGCAGCGGTACGTACCGCCCCCGTCGGGGACTACAAAGATCTGGACACCCTCCGCGAATTTGCTCGCGGCAAGGATGTCATCACTTTCGACCATGAGCATGTGCCCACCGAATTTCTGCGCACCCTCATGGCGGAGGGCGTGAATGTTCAGCCCCGTCCCGAAGCTCTCCAGTACGCTCAGGACAAGCTCCTGATGCGCGCCGCTATTGAGCGTCTGGGCCTGCCGAACCCCCGCTGGGCTAAGGTTTCTACCCTGGACGAGCTGCTCGCCTTCGGCGATGAAATTGGCTGGCCCGTGGTGCTGAAGACCCCGCGCGGCGGCTACGACGGCAAGGGCGTACTCGTTCTGGATTCCCCCGAGGAGGCTCGCGAGCGCAGTACTGCGTGGTTCGAGCAGTTGCCTTCCCGCACCGATTTCTCCGCCCTGCTTGCCGAGGAGAAGGTTCCCTTTACCCGTGAACTCTCCGCGCTGGTGGCTCGCCGTGAAAGCGGCGAAGTGCGCCCCTGGCCGGTCGTTGAGACCATTCAGGTGAACTCCATCTGTGATGAGGTTATTGCACCCGCACAGGACCTGGACCCCGAGATCGCTGAGGCTGCCGCAGCCGCTGCGGTGACCATTGCCTCCGAGCTGGGCGTGACCGGTGTAATGGCGGCTGAGCTTTTCGAGGTTCCAGGCTCCCCCGCCGGCTTCTACATCAACGAGCTGGCGATGCGCCCGCACAACACCGGCCACTGGACTCAGGACGGCTCGGTGACCAGCCAGTTCGAGCAGCACCTGCGTGCCGTGCTGGATTTGCCGCTGGGTGACACCTCCGTGCTGGAGGGCGTTGCCGTGATGAAGAACTACCTGGGCGGCGAGAACGAAGACATTTTCGGCGTCTACCCGCTGGCGCTTTCGGCTGAGCCGCGCGCAAAGATTCACTTCTACGGCAAGGAAACCCGTCCGGGCCGCAAGATTGGTCACGTGAACATTACCGGCACGGTGGCTGAGCTTGAGGCGCTGCGCCATAGCGCCGCGAATGCCGCCTCCATTTTGCGTGACGGCCGCCCCCTGTAGCCCTATTTTTAGCCGGTGCGTGGGGTGAGAGCATCCTGCGTATCCGACGCACCCTATTGATGGTGGTTCGCCACCGCATCCTGAAAGGATATGAGGATTATGTCTCAGTCTCCCTATGATTCTTCCCAGCCTATTGTTGGCATTGTGATGGGTTCGGATTCGGATTGGTCGGTCATGGAGGCCGCAGCCGAGGTTCTGGACGAGTTCGGCATCCCTTACGAGGCTGATGTTGTTTCTGCACACCGCATGCCCGAGGACATGATTGAGTACGGCAAGAAGGCTCACAGCCGCGGTATCCGCGTGATTATTGCTGGTGCTGGCGGCGCCGCTCACCTGCCCGGTATGCTCGCTTCCGTGACCGCTCTGCCCGTGATTGGTGTTCCGGTACGTCTGAAGAACCTCGAGGGCATGGACTCACTGCTGTCGATTGTTCAGATGCCCGCCGGTGTTCCGGTAGCTACCGTCTCCATTAACGGTGCTCGCAATGCGGGTCTGCTGGCTCTGCGTATTCTGGGTTCGGGTACTGACGCATTCGCTCAGCAGGTTCATGCTGATTTGCGTCAGTTCTCTCAGGATCTGCGCCAGAGCGCCATGGACAAGGGCGCGGCTCTGCGCACCCGCGTTGCTGATGCAAAGGCTAAGGCAGCCGCTGAGCGCGAGGCGGAGGAAAGCTCCTCCGCACCCCGCCCCGCTTCCGCTCCCGAAGCGTCGTCGGAGCCCCAGGCTTACGTTCCCTAAGCTCGGATACACTAGAAGGATGAGCAATATTCTTCAGTCCGATATTTGGGCACGTTTTCAGGAATCTAATGGTCACACCGTAATTCGTAAGAGCGGTAACGGCTGGTCGTACCTTGCAACCGTTGAGGGCGGCGCTACCGGCCGCTACCTGTACAGCCCGTACGGACCGGTCGCCTCCAGCGCTGTGGCTTTTGATGAGGCTCTCGCGTCGTTGAAGGAAGAGGCCGCGAAGCTTCGTTGCCTGTTTGTGCGCATTGAGCCTACTGAATCCGCTATTTGGGGCGATCAGGATGCGGCTGCTTTCTTGGCTCGTCGCGGTGCGGTTCTGGCTCCTCGCCAGGTGCAGCCTTCGCACACTCAGATTATTGATCTTTCGGGCACTGAGGACGAAATCCTCAAGGGAATGAGCTCCAGTTACCGTAATCGTCATCGTAATCTCCACAAAAAGGGCGTGACCGTTGAGGTGTCGACCAATCCCTCGGATATGACGATTCTCTTCGGCTTCCTCGAGGAAACCGCGGACCGTAACGGTTTTAACCGTCAGCAGGATGAGTACCTGATGCAGGTTGCTCGTGTGCTGATGCCCGCCGGTGCGGCGTCCCTGTACATTGCGAAGCTGACCGATGAGAACGGTGAGAGCACCCCGATTGCGGCGGCGTTTGTGTACGATTCGGATGACACCCGCACCTACGCGCACGCTGCGGCTTCTTTTGAGCACCGCAACCTTAGTGCAGGTGTTGTGGTGGTGACGAACTTTATCCTGGACGCTAAGCGCAAGGGTCTGAAGTACGTTGACCTCTTCGGTATTGCGCCGGAGGATCAGCCGGATCACGAGTGGGCTGGTTTCACGAAGTTCAAGAAGTCCTTTGGCGGCGAGTCTGTGGAGTACCCGGGTACCTGGGATGTTCCGGTAACCTCGCTGGGCTACCGCGCCTACACGCTGGCGTACAAGGCTCGTCCGGCTGTTCGTGATGCTGTGGCGAAGGCGAAGGCGAAGGTTCAGTCTTTCCGCTCTCGCTAACGGGTTCAGACGCGCCCTTACCGGGAGCACTCTGAGAACTAAAAGCTAAATACATGAGGGAGCCGCCCCCACCGAGTTCTTCGGTGGGGGCGGCTCCTGCGCGTATGTATGTGCAATGTTCGAGGAGTCTTAGCGCGGCTCCTCAGCCCTTGCGGGGGCGAAGATTACTGATCTTCGGGGCTGTTGGTCTGTGCGAGGATTTCGCGCAGGCGGGAGAGGCGGTGCTCAGCCTCGACGGTACGGACGGTACCGGAGGAGGAACGCATGACCAGCGACTGGGTGGTCACGGTGTTCTTGCCGTAGCGAACGCCGCGCAGCAACTTGCCGTCGGTGATACCGGTTGCGGCGAAGAAGCAGTTATCGCTGGTGACCAGGTCGTTGGTGGTCAGCACACGGTCCAAATCGTGGCCGGCTTCCAGTGCCTTTTCGCGCTCTGCGTCATCGGTCGGTGCCAGGCGGCCCTGGATGACGCCACCGGTTGCCTTGATAGCGCAGGCTGCGACAACGCCTTCGGGAGTGCCGCCGGTGCCGAGCATCAGGTCCACACCAGTGTTCTCACGGCAGGCTGCGATAGCACCTGCAACGTCACCGTCGAGGATGATGCGGGTACGAGCACCTGCCTCGCGGATTTCCTGAATCAGCTTGGCGTGGCGGGGACGGTCCAGCACGCATACGGTCAGCTCGCTGACCTTCTTGCCCTTAGCCTTAGCGACCAGGTGCAGGTTCTGCTTGACGGGCAGGCGCAGGTCCACGAACTCTGCGGCGTCGGGGCCGGTGACCAGCTTCTCCATGTAGAACACTGCGGAGGGGTCGAACATGGTGCCACCGTCTGCCACAGCAATCACGGAGAGGGCGTTGTCCATGCCGAGTGCGGTCAGGCGGGTACCGTCGATGGGGTCAACCGCCACGTCGAGGGAGGGACCGGAGCCGTCGCCGACGTTTTCGCCGTTGTACAGCATGGGAGCCTTGTCCTTCTCGCCTTCACCGATGACGACGGTGCCGTTGAAGCTGACGGTGGAGAGGCGGTAACGCATTGCGTCTACGGCTGCACCATCTGCGAGGTTCTTTTCGCCTGCGCCGACCCAGGGGCCTGCAGCAATTGCTGCAGCTTCAGTCGCGCGGACCAGTTCCATTGCGAGGTTGCGATCGCCGTGGTTGTTGTTCGTAGTCATAGACTCACCTTCGAGATTTCTGAATACACCGTCGGCTGGCTGGTTCTTTCCAGCACGAAGTCGCCGACGCAGTAGTGCTCCTTTCAGGATAGCGCGCGCAGGCTTCGTTTTTCTTGTTCTGAACGAGTTTGCGTGCGTGTTGACTTTAAGGTGAGCAGATGCGGCAAATTGGTGAGGGCTGCGTCTCTCTTCGACACTTCATACGCTCTGAGGCGCTGATTTTGGGTGTTGTAAAGGCGCGCCAAACTAGCTATTTTTCGCATATTTAAGGCATATTTGAGGTAGGTTCTTTCTCCGGGAGGCTCCCGGGGCAAGGAGCTGAGCTTCAGTGCGAGCGCCTGAAGCCCCACATACTCGTTCGCAGATTCGCTGGCTCCGACGGCACGCGTTATCTGTATTTGTCCGCTAAGGAGCATCACATGGCTGGCATCCAACCGACTCCCGCAGAAGCATGGAAGCGTCTGAAGGACGGTAACCGCCGTTTTGTTGAGGGTAGCAACGAGCACCCCAACCAGGACACGATTCGCCGTACCGACCTGGCATCGGGTCAGTTCCCGTTCGCCTCGATTTTCGGTTGCGGTGACTCTCGCCTCGCGGCAGAGATTATTTTTGATCTGGGCCTGGGCGATGCGTTCGTGGTGCGTACCGCCGGTCATGTGCTGGAGAACGCGGCGCTCGGTTCGTTGGAGTACGCGGTTGATGAGTTTGAGACCCCTATCGTGATGGTTCTCGGTCACGACTCCTGCGGTGCTGTGACTGCGGCCAGCAAGTCCCTGGAGTCCGGTGAGATGCCGCACGGCTTCATCCGTAACCTGGTGCAGCACATCCTGCCCTCGGTGATGTCCCCGAAGCTGCCGGAGAACCCGGTCGTCAACGACATGGTGCGTGAGCACACCCGCCAGACCGCCATCCGCATTATTGAGCAGTCCCACATCATTTCGGATGCGGTGGTTGAGGGTAAGGTCGCCGTGATTGGTGTCTTCTACCATCTGAAGGAGGGTAAGGCGGAGCTGGTGTTCAGTTCGCAGGATCTGACCCTGCCGGAGGAGAAGAACGACTCGCAGAACCCGCCGACTCAGGCGCTTCCGGTGGTCGTGAAGACTCCCCCGCGCGTTGTGGTTGCGGAGAACCTGGACTAGGTTTCCTCTTCTCCGCTCATTACGAGCCTTAGCGCGAGAACCCACATGCTCGCACTTAACAACAGATTTTTCTATGGGATACCCCCGCCACGGTAGCATGTTCGCACATCTACCGGGGCGGGGTTTTTACGCGCCTTCTCACGCCTCAAAATTTATGAGCGTTTTTCCTCTTTTGACACCTTTTCGAGGCGACGTAAGCCACTTTGAACGCCTATCCTAGAGATATGGCTGAAAACATTGAATACCGCATTGAACATGACACCATGGGCGAAGTTCGCGTTCCGGCTGATGCACTCTACCGTGCACAGACCCAGCGCGCAGTCGAGAACTTCCCGATTTCGGGTCAGACCCTCGAATCCGCCCATATTCGTGCGCTTGCCCTCGTGAAGAAGGCAGCCGCGACCGCCAATGAGGAACTCAAGGTGCTCGACGCTGAGCGCGCCCAGGCTATCCGCGACGCAGCGGATCTGGTAGCAACCGGTAAGTACGACGCCCACTTCCCCATTGACGTCTTCCAGACCGGTTCCGGTACCTCCTCGAACATGAACGCGAACGAGGTTCTGGCAACCCTGGCAACCCGTTCCCTGGAGTCCAAGGGCATTGAGGTTCACCCCAACGACCACGTGAACGCTTCCCAGTCCTCCAACGACGTCTTCCCCACCTCCGTGCACGTTGCTGTGACCGAGGCTCTGGTGAAGGACCTGATTCCCGCTCTGGAGGTGCTCGCTGAGTCCCTGGAGCGCAAGTCCGCAGAGTTCAAGGACGTTGTGAAGTCGGGCCGTACCCACCTGATGGACGCAACCCCCATCACCCTGGGCCAGGAGTTCTCCGGCTACGCCGCAACCGTGCGTTACGGCATTGAGCGTGTGAACGCTTCCCTGCCCCGCGTGGCTGAGGTTCCCCTGGGCGGTACCGCTGTGGGTACCGGCATTAACACCCCGGACGGCTTCTCGGCTCGCGTGATTGAGCTGCTCGCTGAGGAGACCGGCCTGCCCCTGACCGAGGCTCGTAACCACTTCGAGGCTCAGGCTAACCGTGACGGCCTGATTGAGGTTTCCGGTCAGTTGCGCACCCTGGCGTACGGCCTGATGAAGATCAGCAACGACATCCGCTGGATGGGTTCGGGTCCGAACACCGGCCTGGGCGAGCTGCACATCCCCGATCTGCAGCCCGGCTCCTCGATCATGCCCGGTAAGGTCAACCCCGTGATTTGTGAGGCTACCATCATGGTTGCCGCTCAGGTCA
The DNA here is from genome assembly GCF_001815755.1 of Rothia sp. HMSC061C12. Lineage (NCBI taxonomy): Bacteria > Bacillati > Actinomycetota > Actinomycetes > Micrococcales > Micrococcaceae > Rothia > Rothia sp. HMSC061C12. The sequence continues at coordinate 123,477 of NZ_KV821872.1, forward strand.
TCGGTAACGACGCAACCATTGCTCTGTCTTCCACTAACGGCGCGTTTGAGCTGAACGTGGGTATCCCGGTGATGGCTGCTAACCTGCTGCAGTCGATCCGCCTGCTCGCTAATGTTTCTCGTGTTTCGGCTGAGAAGATGATTGACGGTCTGACCGCTAATGTTGACCGTTGCCGATTCCTGGCTGAGGCTTCGCCGTCGACCGTGACCCCGCTGAACAAGCTGATTGGTTACGAGGCTGCTGCAAAGATCGCTAAGTACTCGGTGGCTCACAAGGTGACTGTCCGCGAGGCAGTTGTGGCTCTGGGTTATGTGGAGCGCGGCGAAGTGACTGAGGAGCAGCTGGATGCAGCTCTGGACGTCACCAAGATGCTGGGCAACTTCTAATCTCACCCGCCTGAACCTCCTCTGAGGTTCGCGGCTTAACCATAGAGGGAGGGGCGACTCGCCACGACGGCGGGTCGCCCCTCCTTCTGTATATGTTCTCCGCCCCGTCATTAAGTGGGTAGCGGGTTCTCACTATTGTTCAACGATATTGAACACTTTGAATTGTTTATAGTGGACCAGCGTGTAGATGAGGCAGAGTACAGCCGGGATACTGACGACAAGCGCAGCGTTGAAGGAGCCGAGATGATCGAGCATCAGTGCTACCGCACCCATGGAGTACAGCGTTCCTAACCCAAACACGGCACCGTCAAGGGAGCTGGCACGCCCCAGTAGCTCATTCGGTGTAATGCAGTCACGCAGATTGTTGGAGAAGATGAAAGCTGATGCCCATCCTACGTCCAGGATGAAGAGCAAGGCTCCGAGCACTACAGGGTTATTGCTGACGGTGACGAGCGGTATTCCGAGCAGGGATACGACGTTAGCGACCAGTAGCATTCCTCGCGTGTTCTCGAAAGAGAGGAAACGATCGATGATGAGCGCCGCGACGATACCACCGATACCGCTGCAGGCCATAATCATGCCTACCACTGAGGCTTCAAAAGTGAGTTCCTCATACAGACGGTAAATAATGATAAGTGAATACGATGCCGTAGCTGCCGCTAAGAAGAACGTGTAGACAAGGATAAGTCTCTGTGGGGCGCCGGAGAACATGTATTGGATACCGTCAAACATGCGGTGAATAAACCCATGTTGTGCGGTTTCGCGTTGCTCAGTTTTAGTTTCCATCTCTACGGATGGCAACGTTGCGTATGAAATAGTTGCCGCTCCGAAAAGGAGCACCGGGACGATAAGACCGACCGTTGCACCCGCGACAAGAACAATAAATCCTGCTGTAGGGGGTGCAATGATTGCGGATATTCCCTCGCAAATTTCACGACGTGCATTGTACGAAAGAAGGTTTTCTCGTCCGAGAAGCTGCGGAATATATCCTGCTTCTGAGGCAGCAGCCAGTTCGGAGAAGACACCGCTCACAAATCCTAGTGCGGCGATGGTGAACCATGACAGCATATGCTGCTCAATCATCAACGCCAAGGTAAGGATGCTGAGGATGTTTACTGCCCCGGCAATCACAATCATAGGTTTTCGAGGCAGACTATCAGATAGGGTTGCTAGTGGATATGCCAAGGCGATATTGGGGATTTGCATGGCTACCGCCATTACGCCAGCCAACCCAATTTCGCCTGTACTAGCGAGAATCGCGATGGGTAGGGCGAAGGAATATATTCCTGTACCTACCAGAGAGCCAATAAGGGCTACGTAGATTCTCCAGGGTATTTTATGTGTTGTCATGCTTTGCTCCTTCCAGGACGCATCAAAATAGCGCCCAAGAATTGCGATGAACACAATGAGCCTAGTTCACAGAAAAATGGCATGCCTTAAAGATTTATAGGCAGAGTAAAAGGAAAGCGACTACGCTCACCAGAACATCACGTGAACGAATCTTTCTCGGGTTACTGACTAATACGGGGCCGTCACTCCCAATGTAACCCGTGTCATATATAAAGCATCTCATGCAAACCACTCATAACTCGATACACAGACGCAACTTAAGGTAAATAAGACAAAAACAAAATAAAACCACGGCAACCTTTAGGCTTCCAGTCCCCCACTCCCACAGAAAAACAGGAAGAACCACCCAATAACATGTAACAAACTGTCATAAAAATACTGGGAGGGGCGACTCGCCATGACGGCGGGTCGCCCCTCCTTCTGTATCTATGTGCCTCATTCGGCGGCTTTTACTCATCCCCAGTAACCGGTCTAGAGCTCTTCCGGCGGCACCGACTCCAAACCAAAACGGCAGTGGCCGTCATAGTTCAGCGCCGCATCAATACGGTCCAGCATCCGCTCCGAAAGCAACGCACGCTCCGCCGGGTCAGACACATCCACCCAACGCACCTGCGAAGACTCCTCATCATTCACCTTCGCCTCACCAGAAACCCAGCGGCACAAGAACGTATGATCCAAGAACTGGCAGCGGTCACCATTACCGAACTGCATCGGCGGGTCAGCCTTCACCTGCGCCAGCTCCAGCACCTCAATCTGCACGTTCGCTTCCTCCTGCGCCTCACGCAGGCAGGTCAGTGCAGGGCTCTCCCCCGGGTCCACAATGCCCGTGATCGGGGTCCACGCCCCGTTATCGCTACGGCGCACCAGTAGCACCTTAGAATCCTGCTCACGGTACACCACAGCCGTCGCACCGGACAGCCACAGGTAATCCGATCCAATCTGCTCACGCAGCTTACGGATATAGGGAGGAGTAGGCATAACATTAACCTTTCAAAAGCCCCGGCAGTTCCGCCGAGAAATAGGTGCTAGAGAGCAGAGCGAACAGTCGCGAGCCGCACGAAGAACGAGCCCGCCACTTAGCCGGACGGTTACCCTACTTCGGAATCTACCACAGAGAATACGCCGGAGCCGCCAACGCCACCAGCGCACCCAGAAGCATAAACGGACCGAAGGCAATGCGGGTGCTACCGCGCGCCTTCGTAAACAGCACCAGAGCCAAAGACACCAGACCACCGGCAAGGAACGTCACCAGCGACGCCCAGCCCAGATTCGCCCAGGACAGGTACCCGAGCACGCCGCCCAGAATACCGGCAAGCTTCACATCCCCGCGGCCCAGCGCGCCAAAAGACAGGATACGCAGAAGCAGGTAGCAGAACCACAGCACCAGACCGGCACCAATCACACGCCAAATATCGGCGGGGCGACCGGCAAAAAGCAAAGACACCGGCAGCGCCGTATAGGTGGCAATAGCCAAAGGAATCAGGATGCGGTGCGGCAGGCGGTGCTCCCGCACGTCAATACGCCACAGCCGCAGGGCACACCACAAAAAATACAGCAGGTAGCTACCGAGCACCAGAGCGGCAATCGTGGAGGCGCCGCCTGCGTTGTAGAGGCGGGAAAGCTCAGCGAGCATAGAACGTCCATTCTGTAATGCTGGAGGCTGTAACGTTGGAACCTGTACTACCGGAGGCTACCAGCCGAGAAACACAATCCGACGGCGCTAGACCCATAGCCTCTAGGAAGCTTCTAAGAGCCGAAGCGGCGGGAACGGTTCGTGTAATCCCGCAGGGCACGCAGAAAATCAACGCGCGTGAAATCCGGCCACAGGGCACGGCAGAAATAAAACTCAGAATACGCGCTCTGCCAGGTCATAAAACCGGACAGGCGCTGCTCACCCGAAGTGCGAATCAGCAGGTCCGGGTCGGGCATATCGGCGGTGTACAGGTGCGAAGAAATGTTCTCAACGCTCAGCTGTTCAGCAAGCGACTCCAAGGAGGCACCCTCAGCGGCGGCCTCACGCAGAACCGAACGGACTGCGTCCACAATCTCCTGGCGACCGCCGTAGCCGACCGCAATGTTCACGCGAACGCCGGGCAGGTGCGCCGTCTGCTCAATCGCCCAGTCCAGGCGCTCGTGTAGCTGGCGAGGAATCAGGTCAATATTGCCGATGGCGCGCACCGGGCCGCAGGCAGACCCCACCAGACGCACCAGGAACGCATCAATCACAGCAACCAGACCGGTCAGCTCCTTCTCCGGACGCTTCAGGTTCTCAGTGGAGAGCATGTACAGGCTCACCTGCGGAATCGACAGCTCAGTGCACCACGCCAAAAAATCAATAATCCGCTCCGCACCGGCGGCGTGGCCCTCACGGGTGCTCAAGCCGCGCTGAGCCGCCCAGCGGCGGTTACCGTCCACCAGCACTCCAATATGTGCCGGCAGGGATTCGGGGCTCAGCGAGCGCGCCAGAGCCTGCTCATAGACGGTAGGCTCAGTGACAGTGCCGGGGTTGCTGGCGTGGCCGTGCACAGTAATCACGGGCAGGGCGTTGGCGCTCATAGCTCATACCTCATTCGGCTGTCGTGGCAGATAATTCAGCGGGCTCATAACGAAAGAGTCCAAGCTCTTATTCTACGCCGCCGCGCCGTACCTTCGCGGCAATCGGCATCACGGTTGGGCTGAGAATCGGCTCAAAATTTGTGGCATCTGGTGGCGGCGTTCGGGGTTGTGCACAGGGGCTGCACGCATCGCGCGCCTAAGAATGGATGATGCCCTTCACCTACGACTCATATCGTGGGTGAAGGGCATCATTGTAACGCGCGGGGCGATGCACCCCAGCCTAGATAACGTAGTAGTCGCTCAGGCCCTCGTCCAGGCTAGATTCGGGCAGCTGAACCTCAGCGTGCGAGGCGGCCAGCGTGTAGTCCTCCCAGGGCCAAATATCCTTCAGCTTCTCACTGGGAACGGCGAAGAACACGCCGTTCGGGTCCACCTGCGAGGCGTGCGCGCGCAAAGCCTGATCGCGCTGCTCAAAGTGCTCGTGAACCAGGATGCGGGTCGTAGTCTCGTGGCGAGGCGCCTCCCCCGAGGAAGCGCGGTGCGCGATGTTCTCAATCCAGCCGCTCAGCAGGCTCTCACCGTGCGTATCGAGCAGATGCTCGTGCAGGGCGAGGGTGCGTTCGGGGTTGAATGCGCGGTCGTAGTAGAGCTTCAGCGGGGTCCAGGGCTCACCCTCACCCACGTACGCCTCGGGGTCGCCTGCCTTCTCGAATGCTTCCACGGCAACCTTGTGGGTCATGATGTGGTCAGGGTGCGGGTAGCCGCCAATCTCGTCATAGGTGATGATGATGTGCGGGCGGTACTCACGCACCAGACGCACGAGCGGCGCGGCGGCACGGTCCAGGGGCATGGTACCGAAGCTACCGAAGGGCAGAGGCGGCATGGGGTCGCCCTCGGGCAGACCAGAGTCGAAGAAGCCAATCCAGCGGTGTTCAATACCCATAATCTCGCGGGCAGCCGCCATCTCAGCGCGGCGCAGACCCGGCAGGTCACGGTGCGCACGCGGGCTCTTAGCGATCTCCTCATTCAGGATGTCACCGCGCTCGCCGCCGGTCATCGTCGCCACCATGAAGCGGGCACCACGGGCAATATACGCCGAGGCGGTACCGGCGCCCTTGGAGGACTCGTCGTCCGGGTGGGCGTGCACCGCGAGGATGCGCAGACCGGTGTAGTCCTCCTCCAGCGGTTTGAGGGAGTCCACGGGAGGGTGAGTCGGCAGGTTTGCCTTCAGCTGTTCAATGGCTTCGCTCACGGTGGTCTCCTTTAGATGATGCGCCAGGGGTCGATGATGTGTCTGTGACTCGCAAATGCGAGCGCTACACGGCAGAAATTTTACGGTTGTAGCTTCTCGTATGATACCCAAGGATAGCGCCGGTGCACTAGCGCAGATGACGCCGTGTGACATCCTGAAACACCCCGCCCTACCAGCAGATTCACGGGCAAGAAACAGGCAGATACTGGCGGAGCGTTCAGCTACCGGCGTGCGTACCAACGAAGATGCGCTCAGAGGGGAAGATACGACCGGCGTAACAGCCGAAAATCCTCCGGTGCTCTAGAATAGGTCTGTTGATTCATTCCGTTACCGCCTCCTTGCCTTTTCTTTGGCGCACGGTAGCGGGTTTATTCGTTTCGCACCGGCAACGCCGGCGCATAAGCAAAGGACACGCATGGCTGAAAACACCGGTGCCTGGCTCACTCAGGACGCCTTCGACCGCCTCACCCAGGAGCTGGAGTACCTCTCCGGCCCGTACCGCCAGGAAATTGTTGACCGCATCGCGCAGGCACGCGATGAGGGTGACCTCCGCGAGAACGGCGGCTACCACGCTGCACGTGACGAGCAGGCTAAGAACGAGGCACGCATCAAGCAGCTCAAGCACCTGCTGGAAACCGCGCACATCGGCGATACTCCCGCTGACGACGGCGTGGTAGAACACGGCATGGTTATCGAAGCTGAGGTTGCTGGCCGCACCCTGAAGTTCCTGCTCGGCTCCCGCGAAATTGAGGACACTCTGCCTGCAGGTAGCGACCTGAAGGTCTTCTCTGAGAAGTCCCCCCTGGGTGCCGCAATTATGGGCGCTAAGCAGGGTGACGAGGTCACCTACACCGCTCCGAACGGTAAGGAACTGAGCGCCAAGATTATCTCCGCAACCCCCTACCTGGGCTAAGAAGTTAGAGCTAAGAGACAGCGCTAGATTTAAAACAAACAGTGCGGGGTGCTGACTATAACGGTCAGCACCCCGCACTGTTTTTTGTCTGCCTGCTTGCGCCTATCTGGTTGCCTCCACCCTTCCGATTCGAGGCAACACTATAGTTCGTCGGCTAATAAATATATCGGCTTAGTAGACGATGATGGGCTTGAAACCCGCATCCTCCAGGGCAGAAATAACCTGGCGGCAGTGCTCCACACCCTTGGTCTCCATATCGATCGTAATCGACACGTCACCCATGGAGAGCGAGCCACCCACGCGGGTGTGGTCCACACCGGTCACGTTCGCGTCGTTCTCAGAGATGATGCGGGAGATGGTCGCCAGCTCACCCGGGCGGTCAGAAAGCATCATCTTCACGGTCATGTAGCGGCCAGCCGCAGACAGACCGCGCTGAATCACCTTCAGCATCAGCATCGGGTCAATATTGCCGCCGGAGAGCACGCACACGACCGTACCCAGGTCGCCGTACTCTTCCTTCAGCTTGCCGTTCATCAGCGCCGCCACGGGTACCGAACCGGCAGGCTCCACCACAAGCTTGTTACGTTCCATCAGGAAGATCAGGGCGCGAGCGATATCGTCTTCGCTCACGGTCGCCACATCGTCTACCAGCTCCTTAATGATGGAGAAAGGCATCTGGCCGGGGCGACCCACCGCAATACCATCAGCGATGGTGGAAACCTTCTTTAGCGGCACCAGAGCATCCGCAGCCAGCGACAGCGGGTACGCCGCCGCGTGCTCCGCCTGAACACCAATAATCTTGATCTTCTTACCGAGCTTCTGCTCCTTCGCGCGGATAGCAGCGGACAGACCAGCAAGCAGACCGCCGCCGCCAACACCCACAATCACGGTGTCAACGTCCGGAACCTGCTCCAGGATTTCCAGACCGATAGTGCCCTGGCCGGCAATAATGTCTTCATTGTCGAAGGGGTGCACGAACACCGCGCCGGTCTCTTCGGCGTAGCGCTTCGCCTCCGCCAGAGCCTCATCCACGGTCACGCCGTGCAGCTCAACCTCAGCGCCGTGATCGCGGGTCGCGGTAATCTTCGGCAGCGCCGCACCCAGCGGCATATAAATACGGGCCTTAATGCCCAGACGGTCAGCAGCCAGAGCCACACCCTGAGCGTGGTTACCCGCGCTCGCAGCCACAACGCCGCGCTTCTTCTCCTCCTCAGAAAGCTTCGCCATACGCACGTACGCACCGCGCACCTTGAAGGAACCGGCACGCTGCAGGTTCTCGCACTTGAAGAAAACCTCTGAACCGAGGCGCTGGCTCAGCGCACGCGAATGAGCGACGGGGGTGCGTTCAATAACGCCTTCGAGCAGCTCTGCGGCACGTTCAATATCGGTAATGGTCACGGGCAGGGAGTCGAGATCTACGCTCACGGGTTTTCCATTCTGACGGTGCGTTGTCCCGCGGGCGCGGGATGGTGATGTATTGCTCATCCCATTTTAGAGGATGGGTACAGCGAAGGGGGCTACCCGGTCGCAAGTAGCCCCCTGGCGAGACACCGCCGTAGACGGCATCGCGGCCGGCGGTATCGCCGGGACGAGTTAGCGGTGCGTTATCGAGGGTGGCGGGGTGCCCTACGCCAAAACCTCCCGCTCGATGCAGGCCCCTAGTCTTCGGAGGAGTCCGAAGCCTCGGAAGCCTGGTTCTCAGGCTCCTCAGCCTTCTGACGGCTCGGCACCCGGGAGGCCAGATTCTTGACGCTCTCCTGCCGTTCCTGGGCCTTCTCCTCAGCCTGCTCGCGGCGAGCCACCTCGTGCGGGAAGAGGAACTCCTCCTCACGAGGTGCTTCCTTCTCCCAGTCACGGTTCGCCAGGTAACGCACCACCGCGTTGACCACAGCCAGAGTCGGCACAGCGAACAGAGCACCCACCGCACCAAAAATCATGGATCCACCAGCCACCGAGAAAATAACCGCCAGCGGGTGCAGGGAGACAGCCTTACCCATAATGAGCGGCTGCAGAATGTGGGATTCGAGCTGCTGAACCAGCAGAACAATACCGAGCATAATCAGCGCCTGCACCGGGCCCAGAGCAACCAGCGCCAGCAGCACAGCCACAGCACCGGAAATGAGGGCACCAATCACCGGAACGAAGGAGCCGAGGAAGACCAGCACACCCAGCGGGATAGCCAGCGGAACACCCAGAATTGCGGCACCAATACCGATGCCGATAGCGTCAATAGCCGCCACCAGAATCTGAACGCGCACGTACGCACCCAGGGACTTCCAACCCGCGCGACCCGCACCGTTGACTGCGGCACGCGCGTCCTTCGGGAAGAGGCGAGTGACGAACAGCCAGATACGCTCACCCTCCATCAGGAAGAAGACCAGGGTAAACAGGGTCAGCAGGGTGCCGGTTGCAACCTCAGCCGCAGTCGAACCCACCTGAGACACACCGTGCAGCACGGAGCTGGGGTTATTGGTTACAGCGCTCTCCATCTGTTCCAGCAGCTGGTTCAGCTGGTCTGCACCGAACTCGTAGCCGAGGTTCTTCAGCCAACCAATCAGCTGCTGGTAGCCCTGCATCGCCTTATCCGCCATGGACACAAAACCGCGCAGAATCTGCTGACCGGTCAGCGAAATAATACCGGCGAGCACCAGAATCATACCGATTTCGGCAATAGCCGCCGCGCCACCGGCACGAACGCCCTTCTTACGCAGAAGCATCACGGCGGGGCTCAGCAGAGCCGCCAGCAGCAGAGCCACCAGAAGAGAAATAACCAGCAGGGAGACGTGCCCCAGGCCCTTCCAAAGGATCCAACCGGCACCGGCAATCATAATGATGCGCCACGCCCAAGCACCAGCAACTTCCATAGCAAAAGGCACCCGGTAGCCGCGCTCCTCCTCGGCTACATGCTCTTCTGCAACAGGTGTAATTTTCACGGTGTCTCCAACTCGTTATCGGTGTCGCGCCCGCGCGGGGCAGCTTCGGCTGCCCCAGCGGAGGCGGTATGTGGTGATGTTGTTGCGCCCCTCCCCTGCGCCTCGATACATCGGGGAAGTAAAGCGGCAAAGGCGGCGGCACCATCACGGTACCGCCGCCTCAAAGTGAGCTTTAGTCGTTGCTAAAGATGCTTGCCAGGTACATGAGAACACGCAGGATCTCAACATACAGCCAGACCAGAGAAGCGGTCAGGCCGAAAGCAAGGCGCCAAGACTCACGCTCGGGCAGGCCAGCCTCCACAGCCTCGGAGGTGGTGGTGAAGTCCAGCAGCAGCGAGTAGGTTGCCAGCGCAACAGCGAACAGACCAACCACCAGGCCCAGCGGAATACCACCAATAGAGAAGCTGTTCAGCGAGGAACCGAAGATACCCGCGGTCAGCATGGACACCAGGCCGTAACCCAGGTAGCTGAGCGCACCAATCATGAAAATCTTATTCAGCTTGGGGGTGGTGCGAATCTTGCCGTTGGCGAAGAGAGCCAGGGTCACACCCGCAACCACGAGGGTTGCCAGAACCGCCTGAACTGCCACGCCGGGGTAGCGCATATCCACAACAGCGGACAGACCACCGAGTAGCAGACCTTCCATGAGCGCGTAGGTCATGACCAGAATCGGGGAAACCTTCTTCTTGAAGGAGTTCACCAGACCCAGGACCAGACCGCCAACCATGCCCAGGAGCAGCAGCACCGGTGCATTCCATGCAACAGCGGCACCGACAGCGACCAGGCCCAGGTTGATACCGGTCTTAACCAAGACATCGTTCATGGTCAGGCGCTCACCGGCGGGGATGGGCTCCGAGTAGGTGGGGGCTGCTACGCCGTAGTCAGCCTCACCGTACGGCTGGCCGTACTGTGCCTGCTGACCGTACTGGGGCTGACCATACTGCTGGCCATAGGGCTGCTGGCCGTACTGCGCCTGCTGACCATACTGGGGCTGGCCGTAAGCATTCTGACCGTAGCCCTGCTGGCCGTACTGGCCGTAGGACTGCTGACCGTACTGACCGTAAGTCTGCTGGCCGTAGCCCTGCTGCTGACCGTACGCCTGCTGGTTGTTCTGCTGAGACTGCGCACCAAAGCGACCGAAACGAGAGTCACCCTGAGTGACATTCTTCGTCATTGAATTCAGAAGCGGGTTTCCCGCCATCTTTCTCTCCTTAAACGGGTACAAAACTAATTCTGTTAATTATATCGGATAGATTCTGTGCTCACGGGCGCTGTTCGTTACCAGCATGGGCTTCTAGCGACCTTGCCAGAATATTTCAGGGCGGTGTTTACCTGAGGTTCACCCAGGCCCGCGCCGCCCCGCATGCAAAGGCTTCTGCGCGTCTCTTTGTGAAGCGTCTAGTGCGAAGCTTCCAAACGATCAAGGAGCTGCTCCAGATACTCCAGAACTGCCTGTTCCTCGTTCGAGCCAATCACCTCGTCAGCAGCAGTTCGCACAACCTCCGGGGCGTTAGACATAGCAACACCCCAGCCCGCGTAGCGGAGCATCTCCATGTCGTTCTCACCGTCACCGAAGGCAAGAATGCCCGCCGGATCAGCATCCAGACGCTCGCATAGGTCCTTCAGACCGGTCGCCTTATTGACACCGGTACGCACCAGGTCAATGGCACCGAAGCCACTCACCATCGGGGTGACGGTCTGCGGAAGAGCCTCGCGCAGGTAGACGCTCAGCTGCTGCGTCTGCTTTGGCGGGGTCAGCAGCGGGAATTTAATGGGTGCACCCTCAAAATCTTCAATAGAGTCAACCATGACCGAGCCGGGGAAGAAGAACGCCGCAAAGTCCTCCAGGGTGAGGGTTTCGGGAAGCTCCTGACCGGTGTCTTCAAAATAGCCGCGAATCATGTGCACAATCTGATCGCAACGATCCTTGGGCAGGTAAATACCCTCGGTGGTGCACACCAGCAGACCGATCTGGTCCAGCCCCTGCACTACCTCAATAATGCGCGGGATATCCTCTTCCTCAAAGGGATGCACGGCAAGCTGACCGCTGTCATCGGCGAGGTACGCGCCGTTCTCAGCAATGTAGGTGAGGCCCTGGTCCTCGAAACCGCGCATATAGTCCTGTAGCTTGGCATGGGTATTTCCGCTCGCCACGACGAAGTGGATTCCATGCGCCTGCAGGCGGGGCAGGATGCGCGCGAACCGTTCGGTGTCGAAGGTTTTGGAGTCGGTGAGGAAGGTGCCGTCCATATCGACGGCAATGATGGAGGGTTTAGTCTGCATGCTGTGCCTTTCTGACTCTGCTCCCCCGTTCAGGCAGGGGTGCGTCTGTGGCTGTGTCTCTTTATAGGGTCTCACGTTTTTTGAGCTCCGGAAGACGGTTCGCGGGTGTTTTAGGGCGTGGAGCCCCGTCACAAAACGTCATCTAAACCCCCTGTTTTGCACTCTTTTTCTCCACAAACTAGACTTACTTGAAGTGTAAAACTTTACTTGTCAAGCTTGAAGGCATGAACAACACCACGAAATACAGCGGCGCAGGCAAGTTCTCCATCGACGCGCTCGTGACCGCGCGCCGCAAGTAAGCTTTGAACCGCCTCCTGCCTCCACACATGACCGAGGCAGGCAATCACCTGCAGGTTCACCAGACTTCACCGCCAGCCGTCCTGATTCCGGCAGAGGACGAGCTCTTCTATCCGCGGTGAAGAGAGTGCGCGGAATGCGGTAAACCGCACCACCACTCCACGATGCCCCCGATAGTATGGGTCGGGGGCATCGCCTTTTAACTCTAAGAAACACACCACAAAATCCCAGATACGCAAACGGCGGCCCCTCCCCCACGGGAAGAGCCGCCGCCTATCTATACCGCACGCCTACGCATGTCTATACCGTGCCCCCACTGGGACTCGAACCCAGAACACAAGGATTTTAAGTCCTCTGTCTCTGCCAATTGGACTATGAGGGCGCATCCCGAACAGTCCGGGACACAAATATTTATTATTCCACGAAAACGCACCCGAACCTAAGCAGAAACACATTTCAAACAGTTCCCCGCACCCCGCCGTAGCAAGCCTCACGCAAAAGCACTGGTGAGCGGCTAAGCTAGACAGCTCGCAAGCACCCAGGCGCAAAATAGGCGGTGCAGAAGACTAAGGTCTTCCACACCGCCCTTTGCTTTATCTCAAGTGCGCTATCTCAGGGGGCATACCCCTAAGTCAGGCTATTTTAGAGCTTTGCCTTCTGGCGTGCCGGTGCAGTACCGGTTGCTTCCTGGAATGCCAGGCGCGGGGAGCGCTGGTGGCGAATCGAGGAGGTGTCGCGACCGAAGATCTGGTTCAGAGCCCAGGTGGTCATAACGCGAACGGTACGCTCGGTGGTGGGGATTGCAGAGCCGTGGTAGCCGCGGTGCATGATCCATGCCAGCGGGCCGCCAATGGTCTTGCCCTTGAAGTTTGCAACGCCCTTCCACAGGCCCAGACCTGCCACAACACCGATGGTCTCGTGGTAGTAGTCGGTCAGGGGCTCGCCGCGGCGGGCAGCCAGCAGGTTCTTAGCCAGAACAACAGCCTGGCGGGAAGCATGCTGAGCGTTGGGAACGCAGAAGCCGCCCACGCCGCCACCGGAGAGATCCGGAACAGCCGCATTGTCGCCTGCAGCCCAAGCACCCTCGACCACGCCGTCGTCGCCGGTGACGCGCAGGTCTGCACCCACGCGAACGCGGCCACGCTCGTCAATCGGGAAGTCGGTGTTCTTCAGCATCGGGGATGCTGCCACACCTGCGGTCCAAATCAGGGTGTCGGTCTTGATCTCGCCTGCGGGGGACTTGTCAGCCATGTTGATCAGCTGCAGGTTGCCGTCGGTTGCGTCGGAGAGGGAGGTGTTCAGCAGAATCTCGATGCCGCGTGCACGCAGCTCTGCAACAACCTTCTCTGCACGGTCTGCGGGAACCTCGGGCATGATGCGCGGTGCAGCCTCAACCATGACGAAGTGCAGGTCGGAAACGGAGAGACGCTCGTTGCGCTCCACAGCAACGCGTGCCATGTCCTCGAGCTCGGAGATGGTCTCAACACCAGCGAAGCCACCACCAACAACAACGAAGGTCAGGGCGCGGCGGCGTGCCTCAGCGTCGGACAGCATGGATGCAACCTCGATGCGGTCCAGAACCCAGTTACGAACGGAGACTGCCTCTTCAATGGTCTTCAGACCGATAGCAACCTCTGCCAGACCCGGAATCGGGAATGCACGGGTCACAGCGCCTGCGCCGAGGACGATCTCGTCGTACTTCAGCTCGAAGGGCTCACCGTTGTCGGTAGGCTCAACAACAGCGGTGCGGTTTGCGTGGTCGATGGAGACAACGCGGCCGGGAATCAGCTCGGTGTCGCGCAGGTGCTGGCGCAGCGGCACAGTTGCGTTACGGCCTTCCATGGAACCTGCTGCAACCTCGGGGAGGAAGGGCTGGTAAGTCATGTAGGGGTTCGGCTCAACGATGGTGACGACGCCACCAGTCTCCTTGATAGCCTTCTGAATCTTCTTAGCAACGGTGAAGCCGACGTAGCCGCCACCGACGATCAGGACGCGAGGACGGTCCTGTGCCACCTTAGTGAATGCCATTTTGTTACTTCCTAGTCTTTAGGTACCGAAGGTTTGGTAGCCCTTCAGTAGGGTGGTATGTGCAACTTTCGGCTCGTTCCGAAAGCTCCCCTGACGTACAAAGTGGCTCGCTCTGGAAGTCCTACGCAACGCGAAGTGGCTAGCAGCACGAGCCTGTCTATCACATACCTGTCGTCTTCTATTTTACGCCTTTGTTTAGGTGATTTCGCACCTATGCCGCATCAGAGCGCACCCTAAGTTAAAAGTTTTGCGCATCTGAACGGGGTTCACCCCTTAATGGTGGTTACGGTCAAAAACACCCTTTCTGATTTTTACGCGGCGTGTTCGATATTTTCGTTTATTACTGCTTATCCTGCCAGAACCCCCAACCCAAACAATAAAGCCCGGGGCCAACTCAAAAGTCAGCCCCGGGCGAACAGAAAAGCCACTGTACAACAGAAAAACGTCATCAAACAGTACTAACGAGAGGTCCGGCGAGTACCCCGATGAGACCCCGGATGATGCGCCGCCGCACGAGCCATCCGCGCAGCCTGCCCCGCGCTCACATGCATCCTGTGCAAACGATGCACAGAACCAGCCGTAATAATCGTCAGCCACAACACCAGCGCCGCCAAAATCACCGGTGGCAACCAGCCACGATCCTCCGGAGGGCGACGCGCATCCGGCGCCGCCGCCTTCACAATGCTCTCACCCTCCTCATGGACCGGCGCAGCATCGCTAGGAGTCGGATCGCTCACCTGCCGCTTACGATGCACCGCAATCCACTCAGAAATAGAACCCAACGGATTAGCCGTCACCGTAGGCGCCGCCAAAGCCATTGCATCCTGCGGATTGAAAATACCGTAACCATACAAAGGGTCACGGCCCGTCACGCCAGCATCATCAGCCGAAGCAATCAAACGCTGAGCCAACTGAGCCGCAGACTCCTTCGGATACTTCTGCTTCAACAACGCCGCAACACCCGTCACCAAGGGCGCAGCAGCCGAAGAACCAGACCAAATCATGTACCCGTTACCCGGAGCAGCCGCAATCATATCCGTACTCGGAGCAACCACAGCAATCGAAATGCCCTGAGTCGACGAGCCCTCAGCAACAGCCTTCTTCCGGTCAATACCACCAACCGTCAACACGCCAGGAATTGTCGCCGGAGCACCAACCTGCGTCAAGCCGCTACCGCGGTTACCCGCAGCCGCAACAATCAGCACGCCCTTCTGCTCAGCGTAGGCAAACGCCTCATCCCAGCTCTGCGGCCAGCTCGTCTTATTCGAGCCAATCGACATGTTAATAATCTGAGCCCCATGGTCGACTGCATAACGCACCGCCGCCGGGATCTGCTCATCAATACTCTTACCGCCGGTCGTACCCATATTCAGCGAAATCGGCAGAATTTTCGCCTCGGGAGCTACACCAATCACACCGGTCGGCTTACCCGGCTGACCTGCAATTGCAGAATAGCCCCGCGTATCGTGACCGTGACCGGCGATCAGAGAAGCGACCTCCGTGCCGTGCATCGGCTCAGCGCCCAGGCCCTTCCAGCCGTCCTCGCTACCAACACCCGAGGCGTCATAACCGCGCAGAACATTACCCTCAAGATCCGGGTGGGTACCGTCCACGCCCGTATCAATCACAGCAACCGTCACGCCCTTACCCGTAGCCTGCGACCACAAGGACGTAATGCCGTACTCCTTCAGCCAGTACTCACGCTGACGGACATCATCACCATTCGTGGTCGACGTACCCTTACTCGGAGTCGCAGAAGTCTTCGGCACCGCAGTAGCCGACGGCGAAGGAGTCGCCGTCACCTCCCTCTTCGGGCTCGGCGACGCAGAAGCGGAAGGGGTCGGATCCGTCGCCCAAGCGGCAGGCGCCAGCGGGGTCCACAACGGCAGAAGAGTCAACGCAGCACTGGCCCCCAAAGCTGCACCCTTACGGATGCGGCGAGTAGCGCCTCGGTCAGAACCAACCGAGGCGCGCACACCAAATACACGAGACGCACAGGCGAAAGACGGCGCAACAGACCAGCCGGTCAGGGGTATACCTCGCCGACGCTCAGAACGAACCATTAAAACTCCTCAAGCTGAGCCGCGCCGTGAACCACCATCGGTTCACGGCGCGAGCGCTCAAGCCTACAGCTGGGACAGAGCGATACCGTCCAGAATGTCATGCTCGCTGACGGTCACCGAATCCACGGCACCATCAGTCATCTCATTCAGACGGGTCAGGATGCGGGCGTAAATCGTCGCGCCAGCACCAATCACATCCACCCGGCCGGGGTGCATGTAACCGAGCTCCTCACGCTCGGTACGGTTCAGCGAAGCCAACCAGCGGGCGGTCTTCTGAACGGTCTCTACGGAGAAGCTCTGAGCGTTAATAGCTTCAGAGTCATAACGGTCCAGACCCAGCGCGGCAGCAGCCACAGTGGTTGCGGTACCAGCCACAGCCACCACGCGGCGCGCATCCTGCAGGGGCACAGTCTTACGTGCCACCTCGAGAGCCTCGTCAGTATCAGCCTCAACGCGGGCAATCTGCGAGTCAGTCGACGGGGCGCTCATCATGTGACGCTCAGTCAGGCGCACACAACCAATATTGACGCTGCGGGAAGCCTTCACACCCGACTCGTCGCCGAGCACGAACTCAGTCGAACCGCCACCCAGGTCGAACACCAGGGTATCGCCATCACCGTAGCCGACAGCGCGCACCGCACCCGCGAAGGACAGCGCTGCTTCTTCGTCCCCGCTAATGACCTCGGGCTCAATACCCAAAATCTCGCGGATACCGTCCACAAACACCTGACGGTTACCCGCATCACGGGTCGCACTAGTCGCCACGAAACGCACCGAATCAGCGCCGTGCTCCTTCAGCAGCTGCGCATACTCACGCGCCGCAGCGAAAGTACGGTCCAGCGCCTCCTGCGCCAGCCAGCCGGTCGCGTCCACGCCCTGCCCCAGACGCACAATGCGCATCTCACGCACAACGTCCTTCAGGACGGTCTTCTCGACCCCGTCCACCACCTCAGTAGTGGAATCAGCAATCAGCAGGCGAATAGAGTTCGTACCGCAGTCAATCGCACCAACGCGCACGGTGGGTTCCTTTCAGGTCTTCAATACCAATCAGTGCCAAAGGCAACGCGAGCGCCGCAGGCGAAAAATTTTCGCTTTTCGGCGCTCTTTCTTCTATCTATTATGCGCCCGCACCGTCCTTCAAGACGATGCGGGCGCACCAGAATCAATATTTAGGCTTCTTCACGCCACGCGGGGTCGCAAGAGCAGACCTCGGGGGTCCACCACTCGGCGATAGCGTCCAGGCCGCGGTCACCCATCGGGTTCACGCCGCGACCCACAGACAGGGTGTGGCCGATAACGGCGTGCAGGCACTTCACGCGGGTCGGCATACCGCCGGCAGAGATGCCGTCAATCTCCGGGACCTCTTCAGTGCCGCTGATCAGGCGGATGCGCTCACGCTCAGCCAGGTAGTTCTCGTGCGCGGCAGCGTACTGTGCCGCAAGGTCTGCATCCTCAGCCAGAGAGTCGGTCATCTCGTACATCAGGCCGCCCGCCTCCAGACGGGAAGCCGCAGCGGTAATAACCGGATGCGCCAGGTAGAACACGGTCGGGAAGGGGGTGCCGTTGCTCAGACGCGGCGCGGTAGCAGCCACGAGCGGGTTGCCGCACACGCAGCGCGCCGGAATCTCAATCACGTCGCGGACCTTACGGCCCAGCTGCGCGGAAAGGACGCGGATGTCCTGCTCGGTGGGGGTCAGGGTTTCAACAGTTACGCCGAAGCCGCCGGGGGTGCGTGCCTTCAGCTCTTCAATGGTGTTTTCGGTGCTCATAATCCTAAGTTTCTGGAACGAGGGGTCGCCTCGTCCACTTGTGCCGGGTGTCTGCACGTGCAGGGTTGCTGCCGGCAGCTGGGGCTAGTTCTTTTCGAGAGAATCCCAGATCTTTGTGGTCCAGGCGTCCTCGGGGGCGTTCTTCGCATTCGCAGAAGTACCGTCAGCCTTCGTGGAGTCCTCGGTAATGCCGGTGACCACGTAGGGGGTATCGCCGGGGTTCACATAGTAGAGGCGGCTACGTGCCTGCTGACGAACGTAGTTGTCGTCGTTCCACCAGGTCTGCTCCGCCTTCAGCTGGGCGTTCTCCTGCTGCAGCTGAGAAATGTGCGCGTTAATCTGCTTGATTTCCCGGTCCTGGTCAAAGTAGGTGACCACCGGGTATGCGGTACCGAGCGCAATCACGCCCACCACAACAGCGGTCAGGAAGCTACGGCCGGAGAACATATGAGCCGCCACGGGGGCGTCGTATCCGCCCTCTTCACGGCCCTGCTGGGCAGCGGCACGGCGGCGGGCACGTTCCTCACGGCGAGCCTGCGCCTGACGTTCACGCTCGGGATGGCGCTGGTTCAAGCCCACGCCGAAGAAAAGGGCGCTAGCCTTTTTCAACAGGGAGGTGCGGGCTTCCTTAGCGGCGCCACGCGGCGCGTTGGAGGAGGCAGCGCCCTGAGCGGGTTCGGTGGAACTCTGAGAGTGCGACCGGGTCTGCTGGTTTGCTCGCTGGCTCATTACTCAATCCCTCGTTCCATTCTGTACCGCTAAGCGCTTCCTTCATATTCTACCGGGTTCAGAGGGCTTCCCCAGCTCTATGTTGCAAGCGATACATTCTACCCTGCCACGGCATACCTGAGCTGATAGACCGCACACAGAGAGGGAGGCGGTGCCACTCCCCTACGGGGTAGCACCGCCTCCCTGACGTCTAACCGCTCACGCGGTCGGATGCTTCAGTAACTTATGCCTTGAAGCGGGGGAATGCGGACTTGCCAGCGTAAACAGCTGCGTCGCCCAGCTCTTCCTCAATGCGCAACAGCTGGTTGTACTTAGCAACGCGCTCGGAACGTGCGGGAGCACCGGTCTTGATCTGGCCAGCGTTGGTTGCAACAGCCAGGTCAGCGATGGTGACGTCCTCGGTCTCACCGGAACGGTGAGAAACCATGCAACGGTACTCGTGGCGCTGAGCCAGCTCCATTGCGTCCAGGGTCTCGGTCAGCGAACCAATCTGGTTCACCTTCACGAGCAGAGCGTTAGCTGCGCCCTCCTCGATACCGCGAGCCAGGCGCTCGGGGTTGGTCACGAACAGGTCGTCACCAACGATCTGGACCTTGTCACCGATCTGCTCGGTCAGGGTCTTGTAGCCCTCCCAGTCGTTCTCATCCAGGGGATCCTCGATGGAAACCAGGGGGTACTTTGCAACGAGGTCAGCGTAGTATGCGCTCATCTCAGCTGCGGACTTCTTCTGGCCCTCGAACTCGTAAGCGCCGTCGTTGTAGAACTCGGAGGATGCAACGTCCAGAGCCAGTGCAACCTGCTCGCCCGGCTTGTAGCCGGCCTTCTCGATTGCCTCAACAATCAGGTCCAGTGCAGCTGCGTTGGACTCCAGGTTGGGTGCGAAGCCACCCTCGTCGCCCAGACCGGTTGCCAGGCCGCGGTCGTGCAGCACGGACTTCAGGGAGTGGTAAACCTCAACACCTGCACGCAGAGCGTCAGAGTAGTTGTCGAAGCCGATGGGAGCAATCATGAACTCCTGGATGTCAACGTTGGAGTCTGCGTGAGAACCACCGTTGAGGATGT
Organism: Rothia sp. HMSC061C12; assembly: GCF_001815755.1. NCBI lineage: Bacteria > Bacillati > Actinomycetota > Actinomycetes > Micrococcales > Micrococcaceae > Rothia > Rothia sp. HMSC061C12. Next base: position 143,098 of record NZ_KV821872.1, read on the forward strand.
TCATCATGGGGACGGGCAGAACGTGAGCGTTCGGGCCGCCGAGGTACTTGTACAGGGGCAGATCAGCGGACTCAGCAGCTGCCTTAGCAACAGCCAGGGAGACACCCAGGATTGCGTTTGCGCCCAGCTTGCCCTTGTTGTTGGTTGCATCCAGAGCAATCATGGCTGCGTCAACAGCGCGCTGGTCGGAAGCCTCAATGCCGATGACCTCTTCAGCGATTTCTTCGATAACAGACTTCACTGCGCCCAGAACACCCTTGCCCAGGTATACGGACTTGTCGCCATCGCGGCGCTCAACAGCTTCCCACTCACCGGTGGATGCGCCCGAGGGCACAGCTGCGCGTGCGAAAGCACCGTCTTCGAGCAGAACCTCAACCTCAACGGTCGGGTTGCCACGGGAATCCAGGATCTGGCGTGCGTGAACTGCGGTAATAACAGCCATGAATTGTTCTCCTTATGAGATGTCAAGGATGTGAACGGCTCACCCGGTAGTGGACAAGTCGCGTCCCCTAAATTCTAGCAAAACTCCCACACAAACACACTAGTTGCCACCGCTTTTTTATTGCCTTAATGAAGGTTTCAATAACCCTTAGTCAGGCGCTACAAAGCGGAACAAGACCCACACTCCCCCACATTGGGAGGGTGTGGGTACTCGACCAAAGCACAACATGAGCCCAAATGCCGGGGCATGTGCCACGAGCATACTCACGGCCGCCCAACACAACCCCAAACAAACAGAAGGCGCTTTGAAATCTCTTATTCCCTCAGAGAACAGATTTCAAAGCGCCTCACAGAAGAACTCAACCAGCGTTTCTAATAGCTCGGCTCATCATGCGTATGCTGAGCAATATAGCGGCGAGTGTACGAACGCAGGGCACGCTCCGGATCCAAACCATTACGCTGTGCGCGGCTCACCAACGCAAAGAGCAACTCACCGAATTCCTCTTCAGTGTGCATATAGCGCAGGTCGTCCTCCATGCTCGTAGGCTCCGGCGGCAGAATAATACCCGCCTTACGTGCCTTCACAGCAGTCTTCTCAGCCATAGCGAGCGCCGGCAGATGCGGCGGAATACCGTCCAGCGCGCCACGGTCGCTCTTCTCCTTCTTCTTCAACGCATCCCACGCCGCCTGCTGCTCAGCTGCGGTGCGGGGCGCCTCCGAAGAGCCCTCAGACTCAGCCGTGAACACGTCCGGGTGGCGCGAACGAAGCTTCTGCACCAGGCCCTCAACCACCTGCACGATGTCGAAGCCCTGCGGGTTTGCCGCAGCAATATCGGAATGGAACACCACCTGCAGCAGCACGTCGCCCAGTTCCTCACGCAACAGCGGCATATTCGGCTCTCCACCGGTTTCTACCGCCTCGACAACCTCGTAGGCTTCCTCCACCAGGTAGCGGATTAGGGAGGCATGAGTCTGCTCAGCATCCCACGGGCAACCGCCCGGTGCACGCAGCAGCGCCATGGTTTCCACCAGGGCGCCAAAAGCTTCAGCCGCGCGGGCAGCAGTGTCCTGAACGTTCTGCGCCGCAGAAGCCTCAGGAGTATTAGGGGTATCAGTCATAACAATCTTCCTCATCGAAAAAATGACAAACATAGCACGCCGCGCCGACCCCCACACGGGGAGCCGGCGCGGCACACCTTACAAGGTTTTAGAGGTTCCAGTGCGAAAGCGCGCTCGTCATATGAGCCGGGATCTTCGAACCCAGACGCGGGAACATGCGCAGCTCCTCAACGTAACGCTCAGCATCCAGCGGACGCGGGTAGGTGACAAACGCCTGCTCATTCGCATAATCGAATGCCGCCTGAACCGGCACGCCCGGGGTGAAGGTCAGGCTCATAGCCAGCGGCGAGCCCTCGCCCTCGCTGTACGAGTCGGTCTTCAGCGCCGGGATGTCCAGCAGGGTTTCGGGAATCAGCTCGAAGGTACGGACCTGCTCCCAGAAACCGTTGCGGCGCACGTGGGTCAGGGCGTCGTAGTAGGAGCCGAGGGCACGTACACGAATCAGCACGGTGGTGGCATCCTTTGCGGTGCCGTTCTCGCCGAAGAGGTGCTCGACAACCGGCGCCAGACGCTGAGCGACCTGAGCCTCGGTCAGAACCAGGTTGCCGGCTGCCAGCTGAGTCTCCGAGGGAACCAGCGGGCTCTGCACCGCGGCGGAGGGGGTGTCCGGCTCAGCCACGATGGTGGGTAGCTGGTTGAGCTCGCTCAGCGCGGATGCCGAGATGCTGGAGGAGATACCTGCCGGGGTGCTCTCCGGCAGGGCAACCGGGGTGGTCGCCTCGGAGGCGGGTGCCGCCTCTGCTACCTCTGCTGCCGGTGCTGCCGGGGCAGTCTGATCGGTAGCCTCGGAGGCGGGTGCAACCGCTACGGGAGCCTCAGCAATCTTAGCCGCGGGGGCCACCTCAACGGTCTTGAGCTCAGCGGCCTTCTCAGCGGGCTCTTCCTGAGCGCCGGTAGCCTTCGCCTCAGATGCCTTTGCCTCGGCAGCCTTCGTAGCGGCGCCGGCGGTGCCCACTGCGGCAGCTGCGGCAAGAGCACCAGCCAGGCCGGGAGCCACAGATGCGCTCTCAGCGGCAGGCTCAACGTCTACGAGGGCAGGTTCCTCGGCGGGCGCTTCAGCGGAAGCGGCGGAGGTTTCCTTCTCAGGCAGCAGTTCAGAGTCGTCCAAGAACGCGGGCAGGGCGGGCTCTTCGGAGCTCTCTGCGATCGGCTCATCTGCAGCTTCTTCAACGGGCTGGGTGCGGTCCAGGGTGAAGGACTCAGCAACCACGGGAGCGGCAGCCTTCTGCTCCTCGGCAGCCAAAACTTCCTCAGCCGAAACTTCCTCAGCGGGTGCTTCCTCAGCAACTGCGGGGGCTGTTGCTTCCTCAGCGTCCAGCTTCTTCTGAGCGTTGGCAACGATGGCAGCCAGGGCGGCTTCCATATCTTCGCCGGTCTCTACAGAGTCCTCGGCAGATACCTCGGATGCCTCAGCGGCAGATTCTTCAGCATGCTCGGTTTCGGGCTCTACGGTAGCGGCACCGAAGACCGGGTCGTTCTCGTAATCGTGCTCGAACTCAGCTTCAACCGGCGCAAACTCAGCCTGGGCAGGCTGGGCGGCAGGCTGGGCAGAAGCTTCAACAGCCTCCTCTACGTCTTCCTTCTCCTGCGCAGAAGCGGCAGAACCAGCCACAGCAGTACCGGCAGCGGCAAGACCTGCAGCAGTCAGCAGACCCGCGGAGGCACCCTCTTCAGCAGTCTCAACTACAGGCTCTTCAGCAGCTTCGGCAGCTGCCTCAGCCTCGTTCGCAGCCTGCTTCTCAGCGAGTTCAGCCTCCAGCTCACGCTCGATAGCCTCACGTTCAGCCTCAACCGGGTCAACACTCTGAACAGCAGCTTCCTGAGGCTCATCCTGCGAGGTAGCCTCAGCGGCCTCAGCGGTCGCAACGGGCTTAGCCTCAACAGCGGCACCTTCCAGCAGGAAGCTCTCGCTAATAGTCTGACCATCCACAGCACCCAGGTACGATGCGTGAACCTCCAGGCCATCACCCAGGCGCGGCTTCAAAGAGACAGCCGCACGGTTCCAGGTTGCGCCGACCTGCTGAGCCTCGGTGTACAGTGCCGCAACGGGTGCAAACCAGTCAACACCGGGCACGACAATGCCGGTTTCAACCTCACGGCCGCGGTGCAGCAGACGGTAGTGCATATCCTCATCAACCTGGCGCAGTTCCAGGCTCATGGTGCCCGAACCGCGGGTGCGCATAAGCTCCGCAAGGCCGTGGAGAGCACGCTGCTCGGGGAGCGCGGGCAGGGTTGCCGCGCCCTCAACGGGCTCGCTCAGGATGATGGATTCGGCAACCAGTTCAGCTTCGTCTTCGCTGAGCTTCTGCTCAGTTTCCTTCAACTCAGCAACGGGCTCCTCAGTGGAGTCATCACGAGCAGCAGACTCGTGCTTCTCTGCTTCCTTCTTATCGATGCCCTCTGCGGTCAGCGCGACGCTCTGAGAGGTACCCTTTTCGGTCTTCTCCTCAGCCTTTTCAGCCTTTTCGGTCTTTGCGGTAGAGGCAACGGCAGCTGCAGCAACTACGGGGGCAGCAACAGCGGAGGCGTCAAAGATCAGCTCTGCGGTGTTCTCTTCTTCAGCGTCGAAGTCCTTAGCCGCGGGCGCTTCAGAGACGGACACGTCATGCTTCTCCTCAACGGATACGGCGGAGAGCAGCTCGGTCTCATCAGAGACCGCGTTTTCTTCCTCAGTAAGTTCAGATGCCAGCAGCTCAGGCGCCTCAACGACAGCCTCAATCGGCTCTTCCTCAGTAGCGGTAGCAGGCTCTACAACTTCTTCTTCACCTGCGGTGAGGTCAACGGTCTCCTCGGATTCGAAGTCTTCAGCAGTCTCAGCAACAGTTGCGGATACCTCAGACACATCGGTGTCCTCAACAGATTCAGTAGCTTCAGCGGGCTCAGGTGCCTCAGTAGTTGCCTTGTCAGCAGCAGTTTCCTCAGCGATCGCCTCATCGGAAGCAACCTCTACAAAGGTCTCCTCTTCGCTGTCCAAGGTGATGCCCAGGCGTGCCGCGTAGGCTGCCGCCAGATCGTCCAGACCGGCGTTCTGCGCCTCGGTCACGGCGGCATGGGTGCGGGCTGCCTTCATATCTTCAACGGTATGAATTTCCTCAGCTTCAGATACAGAATGAGCGTTCTCAGCCTTGTTCTCGGAAGCTTCTACAACAGCCTCAAGCTCTTCGCGGCCCTCTGCCTCGCCTGCAGTATCTGCATCGGCCTCCGCATCCTCAACGGCAGTATCCTCAGAGGCAGCATCTTCGGTGTTCTGAGCACGCAGAGCACGCAGGTGCTCCTCAAAATGGGAACGTGCATCCTCTGCAGCGTCCTTAGGCTCCTGCTCCTCGACAGATGCGTCCTCAGTTGCAGACTCTTCGTCATCGCGCAGGAACGCGGGGGTAGCCGGCTGAGCAGCCTCAGCAACCGGGGCTTCATCTTCTTCAACGTCCTGGGCCTGAGCTACCTGCTCGACCTCAACAGGCTCTTCAGATTCCTGAGGGAAAGCACCAAGCGCAGCCAGCAGGCTACGACGCTCCTGTTCCTCAGCCTGATCCTCAGTCAGCTCATCAGTAGCGGAAGATTCTTCAACCTTCTCATCGCCGTGCAAGAGGGCGCGCTTGAGGTCCTCAACAGCGCGGTGCTCTTCGTTCTGCTCTTCATCGTGGTTCTGGTGGCGTGTGCTTTCAGACTTCACGAAGCGGCGCAGGGAGTCCTCCCACTGCTGCTGTTCCATAATCTTCTGGCTCAGTCGCGCATTCTTGGGAGCGTCTTCGCTTACCTGTTCCTTCTGGACCTTAGCAGTTTCGGCGCTCTGTTCTTCGCGCGACTGCTCATCCAACTTCTTCTTGCCGATTCCAAAGAAGCTCATTGGGTGTCCTCCTCCGGCGTGCGCCGTGTGATGATGCGCCGCCTCCTTCATCCCCCGCAGGTGTGTGGGCACGGGGTCGGAAACATGACGCAAATGTCCTCATAATCCTTTTAATTCTATCGCGTGCATAGAGTTTCACCCCGCTACTCGGTGAGAGGTAACGGGGTGAAACTTCTACACTTTTCAAGGCTTAATGCGGCTATAGAGTCGCGCCTTCAAGACTGCAGAATAAGCTTTCGAAAAGCTCTTTAGCGTGCCTCATCGCGAATGGGGTTTGCAGCCTTCGCCGCCTTCGCCAGCTCAAAACGGACGGCGCGTAGCGCGGTTGCCGCCATAACACGCACACCAATACCGATCGCCTGCTCGCTCGGGGCGTAATCACCCTGATGCAAATCGTAGGTGGGGTCGCCGGGGGCGCGGGTACCCAGACGGAACATGGAGCCGGGAACTTCCTGTAGCATCCAGGCGAAGTCTTCTCCGCCCATGGACTGTTCAACCAGCACAATCGAGTCTTCGCCCAGCTCGGCGCGAGCCGCGTTCTCCAGCATGGTGGTTTCCAGGTCGGTGTTCACGACCGGCGGCACACCGCGGATGTGCTCCACGCGCGCGGTCACGCCGAAGGGTACGGCGACCTGCTCAATCACTTCGTCCAGCATGTTGCCTGCCTGACGCCATACCTCAACGTCCAGGCAACGCATGGTGCCCGCCAGGTAGCCCTCGGCGGGGATAGCGTTGGGAGCAACACCGGCACTGACCTGACCCCAGGCAACCAGCACGCCCGAACGTACGTCGGTGCGGCGGGTCAGCACGGCGGGAACCTGCACAGCAATCTGGCTCATCGCGTAGATGAGGTCTTCGGTCAGGTGCGGGCGAGAAGTGTGGCCGCCGTGACCGCTCAGGTGAATCTTGATGGTGTCGGATGCGCTAGTAATCGCACCGATACGGGTACCAATCTGGCCCAGGTCCACCTTCGGGTCGCAGTGCAGGGCAAAGGCACGCGGAATGTCCTTGAGCAGACCCTGAGCAATCATCTGCACGGCGCCACCGGGAAGCTGCTCCTCAGCGGGCTGGAAGAGAATACGGACGCTACGGCCCAGCGGGGTCTTCTCGTTCAGCTCGTGCAGTGCCAGAGCCACGCCGAGCATGACGGTCTGGTGAATATCGTGACCGCAGGCGTGCATCACGCCGGGTACGGTGGAGGCGTAGGGCAGACCGGTCTGCTCAACAATGGGCAGAGCATCAATATCGGCGCGCAGAGCCACGGCGAAGGGGCCGCTTCCGATATCGACGTAGCAGCCGGTGCCTTCGCAGGCGACGGGGTTCATGCCGGCTTCTCGCAGTCGGTTCATGAGGCGCTCAGTGGTTGCGATTTCGCGGAAGGAAAGTTCCGGGTTGGCGTGCACTTCGCGGCGGAACTGCACGAGGGTACCCATCGTGCGCTCCACCCAGTCGTCGAAGACGGGGGTGGACAAATCGTAGCGAGAATTAGCGAAAACCATACACAGTAGAATAACGCCGCCCGCCGGGGTTTACCTACCCGCTGTCCCTTTCTGACAGCACTCGAGAATATCTATGACTTTATGACAGATTGTGAAGAATACTCCCACCCGCCGAAGCCCCGAAAATGCTCTGCCCCACGATTTTGTTGCCGGCCTTTTTTGTTAAACGACTCAAGCCGCCACCCGGTGTGGGTGACGGCTTGAATCGTCAATGCTGTATCAGCTGATACCGCGTACTCAGATTAGAGCGAGCGGCTCAGGATTGCCTGCTTCACCTCGGCAATAGCCTTGGTAATCTGGATGCCACGGGGGCAAGCCTCGGTGCAGTTGAAGGTGGTACGGCAACGCCATACGCCTTCCTTGTCGTTGAGGATCTCCAGACGCAGGTCGCCTGCGTCATCGCGCGAGTCGAAGATGAAGCGGTGTGCGTTCACGATAGCGGAGGGGCCGAAGTACTGACCGTCGGTCCAGAAGACCGGGCAGGACGAGGTACATGCTGCGCAGAGGATGCACTTGGTGGTGTCATCGAAACGTGCACGGTCCTCAATGGTCTGCAGGCGCTCACGCTCAGGCTCGTTCGAGTCGTTGATGAAGAACGGCATAATCTCGCGGTATGCCTGGAAGAAGGGCTCCATGTCAACGATGAGGTCCTTTTCGCAGGGCAGACCCTTGATGGGCTCAACGGTAATCGGCTTGGTCAGGTCAAGGTCCTTCAGCAGGGTCTTGCAAGCCAGGCGGTTACGGCCGTTGATGCGCATTGCGTCCGAGCCGCAGATGCCGTGTGCACAGGAGCGGCGGAAGGAGACGGAGCCGTCTACTTCCCACTTGATCTTGTGTAGAGCATCCAGCACGCGGTCGGTGCGGTACATGGTCAGCGGGAATTCATCCCAGTACGCCTCGGAGGAAACTTCCGGGTTGTAGCGACGAATCTTGATGACCACATCGTAGGTGGGGATGGAGTCGGAGTCGCCGCCGGTCATACCCTCAAACAGCTTGACGGATTCCGGTTCGGGGAGTTCGTTTTCAGCCATTTTAGTACTTACGCTCCTTCGGCTCGTAGCGGGTGTAGACAACGGGCTTGGTTTCGAATCGCAGACCCTTGACACCCTCAAACTCGGATTCGGGGTCGAGGTAGACCATCGAGTGCTTCATGAAGTTAACGTCGTCACGCTTGGGGAAGTCCTCGCGGTAGTGACCACCACGGGATTCCTTACGGTGCAGTGCACCAACGGACATGACCTTTGCCAGCTCAATCAGGAAGCCGAGCTCAACAGCCTCGAGCAGGTCGAGGTTGAAGCGCTTGCCCTTGTCCTGGATGGCGATGTTCTTGTAGCGCTCTTCCAGTTCAGCAATAGTTGCCAGTGCTGCGCGGATGGTCTCGTCGGTACGGAACACCTGCATGTCAGCTTCCATAGCCTTCTGCAGGTCTGCGCGGATAGCGCCGACCTTCTCGGTGCCCTTACCTTCGAGGATGCCGTTGAGCATGTTGAGAACGCGATCTGCTGCGTCGTCCGGAACCGGTACAAACTCAGCGGATGCTGCGTACTCTGCTGCCTTGCGGCCTGCACGCTTACCGAACACGTTGATGTCCAGCAGGGAGTTGGTGCCCAGACGGTTTGCACCGTGGACGGACACGCAAGCAACCTCACCAGCTGCGTAGAGGCCGGGGATGGTCTCCTTGCTGTTGTGGTAGACCTCGGTCTCGTTGTTGGTGGGGATACCGCCCATTGCGTAGTGCGCGGTGGGGAACACCGGGATGGGCTGGTGGTGCGGTTCCACTGCCAGGTAGGTACGAGCGAACTCGGTAATGTCCGGCAGCTTCTCGTCGATGTGGGAGGGCTCCAGGTGGGTCAGGTCCAGCAGCACGTAGTCCTTGTGGGGACCGCAACCGCGGCCTTCGCGCACCTCGTTTGCCATTGCACGTGCCACGATATCGCGGGGTGCGAGGTCCTTAATGGTGGGTGCGTAGCGCTCCATGAAGCGCTCACCGTCAGCATTACGGAGAATACCGCCTTCACCACGAGCACCCTCGGTGACGAGAATGCCCAGGCCAGCCAGGCCGGTCGGGTGGAACTGAACGAATTCCATGTCCTCCAGGGGCAGGCCTGCACGCAGTGCGATAGCCATGCCGTCACCGGTGAGGGTGTGTGCGTTGGAGGTGGTCTTGAAAATCTTGCCACAGCCGCCGGATGCGAAGATCACGGACTTAGCCTGGAAGACGTGGACCTCGCCGGTTGCCAGGTCGTAGGAGACGACGCCGGCGGGGCGGGGCTTACCCTCTTCGTCCTTGACCAGAATCAGGTCGAGAACGTAGAACTCGTTGTAGAACTCCACATTGTGACGAACGCAGTTCTGGTAGAGGGTCTGCAGAATCATGTGGCCGGTACGGTCAGCTGCGTAGCATGCGCGGCGCACAGCAGCCTTACCGTGGTCACGGGTGTGACCGCCGAAGCGGCGCTGGTCAATGCGGCCTTCGGGGGTTCGGTTGAAGGGAAGACCCATCTTTTCCAGGTCGAGCACAGCGTCAATAGCTTCCTTAGCCATGATTTCTGCTGCGTCCTGGTCGACCAGGTAGTCGCCACCCTTGACGGTGTCAAAGGTGTGCCACTCCCAGTTGTCCTCTTCAACGTTAGCCAGAGCGGCGCACATGCCACCCTGTGCCGCACCGGTATGGGAGCGGGTGGGGTATAGCTTGGTCAGTACCGCGGTGCGAACTCGCTGGCCGGCCTCAATGGCGGCACGCATACCTGCGCCACCGGCACCGACGATCACTACATCGTACTTATGTACCTGCATGATGTTCTTTCTGTGTTTTAGATGTTTTCGTTTGTCTCGGATACGTCGCCGTTAGCGTGCCGAGCAGAAGCTGGGGAGCAGTTCAGCCGCTGCACCGGAGGGGCAGGGGTCGAACGCGAAGATGGTGAGGGTACCAACCAGCAGGACGAATGCGCATGCTGCGAAGAGGATCACCTTCAGCCAAACGCGCAGGCGGTCCTTCTCTGCGTAGTCATCGATGATGACGCGGATGCCGTTAGCACCGTGCAGCATAGCCAGCCAGAGCAGCAGCAGATCCCAGACCTGCCAGAAGGGGTTCGCCCACTTGCCGCCCACGAAGCCGAAGTCGATGGCGTGGATGCCGTCGCCGACCATGAGGTTGGAGAACAGGTGGCCGAAAATCAGCACGACGAGTACGACGCCGGACAGGCGCATACCCAGCCAAGCGAACATCTCAAAGTTGTTGCGCTTGGAGGAGGAGCGGTTGTACTTCACACCGTCGATGCGGTTGTCACGCAGACGGGGTACATAGGTGCGGGGCTTAAGCGGAGTAGCCATAGTTTAGTGACCTCCCATGTGCGAGAAAACGATCGGCAGGTGACGCGCTGCGAAGCCCGCAACGGTAATTGCCCAGAGGAAAAGCACAACCCAGAGAATCTTGATGTGCGTGTAGGTTGCCTTCTGGCTGATTTCGACGTTGCCGTCCTTGTTCTTCGCCTGAATGTGCTCCACGTGCGAGTTGGTTGCCTTACCCCAGAAGTCAATGAGGATAATGCGAATACCGTTGAACGCGTGGTAGACGATGGCGGCGACAAGCGCGGTCTCACCCAGGCCCATGATGGGGTTCTTGTACAGGCTCAGTACACCGTTGTAGGCCTCCGGGGAGATACGCACGACGGCAGTATCTAGGATGTGTACAAGAAGGAAGAAGAAAATCGCGATACCGGTAATGCGATGAGCAACCCAGGACCACATGCCCCAGCGGCCGCGGTAGAGGGTTCCTTTAGAACCATTCAACACTGAATAACCTCCTGCTGCGACGGCGAGCTTCCGGGTTCTGATGGGTCATTGTGATCCTCAGCTTCCGGGCATGACTGTGTGCTCACCGACTGCTTTTGTTCGTCTGTTACTTCCAAGATATCAGGTAAATTCACAGCTTACTGACACCCTGTTTAGGGTTTTTTTACAGGTTCCAAAAGCGAATTAGAGCATGTTTTTATTACCATATCGCCTACTTCCCTGTGTTTGTGCGGGACTTACCTTAACCTAACCTCAAACATCGCCTAAATGAGAGCCGCCTGACACTTTTTTGTTAAAACCTAAAAGAATTCGATATATGACAAATTCACCCGCTATTCTTGAAGCGATGAATACTGCACTCACTCGATTCCGCCCGCTTATTCCTGCCGGCGGTGTTGGCTCGCGTTTGTGGCCCCTATCCCGCGCGCACGCCCCGAAATTCCTACTCGACCTCACCTCGTCGGGCAATTCCCTGTTGCGTGACACCTACGACCGTCTCATCGATCTCAGCAACGGTTCCGTCATGGTAGTTACCGGCACTTCGCACGCCAATGCGGTTACCCAGCAGATTCCTGAACTGCGTGCCGCTGACCTGGTACTGGAGCCCTCCCCCAAGGATTCGGCTGCAGCTATCGGCCTGGCTTGCGCTATCATCCACCGCCGCGAACCGGACGCCATCATCGGCTCCTTCGCAGCTGACCACGTGATCAGCCCGGTGGACGAGTTCCACCGTGTGGTGACCGAAGCTGTCATCACCGCGGCAACCGGCAAGATTGTCACCATCGGCATTACTCCCACCGAGCCCTCCAGCGCGTTTGGCTACATTCACGCCAGCGAGTCCCTGGGCATCGAAGGCGCTCCCAATGCTCACGCCGTGGACACCTTCGTGGAAAAGCCGGACACCGCTACCGCACAGAAGTACCTGGATTCCGGTGAGTACACCTGGAACGCAGGCATGTTCGTGGCGCCGGCAGCCCTGATGCTCAAGCACCTCGAGGCGAACGAGCCCGAGCTATACGCAGGCATTATGGAGATCGCTAATGCTTGGGACACCCCCGAGCGTGAGGCTGTTATGGACCGCGTGTGGGAGACCCTGCCGAAGACCGCTATCGACTACGCTGTGGCTGAGCCCGCAGCGGCAGCAGGTGACGTCGCAATGGTTCCCGGCTCCTTCAGCTGGGACGACGTTGGAGACTTCGACGCCGTGGCGCGCCTGAACACCGAGAAGAGCGGCGAAGAGCTGACCATTCTCGGCGAGAAGGATAACGTGATTAACCACGGTTGCTCCGGCATCGTTGTTGCAAACACCGAGCGTAAGATCTCCATCATTGGTCTCGACGACATCGTTGTGGTGGATACCCCCGATGCCCTGTTGGTCGCACCGCGCTCCAAGGCACAGGCCGTCAAGGATGCTGTGGGCGAGGTCAAGGCACGAGGCCTGAACAACCTCCTCTAAATTCTGGCCCTGAGCAGGTACATGAGCCTTACTCGAGCAAAAGATACCTCTAGAAATCGGCTCTCTTCTTTTCGGAAGGGAGCCGGTTTTCTTTTGCCCTAATGGGTCATTTTGCGGGCGGTTTCAGGGCTTTTGCCTAGTGGGGCGCGGAAGGATGCTCCCTGCGGCTGGGCGGGGTTCGGAATGCCTTACGCACCCGGCGTGGGTTGCGCTTCCAGACTCTGATACGAGCCAAGGATCAACCACTATAGAGAACCATTCTCATGTTAGTCTTGGTGCATGCACATGACCCGTAAGTTTTTCCTCACCCGCGCCGGCGCACTCGGCGCAGTAGCCGCCCTCGCCCTGACCGCATGCGGCTCCCAGACCACCCAGACCGGCCAGAATACACAGACCAGCCCCAGCGCCTCCACCTCCGCGAGCGCAACCCCCGCCCCCATCACCGAAGGCAAGGGCGCGGCAAGTCGCGTCGCCATCACCTACGACGGTGGCGTGCTCGTCTATGATGCCAAGGACATGAAGCTGCTCGCAGACATCCCCAAGGAAGGCTTCCTGCGCCTCTCCGACGCTGGCGATAACCGCCACCTCGTCGTTGCAGACGGCAACAGCTACACCTTCCTGGACACCGGCGTATGGTCCGTAGCGCACGGCGACCACTCGCACTACTACACCACTTCCCCGTCGCTGTCTTCGCTGTCTCTGGCGGCTGACCACACCGGTCACGTCATCAAGGACAACGGCAAGGTCGCGGCATTCGCTGACGGCACCGGCTCCTTCGCCGTGTACGATCCGGCGAAGCTGACCCATGACAAGCGCACCGCCTCCTCCCTGGAGACCACCACCGTCACCCTGCCGAAGCCGCACCACGGCTTCGCAATCCCGCTGCCCAACGACCAGTACCTGGTAGCGGTCGGCGACTCGAAGACCCGCACCGGTGCCGCTGTTGTGGATGCTCAGGGCAAGACCGTCACCGAGAGCCCCGCCTGCCCCGGCGTTCACGGTGAAGCTATCGCCAAGGACGGCGCGTTCTCCATCGGTTGCACCGACGGCGCGCTGGTCTACAAGGACGGCAAGTTCACCAAGATCACCAATCCCGAGGACCCGTACTCGCGCTCGGGTAACCAGGCCGGTAAGGCTGACTCCCAGTACGTTCTGGCGGACTACAAGACCGACAAGGACGCTAAGCTGGAGCGCCCCGAGAAGTTCTCCATTATCGACACCGTTGCGGCAACCCGCACCGTCTACTCCCTGCCTTCTGGCGTGAGCTACACCTTCCGTTCGCTGGCTCGCGGCCCCCAGGGTGAGGCGCTACTGCTGACCACCGACGGTAAGCTGCGCGTCTTCGATCCGGCGACCGGTGCCGAGCTCGGCTCCGTACAGCTCATGGAGGCGTGGACCGAGTCTGAGACGTGGCAGGACGAGCGTCCGGCACTGTGGGTGGACGGTAAGACCGCCTACGTGACCGACCCGGCGACCAAGAAGCTCATTGCGGTGTCCCTGTCGAACCCGGCAGCACCGAAGGAGCTGATGAGCGTGGAGCTTCCGAAGACCCCGAACGAGATCCTGGGTGTCTCCTCCTCGAACGCTGCACCGGTTGAGGCTGAGGCACACGGCTCTGAGGCACACGGCGCTGCTTCCTCCTCGGCTTCGGCTGACGCGCACGAGTCCGGTAAGGCTCATGAGGGCCACTCCCACTAGGGCTCTCACGCTGAAATAAACCTAGCGAAAACGTAAAGAGAGATGCGACCGATAGCTTATCGGTCGCATCTCTCGTTACGTATTCCAGGCTTATACGCCAGCTCCTAACGCAGCGGCAGAACGCTAATCTCTTCCCAGTCCTGCCCGTCATAGGAGTAGCAGTGCAGGTGATCCACGGTGAAGGTGCGCTGCTCGGCAGGCAGAGCATCAAACACCTCACGGGCGTTCGCCACCTGCTCTTCCGTGAGCCCGTGACCCAGGGTCACGTGCGGCACGTAGGGGAAGGACGCCGCGCCGGCACCGAATAGCTCAACCAGCTTCTGGTGAATCTGCTCGAACTCGGCCCTACCCGCCTCCAGGTTCAGGTACTCCACCTCGGTGACCGGGCGGAAGGAGTGCACCGAACCCCAGCGCGCCTCAAAACGCGGCGTGTCCAGCGCCTCGCGGAGCTGCGGGGACTGCACCTCAGCCATTAGAGACTCGTTCAGCTCCGTCAGGTACACGGTCACGTGGGTGCTGATAGGCGCCACCGCACCACCGGCTACCGCGCGCTTCCACTCTTCCAGGCGCTGAACATTCTCACCGCTCACGTGCGCAATAACGCTCAGGTAGCGGCGACCGGGTTTCAGGGTCGGGGATACAGGAGCCGTCGTGGGGCTCGAAGAGTTCTCTTGTGCTGTCATCTCAATCGTGCAGGTAATGCGGCGTCTCAGCCGGACTGGCTGAACAGCGCGCTAGATTGCTGCGGCAGGCAGGAAGCCAACCTTCTTGTACACGTTCTCAATGGTGACCGTAGCGATCTCGCGGGCAGCGGATGCACCCACAGCCAGCAGGCGGTCCAGCTCGGCGGGGTCGTCCATCAGCTCGAGGGTACGCTCACGCACCGGGGTGAGGCGCTCCACCACGATATCGGCAAGGTCAACCTTCAGGTGGCCGTACATCTTACCCTCGTAGCGTGCCACGATCTCGTCGATGCTCTCGCCGGTCATTGCTGAGTAGATGGAGAGCAGGTTGGAGACGCCGGGCTTAGCCTCGCGGTCGTAGGCGATGACGGAGCCGTCATCAGTCACGGCGGACTTAATCTTCTTCTGGGTTGTCTTGGGGGTGTCCAGAAGCTTGATCAGGCCCTTGTCGGTGGCTGCAGACTTGGACATCTTCGAGGTCGGGTCCTGCAGGTCGTAAATCTTAGCGGTTTCCTTCAGAATCACCGGCTCGGGTACCACGAAGGTCTCACCGAAACGGGAGTTGAAGCGCTGAGCCAGGTTACGGGTCAGCTCCAGGTGCTGACGCTGGTCCTCGCCCACGGGCACGCCGTCCACCTGGTAGAGCAGGATGTCGGCAGCCATCAGAATCGGGTAGGTGAATAGACCCACGGAGGCGTTCTCGGCACCCTGCTTCTGGGACTTGTCCTTGAACTGGGTCATACGGGAGGCCTCACCGAAGCCGGTGAAGCAGTTCAGAATCCACGCCAGCTGGGCGTGCTCGGGCACGTGCGACTGCACGAACAGCGGGGTGCGGGTCGGGTCAATACCGGAGGCGATGTACTGCGCCGCGGTCAGGCGGGTACGCTCACGCAGCTCCTCGGGATTCTGAGGAACGGTGATGGCGTGCATATCCGGGATAAAGAACAGGCATTCGTTATTCGGGTCGTCCTGCAACGCCACCCAGTTGTTCACAGCACCAATGTAGTTACCCAGGTGCATCGAATCAGCCGACGGCTGCGCACCCGAATAGATACGTGCCTTCTGCTGAGAGGCGTTAGGGATGAGGGACTTATCCTGCTTCTTTTCGTCTGCCATAGTTATTTCCTGTGCAGTTCTTCCTGTGCGGTGCTGCGGACGGTGCAGCACATCTTCAAAAACTTATCTGTAGGTGGGTCCGCGTCTTACTCACCGATGCGGTAGTCAACCACGAGCGGCGCGTGATCGCTGAAACGCTCATCGTAGCTTGCCGCACGGTCCACGACCGCTTCCACGGCGCTTTCGGCGAGCGCCGGGGTCGCCATGTGGTAGTCGATACGCCAGCCAGCGTCATTATCGAACGCCTTACCGCGGTAAGACCACCAGGTGTAGGGGCCGGGCACCTGACCCGCCAGCTCACGAGCCACATCGCGGTAGCCGATATCGCCGAAGAAGCGGTCAAAGTAGGCGCGTTCCTCCGGCAGGAAGCCGGCACGCTTCTGGTTAGCCTTCCAGTTCTTAATGTCCAGCTCGGTGTGGCCCACGTTCAAATCGCCCACGATGAGCACGTGGTCCGAGTGCTTTGCCAGTTCAGGCATGCGCACCAGCATGCGCTCCAGGAAGCGGTACTTATCGTCCTGCTTCTGAGTGCCGACCTCGCCGGAGTGAACGTAGGCGCTGACCACGGTCAGGGTTTTGCCGTTGGGCAGAACGTAGTCCGCCTCAACCCAGCGGCCCGAATCGTCAAAGTACTCTTCGCCAATATTCGAGCGGGTCGCGACCGGCTGGTTCTCCAGGACTTCACCGGCAGAGTTGGGGGTGCGGCGGGTCGCCACCAGCACACCGGCGCGCCCCTTCGCTGCCGCCTCCGCGTGCAGAATATGCCACTGGGATTCGTCCAGCAGCTCACGCACGATAGCGTCGGGGGCGCGCACCTCCTGCAGGCAGAGAATGTCGATGTCACGGCTCGCCAACCACGCCGCCATATCCTTCTTGTAGGCGGCTCGGATACCGTTCACATTCACGCTCGCCACGCGAAGCAGACCGCTCGGGCGCGGTGCAGGGGTGTTAGAAAAATGCATAGTCTTAATTATGCCAGTTTGAGGGAAGAGAAATTTTCACTCGTGCGCGTTTTTTCTCTGGCTGAACGGTAAACTATTGGGTGATGAATTCACACTCCTCACATACCACCGACCACGGTGCCCCCTCACATTCTGCGGGCACCACCGCATCCGAAAGTACCGCTCACAACGCTGAGAGCCGCTACGAGTTACCCCCGATTCCCGGCCCGAAGTACGAGCAGGTCATCCACTACATTGAGCAGCGCTACATTATTCCCGGCAAGCCCGGCGATAAGCTGCCCACCGAACGCATGATTCAGCAGAACTTTGGGGTGAGCCGCCAGACGGTTCGTAGCGCCCTGAAGGTTCTGATTGAACGCGGCCTGCTCTACAACGTGCAGGGCTCCGGCACCTACGTTGCCGAGCGCACCGACGCCACTTACATTCCGCGCGTGGACACCTTCGTTGACGATATGCGCCGCCGCGGTTTTGAGGGCTCCACCCGCATGATTGCGACCCGCTGGGTGGACGCCACCGAAGAGATTTCCACCCACCTATCCGTGCCGGTGGGCGAGCAGGTGCTGTTCGTGCGTCGTCTGCGTCTTGCCAACCACGAAGTCATTGGCTTTGAGCGTTCCTACTTTGTCAAGGCCGCCGCAAGCAGCATCCTGGACGCCATGATGGCGGAAATGTCCGGCGCTTCAAGCTCCTTCGACCAGCTTGCCGACACCCCCAACGCCATTAAGCACGCCCGCGTACGCACCAGCGCGGCGCTCTTCACCGACGCCGACGCCGAGGCGTTCAACCACCAGGTTCCCGTGGGCGAGGCGGCGTTCAAGGTCTGCGCGACCGGCTACACCGAAGAAGGTAGCCCCGTCGAGTACGCAGAGACCCTGTACCTTGCCGATGCTTACTTCTACGAGATGATTCTCTAGCATCTGCCTTTTCGATTGTGATGACAGTGTGAAGGGCGGTGCCCCGGTAGAACAATCTACCGGGGCACCGCCCTTTTGAGTTATCAGCTCTGAAATGTTGCGAGCCTTACGCCGCCTGACGCTCCGCAGTCTCAACCACGTTCACCAGCAGCTCCGCGCGGGTCATCGGGCCCACGCCGCCGGGGTTCGGGGAAACCCAGGACGCCTTCTGCGCAGCTTCCGGGGAAACGTCGCCGAAGAGCTTCTTCTTGCCGGTCTCCGGGTCCTCAGCGCGGGAAACGCCAACGTCCAGCAGGATTGCACCGTCCTTGACCTGGTGAGCCTTCAGCACGTGCGGAACACCCACAGCGGCAACAATGACGTCAGCCTCGCGCAGCACCTCGTCCAGGTTCTCGGTACCGGTATGCGCCAGGGTTGCGGTTGCGTTCACCTCGCGGCGGGTCAGCAGCAGACCCAGCGGGCGACCCACAGTAATGCCGCGGCCGAGCACCACAACGTTCTTACCGTTCCAGTCGATACCGTGGCGCTTCACCAGCTCAATGACACCGTTGGGGGTGCAAGGCAGCGGGGAATCCAGCGGCTCAGAAACGTTCAGCACGAGCTTGCCGAGGTTGGTCGGGTGCAGGCCGTCAGCGTCCTTCTCGGGGGCGATGCGCTCCAGCACGCGGTTGGTGTCCAGGTGCTTGGGCAGGGGCAGCTGCACAATGTAGCTGGTGCACGCCGGGTCGTTGTTCAGCTTGTCGATCTCTGCGTCGAGCTCTTCCTGAGTGATGTCACCGGGCAGGTCCACACGGATGGAGTTAATACCGATCTCTGCGCAGTCGCGGTGCTTAGCGCCCACGTACGAGCGAGATGCGGGGTCGTCACCGACCAGCACGGTACCCAGGCCGGGGGTAATACCCTTAGCCTTGAGCGCCTCGACGCGCTCCTTCAGCTCTTCCTTGATGGCTGCGGCGGTTGCGTTACCGTCTAGAATCTGGGGCATTGTTTTTTCCTTCCATAGATTGCGGCGGGTTCGCCGAAACGGACGGTCTGTGTGTTGAGTTCTAGGGTGTACCCCTAGAGGTACCACTCCCCCGCTACGTCCCTGAACGGGTGTAGCGGGCAGGGCGGTAAAAAGTAAGAGGGCGAAATAACCCCGCCCGCTCAGCGCCCACGAAGGGATGTTGAGCGAACGGGGTCATTCATGGGTCTACCAGTTCTCGCTGCCCTGGTAGAGGGGGTACTTGGCGCACAGTGCCTCAACGCGGGCACGCAGCGCAGCGATGTCCGGGTTCGGCAGCAGTACGGAAGCGATAATGTCGGCTACCTCGGTGAAGCCCTCAGCGTCGAAGCCGCGGGTTGCCAGTGCGGGGGTACCGATACGCAGACCGGAGGTCACCATCGGCGGGCGCGGGTCGTTCGGCACGGCGTTACGGTTGACGGTAATACCAGCCTGGTGCAGCAGGTCCTCTGCTTCCTTGCCGTTGAGGGCGTGGTCGCGCAGGTCAACGAGCACCAGGTGAACGTCGGTACCGCCAGAGGCGATCGACACGCCGGCGTCCTTCATGTCCTGCTGCAGCAAGCGGTTCGCCAGGATCTGTGCGCCCTCAACAGTGCGCTTCTGACGGTCCTTGAACGCGTCAGATGCGGCAACCTTGAACGCGGTAGCCTTCGCAGCGATCACGTGCATGAGCGGGCCGCCCTGCTGACCGGGGAACACTGCGGAGTCAATCTTCTTCTTCAGCTCCTCGGTGCAGAGGATGAAGCCGGAGCGGGGGCCGCCCAGGGTCTTGTGCACGGTGGAGGAGACCACGTGTGCGTGCGGGACGGGGTTCGGGTGCAGACCCGCAGCCACCAGGCCCGCGAAGTGAGCCATGTCCACCCACAGGTACGCACCGATTTCGTCAGCAATCGCGCGGAACGCAGCGAAATCCAGCTGACGGGGGTACGCAGACCAGCCGGCAATAATCAGCTTGGGGCGCTCAGCCAGAGCCAGTTCACGCACCTGCTCCATGTCAACGCGACCGGACTCGTCCACACCGTACGCCACGACGTGGTACAGCTTGCCGGAGACGTTCAGCTTCATGCCGTGGGTCAGGTGGCCACCGTGTGCCAGGGACAGACCCATAATGGTGTCGCCGGGGTTCAGCAGCGCGTGCATAACGGCGTTGTTTGCCTGCGCACCGGAGTGGGGCTGAACGTTGGCGTGCTCCGCACCGAAGAGCTCCTTCACGCGGGAAATAGCGAGGGACTCAACGATGTCAACGAATTCGCAGCCGCCGTAGTAGCGGCGGCCGGGGTAACCCTCAGCGTACTTGTTGGTCAGTACCGAGCCCTGGCTTTCGAGGACGGCACGGGGGACGAAGTTCTCGGATGCAATCATCTCGAGGGTGTTCTGCTGGCGCTTGCGCTCCAGCTCAATGGCTTCTGCAACCTCGGGGTCGAGGTCGGCGAGGGGCATCTCGAGGATCTTCTGCTCGGACATTACGCTCCTGGGAGTGTTTTTGCGTTATCTTCGGTCGCTCATCATCGGGGTTGCCGCGGCGTGCGCCGGGCGGTCTTCAGGAGGCGGCGGGCGCCTCCAGTTGAAAACCCTGAATGAAAAAATATGAGCTACACCTCATAATACCGTAAAGCCCGCTTTCCTTCGAGAAGAAAAACGGGCTTTACAAAGCATCACGATGAAGTTTTTACGGCGTTGGCGCGACACCAGCAAGGGGCATACAACACACCCCGGCAGGCTAATCGGCGGCCATTAAGCGGGTCTACACACCCTACGCCTGACGCAGGATAGCGGAAGCATACTCCAGGTACGCCTCGCGAGCGCTCTCCTTCTTACCGCCAGCCACCAGCTGAGTCTGCACCACGTAACCGGTCAGCACCGACAGCACCGCGGCACCGATAACGGTCAGCCACTCTTCAAGCTCCTCTTCGGTGAAGTCCAGCTCAGCGGCACCCCAGGCGCGGTAGCGTTCCAGGGACTGATCACGCAGGTAGCTCAGCTGCTCAGACACCACGGTCGCCAGCTGCGGCATTGCCACAGCCTCGCCCCAGGTGACGAGTAGGTGACGGCGAATCTTGGGGGTGTCCAGCACCTTCAGGCACCCGAACACGTAGTCCCAGGGCTGTTCGGCGCGGATGCGGTCGAAGGGCGCCATGTCCATGCGGGCTGCCGCCAGGATAATCTCATCCTTGGAGGAGAAGTGGTTATAAATCGCTCCAGCAGACAGGCCGGTGGCCGCAATAATCTCGCTCATCGAAGCCTTCTGATAACCGTGCTTGATGAAGCATTCGCGGGCGGTCTCTACAATCTGAGAACGCCTGTTCTTTTTGTATTCTTCGCTGACTTTAGGCACAACCTAATCCTAGCGAATTTTTAGCCAATCCGTGCGCATCCTGGTCGCCATTGACGCGCCCTCATGCGTAAATCCGGCGCAAAATAGAGCAAAAATTCTATAAATACGGGTGCTCATAATACGGATGCCCCAACGCGACTGTTCCAGCACAGATGTCCCCATGCAGACGTCTCAGGTCGATAGCACGAAAAAGCGGGGCATACCAGGTTCACCAGAAGGTTCACCCGGAAATGCCCCGCTCACAGCAGGTAGCTCAGCGCGTACTGAGCCCGCTACACATGTTTAGTGGAAGAAGTGGCGGGTACCGGTCAGGTACATGGTCACGCCAGCGGCCTTAGCCGCCTCGATAACTTCCTCGTCACGGATCGAACCGCCCGGGTGCACGACGGCACGCACACCGGCGTCCAGCAACACCTGCAGGCCGTCAGCGAAGGGGAAGAATGCGTCAGATGCGGCAACCGCACCGCGGGCACGCTCGTTACCTTCGCCGCCGAGAGTGTTCGCACGCTCCACCGAGAGCTTGCAGGAATCCACGCGGTTCACCTGACCCATGCCGATGCCCACGGCGGCACCGTTATCGGCAAGCAGAATAGCGTTGGACTTGGGCGAACGCAGTGCACGCCAGGCGAACTCGAGGTCGCGCAGGGTTGCCTCGTCAGCTGCCTCACCAGCAACCAGGGTCCAGTTCTTCGGGTCGTCACCCTCAGCCTGCAGGCGGTCAGCCTCCTGGAAGAGTGCGCCACCGGAAATGGGGCGGTACTCGATGGCCTCACGGGCGAAGTTCTCGGGCAGAACCAGCAGGCGCAGGTTCTTCTTCTCGCGCAGGATCTCCAGCGCCTCGGGCTCGAAGCCGGGAGCCACAATCACCTCGGTGAAGATGCCCTTGACGGTCTGAGCCATTGCGGCGGTCACCGGGCGGTTAGCGGCAATCACGCCACCGTATGCGGACAGCGGGTCGCAAGCGTGCGCCTTCGCGTGAGCGTCCGCAATCGGGTCAGCCGCGCCGGGGGTTGCCACAGCAATACCGCAGGGGTTGTTGTGCTTGATAACGGCAACAGCCGGCTCGTCGAAGTCGTAAGCGGCACGCAGAGCAGCGTCAGCATCAACGTAGTTGTTGTAGCTCATCGCCTTACCGTGCACCTGCTCCGCCTGAGCGATACCGGGGGCAGCGGCGGGGTCAACGTACAGGGCGGCACGCTGGTGCGGGTTCTCACCGTAACGCAGGGTCTCGCTGCGCTCGAAGCCCAGGCCAGCGTACGGGGGCCAGAAGTTAGCGTCCTCATCCTGCAGGAACTGGGATGCGGTCCAGGTAGCCACAGCGGTGTCGTATGCGGCGGTGTGGGCGAATGCGTCAGCGGCAAGGCGGCGGCGCTCATCCAGGGAGAAGCCACCGTTCTTAGCGGCCTCAACGGTGCGCGCGTAGTCGGCGGGGTCTACAACAATTGCGACGGCGTCGTGGTTCTTCGCGGCAGCGCGAACCATGGAGGGGCCACCAATGTCGATCTTCTCGATGATAGCGTCCTGATCGGCACCGGATGCAACGGTCTCAACGAAGGGGTACAGGTTCACAACCACCAGGTCGAACGCCTCAACGTCCAGCTCTTCGAGGGTGTCGATGTGCTCCTGCTTGCGGCGGTCAGCCAGAATACCGGCGTGGATGCGCGGGTGCAGGGTCTTCACGCGGCCCTCGAGGCACTCGGGGAAACCGGTCACTTCGGTGACCTCGGTGACGGGTACGCCTGCTGCCGCGATGGTGGATGCGGTGGAGCCGGTGGAGACCAGCGCGACGCCAGCCTCGTGCAGGCCGCGGGCGAACTCCTCCAGACCGGTCTTGTCGTAGACGGAAATGAGGGCGCGGCGCAGGGGCACGCGATCGAGCTCAATGAGAGACACAAATACTCCGATGCTTTAGACGTGCGCGCCGGTTCTCGGCGGCACAGCTGGTGGATGGACGTAGCCTGCCCGGATAGACAGGGCATGTGTGGGGGTATTCCCCGCCGCTGTGCGTGACGCTAAGGTGAGCGCGTCAAATGGGCACAACGGAACGTGTGTGGGCGGCGGGGTTTGAGCTCGGCTCATTCCGCCGCGAAAAATCAGTGGGCGGAATTAGCTGTCAGACACAGCACCGTGGGATTCAGCGAGAGACGCGATGGTCTGCACGAGCAGGCGGCGCTCCTGCACCTTAATGCGTTCGTGCAGGGTCTCTTCGGTATCGTCGTCCAGAACGGGCACTGCCGCCTGGGCGAGGATGGGGCCGGTGTCAACGCCCGCGTCGACGAAGTGCACGGTCAGGCCGGTAATCTTCACACCGTGCGCCAGGGCGTCACGCACGCCGTGCGCACCCGGGAAGGAGGGCAGCAGGGCGGGGTGGGTGTTAATAATGCGGTTGCTGAAACGCTCGACCAGCTGCGCGTCAACAATGCGCATGAAGCCGGCGAACACAATGTAATCGGGGTTGTAGGAAGCGATCTTTTCTTCCAGCGCGCGGTTCCAGGAGGGGCGGTCGGCGTAGTCGCCGGGCTGCACCAGGAAGGTGGGTACACCCGCCGCCTGGGCACGTTCAATACCCAGACAGGGCTTGTCGGCGCCCACTGCCGCAATGTCGAGGGGAAGCTCGCCCGCTGCTACAGCGTCGAGGATGGACTGAAGATTCGTTCCGGAGCCGGATACCATAACCACAATTCGCACCCGACTAGTATAACCCGTCTCACACCCTTATCCAAAGGGGGTAAGAGGTTCACAAAACACCCAAAACCCAAAGGTGAGCACAAAGAAACCCCGGCGGGATGAATCCTCACCGGGGTTCACTGGAGTTCATGGGGGTTTATGGGGGGCACCGGGGTTTACTGGGCGCAAACTCAACAGGTCGCGACCTCAATAGGCCGCATACTCAATAGGTCGCGGGCGCACGGGACGGTACCCTTATAGGTATGTCTACTCCCCCGCAGAACACTCCAAACAACGCACCGAACAACGCACCGCAGCAGGCACCGCAGAACATGATGCCGCAGCCTCGAGGACCTCAGGGTAAGAAGCCGCGCAAGCCCATCGACCCCATCGAGCAGCAGAAGGCGAATATTCGCACCTCGCTCATGCTGATTGCTGCCGCGCTGGTGATTTTTGCGGCGTCTTCCTTCGTGCTCTCCACGATGCCGCTTTTCTTGGCGCTCTTCATCTTCGCGCTCGCCGGCATTACCCTGAGCATTATTGCGATCGTGCGCACCGCGGTCTACCGCGGCCCCTGGTTCTTCTACATTGCCGCGGGCGTCAGCATCATCTACGGCGCGATGACCCTGCTCGGCGGCATCGGTCTTGCACT
The DNA here is from genome assembly GCF_001815755.1 of Rothia sp. HMSC061C12. NCBI lineage: Bacteria > Bacillati > Actinomycetota > Actinomycetes > Micrococcales > Micrococcaceae > Rothia > Rothia sp. HMSC061C12. The sequence continues at coordinate 167,285 of NZ_KV821872.1, forward strand.
CATGCCCGGCGCGCAGGAGTACCGCGAGTGCCGCGCCGCCGCGCTGACCCAGACCGATATGTACACCTGCGACCAGAAGTTCCAGGGCACGATGGACAAGCTCACCGGCACGTCCAGCTCTAGCTCTTCTGCAGCTCGTTAGGGGTTCTGCGCGCTAGTTCTTCTTGCGGGCGTTAGAACCCTGCGCATTAGAGCCCTGGGACTTCGAGGAGCTGACATCCAGCGGGGGCAGCTCCACGGTAGACGCCTCATCGGTCACCAGCGGAAGGATGCCGGTCTGGCTACGAACCTCAAAGATGCGGCTCATCGCCTGATCAGCGGAGAGGACATCCAGCTCACGATCCACAAAATCACGCTCTAGGTCGTTCTTCTGCTTCTTGCGTGCCGCCTTGGCCGCCTTCTTCGCCTCACGCTTCTGCGCACGCTCAAGCGCGCGGTCGTTGGCGCGGTCCTGCGCGGCAGATTCAGCGTGGGAACCCTCAGTCGGCTCGGCACCTTGCGCTGCGGCGGGCTGCTCAAGACCAAAACCGAAGTACGCCATAATGCGGCTCGCGCGGCCCTTCAAACGCGGCGTCTGCTCCGCGGGCTCTTCAACAGTGCTCTCATGCTCAGCGGTTACAGGTTCAGCAGCCTCGTAGACGGGCTCCTGAATCAGTTCGCGAGTCTCCTCCTCGGAGGGGTCATGAGCGTACACGGCAGGGTCATAGGTGCCGTGTTCGTCAGCAGTGTACTCGTTGGAGGCAGGCTCAACAGATGCTTCAATGCTCTCGTAATCCTCCGCCTGCGCAGAGTCAACGTGGGCAGAGTCAGCGTGAGCAGAGTGCAGGTAATCGACCTGCTGAACGGCCTCAATCGGCTCGTACTGCTCAGCGGGGCTCTCTTCAGCACTAGCCTCTTCGGAGGCGGGCTCTTCAGCCACCTCTTCGCGCTCTGCAACAATCTCAGCGAAAGCGTCCGCCGCCGCACGCTGCGCCAGCTGCTCGGTCGCCTCCACGGGGACGGCAACCACCGGCTCCTGCGGATGCACCGGAACATGACCGGTCGCCACCTCAGACACAACAGACTGCTCAGGCTCAGAGACGTTCTTCTCAGAAACCTTCTTAGAGGCAGTCGCGTGTGCCGTCTCTTCCGCCTCGTGCTCAGCTGCTTCACGCTCTGCAGCCTCACGAGCGGCGACTTCCTCAGCTTCACGCTCTGCAGCTTCACGCTCAGCCGCCTCACGTGCCGCGGCTTCCTCAGCCTCACGCTCCATACGCTCTGCACGTGCCTGCGCACGCTGCTCACGACGCTCCGCAAAACGCTCACGGCCCTGTGCAAAACGCTCACGAGTCGAGGCAGTAAAACTCATCAGACGCTCACCCAAGTTCGGGCGCTCATCCGCAAAACGAGGCAGCTCACGGCTGCTATCCGGCACCAGGGCGCGGCTCAGCAACATACCGAAAGTCACGCCGGCACCCACCGTCAACGCGGTATGCGCCGCAAAAGTCAGCGGCTCAGCACCAACCTCCGTAAAACGACCAATACCCAGGGAGCCGTACGAAATCCAGCCCAGCCACAGGGCACCAAACGACGTCATAATACCGGTCATCACACCCAGCACCACCGCAGAAATCAACGCAGACAACGGGCGGAACGGAACCTTCGGGGCAACCCACTCATCCAGGTGATCCTCGCCCTCACGCAAGAACCACCAGCCAGCAATCGCACCGGCACCCAGCGGCACCAGCAGACCCACCAGACCAAACGTGCCCATCGACTCGGGCACGGCGCCCAGAATCGGAAGCATCGGCAAAGTACCGGCATCGCTACTGGTCAAACCAACCGAGGTACCCGCACCAAAGGAGAAACCGGCACCGGTCGACCACGCAATCGCATAAATCACCAGGTTCGGCAAGAAACCCAGCTGCAGCAGGGTCACCGCGGTATCACCCACAGCGCCCGCGTGCAGCTCCTGGTAGGTGGCAACAATCTGCGACCAGCCCGCCAAAATACCGATACCCAAAAGCACCGCACCCAGACCAATCAGCGCCACAAAAGCAACCACCGCGGCACGCACCACAGCCCAGGCGTACGAACCCGCCCAACGCGAATACTGACTCATCTGCGAAATCTGCTCCGCAGTATCAACACCCACCATGCGCGAGAGCGAACGCGCCTCACGGTAACCACCCCACATCAGACCAGCCACCACAATACCCAAAGGCACCAGGGCAGCATTCAACGCCTGAAGAGGCTGCGGATGCGGGCTCGCCCAACCGTACATCGCCGAACTAATCAGCGCATAGGTCACCGAACCGGACAGCACCGGAATCAAAAACTCACCCTCATACGAGGCGCGCGCCAGGCGACGACCCGAACGGTAGCAGAGCAGCAGAGGCAGAATACTCAAACCCAGAGGCACCAGCGTCATCGTGCCGGCAGAAGCACCAAAAGCAGCCGCAAGATCCAAAGGAACACCGTGAATCAGAAGCCACAGGTGCGCCGACATGGCGGCCACGGAGGAGAACTCCATGTCGCCAAAACCCTTGGTCGCCCACACGGCAGACATCGCCGCAAACACAGCAAGCGCAGAGAACAGGGCAGTAACAATTAGCTCAACAACACCCTGAAGCCACAGAGGCATGGGCATGGAATAACGAGAGATAGGTGAGGTGCTTTTCATCGTCCTTCAATCATGCCACGAATTAACGACGAAACCCGCCTCCGATTAACACTCGAAAGCGGGTTCTCACAACTATTCGCACAGGTATTCATACAGACGCGCACGCGAGGACGCGTATCAGGCGAAGTTTTACTGCTCAGTCCACGGGTTGGAAGCTTCAACACCCCAGGCACGGTACACCTGCGCCTTAGAAGAAATCAGCTCCAAATCATAGGCGCTCGCGCTCGCCGCCATCAGACCCTCCAGGGCGGCGGTAGGCAGCGGACCGGCATCATCACGACCCACGGCATGCACACCGCGCGGCGCCTGACGGCCCGCCCACTCGAGGCTCACGCGCGCATCCACGTTAATAACGTGGTCGCCAAAGCGCTCAAGAAGTTCGGTAATCCAGCGATCAGTTTCCGGGTAGGGGTACAGGCCCTTCAGCTCGCCAATGCTCAGCACAGAAATGTACATGTGCCGGAACGAGCGGCGGCGCAGAAAAGCGACCACGGCGGGGTCTGGATCCGCCTTACGGATCTCCGCAAGAACGTCGGAGTCCAGGAGCATACCGGAGAAATTCATACCCCTAATGCTACGCTACGCGCAGACCGGCGTACTCAATAGCGGGGATGCCCTCGGGGTTGGGCAGAAGAAGGAAGTTCAGGAACTCGTCGCGCTTAGAAGAAATGCGGGAGTAGTCGTCAATGCTGACTGCGGTGTATCCGCCTCGCGCGGGGACAGCTGCGGCACGCAGGCTTTCCTGGTAGGAGCGGGAGGGGTTCAGAGAGATTGCTGCTTTGGTTGCAGAGCCGTTGTACATGTGACAACCTGCGCCGTGAGTGGCGCGATCCTTTCGCGTTGCTCTTGTCTGTACCAATTACCACCGGTTATTCCGGTGGTGAATACAAACCGCTTCGTCATCCGAGCCACCCGTGAACATGGGGTTGGCGTTCGACCATAGTCGGAGCTTATCAGTCGAAACTCTTGAAGCTGGGTTTAGCTTACAGCATTTTCTCAAGTTAAGTAAAGCGTTTTTTGAAAGAGATTTAGATTATTAGCATTTTGGCTTGTGAGAACGTTTTAAATGGCGTGAATTTTTAATACGGTGCGGAATATTTTATATAAATATAGGTGTTTTTATGCATCAAAAACACATCCCGCACACCCACCCGGCGATGACCGGCAACAAGGCGCAAACCCGCACGATACGCGATAATGAGCTGGTGAGCGCCAACAACCCCTTCCCCGAAATTCCCGTCACCGTACCGCAAATCATTCGCCAGGCCGGGCACCGCACCTACCAGCGCGGTGTCGCCTACCAGCGCAACCGCGAAGTCATCCGCTACAGCTACGACGAAGACGAGCGAACCCTCACCGGGCTCGTCAACGGAAGCACCATCATCCCCTACGAAGTGACCATTCGCTTCTTCCCCGCCGTCAGCGGCTCCGCAACCTTCACCGCCCGCTGCACCTGCCCCGTGCTCACCGACTGCAAGCACGCCGTAGCGCTCATGCTCACCGCGCTCGACCGCGCCTCCGTAGCGAAAAAGGCACTCAGCGAACACCCCGGACCGGTCGGCGTACCCGGTGCCGCAGCAAAGGGTGCGACAGACGCAAAGGGATCAGCAATAAAGGAATCAACAGATTCAAAGAGCGCGGATGTTGCGGAGGCGAAGAAAGCCGCCGACCCGCTCGCGGCGCTACGTGCCTCCGGTGCGCTCACCACCGCGGCAAAACTGCCCGCGCCCGATGCAGCGACTGCCGAGCCCGAAAACCCCCAGGGAAGCTTTGCGCTCAACGAGCTAGGCGCCTCCCCGAGCCTGCTGGCAGAGGCATCCGCCACCAAAATCTCGGCATGGCGGCGCGACCTCTCCTCCGTTCTTTCCGCACGTCAGGACCTTGCGGGCATTGATTCAATGCGCGTGAGCGGCGCCCTAGATTTCTCCCTGAGCGTCTCCGGTTCCTACGCACGCGGCCGCAATATGCCCGGCGCAACCCCCAGCATTAACCTGCTCGCCCGCCCGCTCATGGCGTCCAAAACCGGGCGCTGGATCAAGGGCGGACTCAGCTGGGAAACCTTCGCCTCCAGCGTGGGCGGGCCCGTCGGGCGGCACGAAATCTACCCCGAACACGAACGATTCTTCGCCGAGCTCTACTCGATTGCCCGCCCCTGGCAGAACATGTACTCCTCGCACCGCGACTGGATCTCAATCAGCGCTTCTGCCTCCACTCTGCTCTGGGACGTACTCGCCCGCGCGGAGGATATTGGCCTGCCCCTGCTCGTCAACGGTCGCGAAGTGAACTACGCCGTGCTGAGCCCCGCACAGGTGCGCCTGCACGCCGCCGCCAGCGAAGAGAAGCACGCAGAAGGCGCCGGACTGCAGCTTCAAGCAGCGCTCAGCTGGGAAGGACGCGAAGGCGAACTACTGCGCCAGCTCTGGCTGCCCGCCGCCCACTGCCATCCCATCGGCACCCCGCGCACCGGCTTCTTTGCCCTGGGCAGGCTCGCTCAGCAGGAGTACGAGCAGGCGGCGAAGGCGGTGCACTGGAAGACCGCGCGCCCCGGCGCACTGGATGAAGTGGGCCGCGAGTCCTTCGTGCAAAAGGACGCGCAGGAGGCGCCGACTGAGGAAGCTGAGAATAGCGCACCGACGATTGCCCCAGTACAGGGTGAGCGGGTGCGCTACTCCCCCGCAGTACCCGAACTGCCCGAGGGCGTGGAACTGGCGCTCATCCCCCTGGTCGAGCCGCTCGATGCCGCCTCCGAATCGCTCATTAGCGCCGGAACCGTGCACATTCCCGCCGCGGAACGCGCCACGTTCCAGAAGGAGTATCTGCCCGCGCTCAGCCGTTCCATTCCCTCGCTGACCCCCGATCCGGCGCTGGCGCTGCCGCGCGTGAAGCCGCCGCATCTGGTGCTTGAAATCAGCTTTGACGAGCAGGTACGCCACGACGCGCAGCTGAGCTGGCGTTGGGAGTACCCGCTGAACCCCTTCGCGGAGGACAGCACTGATGAAGCTACTAGTGAGGCGAGCGCACAGAATCCTGCGGCCGGCTCCGATGTGCAGTCCCTGCCCGTTTTCGGCTACCCCGGCGAAGAGGGCGGCGAGGTTCGCGATGAGCGTTTTGAGGCGCGCGTGCTGCGTTCGGTGCGCACCATTCTTGCTGCCCACCCGGCGCTTTCCGGGCTGGAGGAGCGCCGCATCGAAGGCTGGGAAACCCGCGAGCTGCTCAGTGCGATTCTGCCGAAGCTTCGCCGTGTTTCCGCTGTTCAGGTGCGTTTTAACGGTACCCCGCCACAGTTCGTGGAGGCAACCGACGCGCTGATTGAAATCACCGTGAGCGAGGGCAATTCTCGTGACTGGTTCGGCCTGGGCATTGCCGTGAAGGTCAACAATTGGACCGTACCGTTCGCACAGATTTTTGAGGCGCTCGACCGCGGGGCGGACCGTATTCTGCTCGGTAACGGCACCTATTTCTCGCTGCGTCGACCCGAGTTTAAGACCCTGCGCACCCTCATCGCGGAGGCTCGCGAACTCGACGATGCGGGCGGTGAGCTGCGCATTAACCGTCACCAGGCGGGGCTGTTCTCTGAGCTGGAGTCGCTGGCGGCGAGCGTGCATACGACCGCGCGGTGGGACGCTCAGGTGCGTTCGCTGCTGCAGCTGGTTGAGGGCCTGGAGGATGCCGAGGAAAGCGCCGAAAAGGACTCTGAAAAGACCTCTGACAAGGGCACTCAGGATTCCCCCGGGCCCCAAAAGACTTCCCGTCGGGTTATCGCTCAGCGCCCGGTACCCACCGGTCTGCAGGCGACCCTACGCCCCTACCAGGTGGAGGGTTTCCAGTGGCTGTCCTTCCTGTATGAGCAGCGTCTGGGCGGTATTCTCGCCGATGATATGGGTCTGGGTAAGACCGTGCAGGCTCTCGCCCTGCTCGCCCACGCCATCGAGGAGCACCGTGCCGCCTCCGAACGTGCCGCCGAGCGCGGTGAGAGCGTCGAGCCGTTCGCGCCCTTCCTCGTGGTTGCCCCGACCTCCGTCATCACCAACTGGGCGGCGGAGGCGGAACGCTTCCTGCCCGAGGCGAAGATCGTGACCATCACCGAAACCACCGCCGGTAAGACCCCACTTGCCGAGCGCATCGCCGGGGCGCACCTGGTGCTGACCAGCTACACGCTGCTGCGCATGGACGAGGAGGCCTACACCGGCTACGCCCGCACGTTAGGCCGTACCGTTGACGAATTCACGGGCGAGCAGTCCGCCCCCGAAGGCTGGGGTGCGCTCCTGCTGGACGAGGCGCAATTCGTCAAAAACACCGGCACCCGCGCCTGGTCCATCGCCCGCGCAATGCCCGCCCGCACCAAGATTGCGATGACCGGCACGCCCATTGAGAACAACCTCATGGAACTGTGGGCGCTGCTAGCAATTGTGGCGGACGGACTGTTCCCCTCCGCCCGTGCGTTCCGTGACCTGTACGCTCGCCCGGCGGAGTCCGGTGAGGACCCGGCGCACGCCGCGGCGACGGCTGCTCGTCTGCGCCGGCGCATCCGCCCGCTCATGCTGCGCCGCACCAAGGAGCTGGTGGCGGCAGAGCTTCCGGCGAAGAACGATACGCGCGTGAACCTGCCGCTGGCTCCCGGTCACCGCCGCATCTATGACACGCACCTGCAGCGTGAACGCCAGAAGGTGCTGGGTCTGCTGGAGGATATGGACAAGAACCGGTTCACGATCTTCCAGTCGCTGACCCTGCTGCGCCGTCTGGCGCTTGATGCCGCGCTGATTGATCCGGAAGCCTACGCCGGGGTGTCGTCGGTCAAGCGTGACTACCTGGTTCAGCAGCTGCCCGACCTGCTCGAGAAGGGCCACCGCGTGCTGGTGTTCAGCCAGTTCACCGGCTATCTCAAGAGCATTTCGGCGCGCCTGGCGGAGGAGGGCATCGGCCACCTATACCTGGACGGTTCGACCCGCAACCGCGCCGAGGTTATTGAGGCGTTCACGAGCGGTCAGGAGCCGGTGTTCCTCATTTCGCTCAAGGCTGGCGGTTTCGGTCTGAACCTGACCGAGGCGGATCACGTGTTCATCATGGATCCGTGGTGGAACCCCGCCGCCGAGCAGCAGGCGGTGGACCGTATTCACCGCATCGGCCAGGACAAGGAGGTGCACGTCTACCGCCTGGTTGCCGAGGGCACGATTGAGGAGAAGGTCATGCAGCTCAAGGAGTCGAAGGCGGCGCTCTTCGATGCGGTGGTCGGTGAGGGCGAGTTCGCCTCCGCGGCGGTGACGGCTGAGGATGTGCGCGAGCTCTTTGCGCCGGCTGTCGAGCGGTAGCCGCCCTTCAGCCTGAGCGGTAGCCGCCCTCCAATCTGAGCGGCAGCCCTCGAGTCTGCTGATATGTCTGACGCCGGTCATTTTTCGCCATTTGGTTACGCCTCGGGCTAGATTCATACCTGATTCTGCCGTGGCCCTTCTCAACGTGGGGCTCTGAGGCGTAGCCTTGAAGGACTGCTTACGGAGGCGCCGCCTCCCCATAGATTCCAAAGGAGCATCATGAGCTACAACGTACCCAACGTAAAGTTCAACGACGGCCGATCCATTCCGCAGCTGGGCTACGGCGTGTGGCAGGTTGAGGACGAGGTCGCCGAGAAGGTTGTGGGCACCGCCCTGGAGACCGGCTACCGCCACATCGACACCGCCGCTATTTACGGCAACGAGGCGGGCGTGGGCCGCGCTATCGCTAACTCCAACGTGGCTCGTGAGGATATCTTCCTCACCACCAAGCTGTGGAACTCCGACCAGGGCTACGAGAGCGCTTTTGAGGCGTTCGAGGCGTCCTTGGAGAAGCTGGGCACCGACTACGTTGACCTGTACCTGATTCACTGGGCTAAGCCGCAGCAGGGCCTGTACCTGGATTCCTGGCGTGCGCTGATTGAATTGCAGAAGCAGGGTAAGGTTCGTTCGATTGGTGTTTCGAACTTCCCCGAGGAGCAGCTGCGCGAGATTATCGAGGAGACCGGCGTAGTTCCGGTCATCCACCAGATTGAGCTGCACCCCTACTTCTCGCAGGAGGCGCTGCGCGCCGTTCACGCCGAGTACGGCATCGCGACTCAGGCATGGAGCCCGCTGGGCAACGGTAGCGACCTGCTGCAGAACCCCGTACTGGCTGAGATCGCGGAGCGCCACGGCGCAACCCCCGCGCAGGTCGTGCTGGCGTGGCACCTGGCTAAGGGCACCGTGGCTATCCCGAAGTCTGTGACCCCCTCCCGCATTGAGGAGAACCTGGCGTCGGTGAACGTGAAGCTGACCGCTGAGGACATCGCGGCTGTGGATGCGCTTTCTACCCCCGAGGGTCGTATTGGCGCTGACCCGGCGAATATCGACTTCTAAGGTATAGCTCGGGCGTAGAGCTCGAATCGAACCTACATAAAGCCCCGACAGGCAAAGATAGTGCTTGTCGGGGCTTTATTGTGTTCTCGAGCTTGAGTTTTAGCGAACGCTCATTCTTGGATTGCTCAACAGGTCAGCGACCGCTCCCGTTCTCCCCCACTAGTTCTCGTCCTCTACCAGCAGGGAGAGGGAGATGCGGCGGCGCACCGGGTCGACCTCCACCACGCGAACCTGCACGATGTCGCCGCTGCGCACAATATCGTGCGGGTTCGCCACGTAGCCGCGGCTCATCTGCGAGATGTGCACGAGGCCGTCCTGGTGCACGCCAATATCCACGAACGCGCCGAATGCCGCCACGTTCGAGACGGTACCCTCGAGCACCATGCCGGGGCGCACGTCCTCGAAGTGCGAGACGGACTCGGAGAAGCGGGCGGTGCGGAAGCTACCGCGCGGGTCCAGGCCGGGGCGGCGCAGCTCGGCGAAGATGTCCTCGACCGTGTACACGCCGGCGGTGCCTTCCGCACTCTCCGGCATGTGGCCGTCCTGCTCGTGGCTGTCCTGCACGTAGTCGGCGGGGTTCAGCCCGGCGAGCGGGTCGGTTCCATCCGAGGTACCCAGGGCGCCGGCAACCCAGTGGGCGCCGTTGCGCGCCTGCGCGTCGGCAATAATGCGGCGCGCGAGCGGGTAGGCTTCCGGGTGCACGGCGGAGGCGTCCAGCGGCTCTTCACCGCCGCGGATGCGAATAAATCCTGCCGCCTGGCGGAAGGTTTTCGCCCCCAGTCGCGGCACGTTCAGCAGCTGCCGACGGTTCGCGAAGGCGCCGTGTTCGGTGCGGTAGGCGACGATGCGTTCGGCGGTTGCGGTACCCACGCCCGCCACGTGTGCAAGCAGCTGCACGGAGGCGCTGTTGAGGTTCACGCCCACGGCGTTCACGCAGTCTTCGACGGTGTCGTTGAGGGCGCGGCGCAGGGCTGCGGGCGGCACGTCGTGCTGATACTGGCCCACGCCGATGGACTGCGGGTCGATTTTGACGAGCTCGGCGAGCGGGTCCTGCAGGCGGCGGGCAATGGAGACGGCGCCGCGTACGGTCACGTCGTAGTCGGGCAGCTCGGCGGCGGCGAGGACGGAGGCGGAGTAGACGGAGGCGCCCGCTTCCGAGACGGTCACCTTCTGGGGTGCTTCTGCGCCTTCCTCGCGCAGGGTGCGGATCAGTTCGCTGGCGAGCTTGTCGGTTTCGCGGCTTGCGGTGCCGTTGCCAATGGCGATGAGTTCCACGCTGTGCTCGCGGCAGGCGGCGGCGAGCTCGCGCAACGCCTCCTCCCACTGATTGCGCGGGGCGTGCGGGTAGACGGTGCCCACGCGCAGCGGCTCACCGGTACCGTCGACCACGGCGTATTTCACGCCGTGGCGCAGGCCCGGGTCCAGGCCGAGGGTGGTCTTGTGTCCGGCGGGTGCGGCGAGCAGAATATCGCGTAGGTTGGAGGCGAACACCTCGGTCGCGTGCTGTGCGGCGGCGTCGAGTAGCTGGTGGCGGATGCGTTCGGCAAGGCGCGGGCGCAGGTGGCTGCGCCATGCGGTGCGCACGGTGGCGGCGAGCCAGCCGAGTATGCGGTCTTCGTCGTCGACGGTGTTGAGCACCTGCACGGGGATGCGTAGCGCAGCGGCAACTTCACGCTCGTATGCAGAACGGACGTTCTCGTAATTTTCGGCGGCAGCCTCAGCTTCAGCGCGGGCGGCACCGCGCAGGCGGCTGAGCGCCACGGGGGCGGGTGCCACATCCACCTTGAGGCGCACCACGCCGGCATCCTTGGCGCGGTGCAGCGCCAGCACGCGGTGCGGCGGAATGGAACGAATACGGTCCGAGAAAGCGAAATAGTCGGAGAACTTCGCGCCAATGCTTTCCTGACCGGCAATCACGCGAGACTCGATCACGCCGCCTTCACGCAGGCGCTTGAGGAGCTTTTCACTCAGCACCGGGTCGGTGAGGGCGCGGTCAACCAGGATTGCGCGGGCACCGTCAAGGGCCTCTTCGGCACTGTGAATCTGCAGGGCTTCATCCGCCTCTGCAACCTCAATACTCTCGTCCTCGTCGCCCTCGTCGTCCCCATTGTCTTCGGTGCCGTCGGTAATGTATGCGGCGGCGATGGCGTGTGCCTCGGCGAGGGGCACCTCCAGCAGGTCTTCGACGAGGGAATCAAGCCCGGCGGCACGCGCCATCTGGGCACGGGTCACGCGCTCGCTGCGGTACGGGGCGTAGATGGCGTTCACGTCTGCGATAGTGGCGGCGTTCATGAGCGAGGAACGCAGCTGCAGCAGGGTGAGCGGGTCAATGAGGCCTTCGTCGGCGCGTTCGGTGAGCGCTTCGAGCACGCGGTTGCGGCGCTCTTCGAGGGCGCGGAGCTGGCCCAGGCGCGACTGGATGGTGCGCAGCTGGGTGTCGGTGAGTGCGCCCGTTGCTTCTTTGCGGTAGCGGGCGATGAAGGGTACGGAGTTGTCGGCGTCGAGCAGCGCCACGGCTGCGCGGATGCGGTGCGGCGCGATGCCGGTTTCTACGGCGAGCGCGTTATTGAGGTGCTCGGCAGGCTGCTCAGTCTTGCCGCCGGTTTCGTGTTTTTCGCGGTGTGCGGCGCTGCTGGGTTCGTTGCCGGCGGCACTGCTGGGCGCGGGGTGTGCAGTTCGATCCGCGCGCGGGCGGATGCTGCTCGGGAGGGGGTGTTCGCTCATCTTTCCAGTTTCGCATATTTCGCCGCGGCTCATGGGTTGGCCGGTAATGCTGGGATAAGAGTCAGCGCGGGGCGTATTTTGCTCGCCTGTGCGGGTGCGGGTAAGCGTATTTTTCCACCGTATCTTCTGGTGCAGAATACGCCCCTTTGTGCACGTTTTACCCTGTGGGTGCGCTAAACGTTGTCATCTTTTCGTAAGAAACCGTGTTAGGGGTTCACGTATTTGAATAGTACTTAGTTTCAGCGATAAATTTAGATAAAAGAGCATATTTTTTTGAAAAAATATCTCTTATTCGTGCAGATAAGAGCTGGACTCACACCACGCAAACACCCTTATCTGCGTGCACACGTTCAGGGTTTTCGGCAGCACGGTACGACATGGTGCCGCCACATCCCGCAGATGAAAGAGGGACCCATGCGCGAACAAGCCGCGCTATCAAACGCGCCGGAGGGCTACTTAGATTTTCACGACGAGTACGCGGAACTCATCGCCGAACTCGCCGCGCTGGGGTTCACCCCTACCCAGGTTCTCCGCCGCCTCAATTTTCTGTACCCGCACATCAACAAGAAGCACCTGAACTATGCGCTGGACTCCGGCATCTGGCAGTTTGGCCCGGTCACGGCAGACGCCCCGAGCTACACGGTGCTCGCATGCGGCCTCTGGTACGTTTTCGCGGAAGCCTACGATCTGCCTCCGGAGCCCGAGTACGCGGCGCTGATTCTTGATTGCGATATTATTCACGACCTGCCGCCCGCGCTGGAGGCACGCCACTTCAGCAATGAAGACATTGCGCACGTTCTGGCGAAGATCGGCGCTACGCTCAAGTACCTTGCCGCACACCCCTACTCCCAGCTGGAGGAAGAAGCCTACGCGCAGACCCTCGAGGACATCCGACTGCGCGGCGTGAAAGAAATCGGCACCGAGGGCGGTAGCCTGTACACCCTGCTTGCCGCCAGTATGGAGGGCGAATCGGCGTGGCCTGCCCCCGCACAGACGGTCAACGATTACCTCGGCGACGGCGACTGGTCCCTGGGCATGCTCCGCACCGGCATCTACCCGGCGGAGGCGCTCGAAAACGAGTGGTATATCGACGCCGCGGCGGTACCCGAGGATTTTGCGCCGAAGACTCTGAGCCTGTTTTTGAGCTATTGCGCCCGCTACGACCGCGAGCCGACGGCGCTGAACTACGGCTACTGGTCGACCATTCCCACTCTGATTGGTGAGGTGCCGCCGCTGGGTGCGGTACGCGCCAAGTTCGGCTCCTGGCAGACGACTCTGCATCGCGGACGCACGCAGATTGCCCGCGAGCTGCGCCTGTGGACGAAGAACGAAGCAAACGCAGCTGCCGCTGAGTCGAACGAGGCCGAGGCGAGCGAGGCTGAGGAGCTTGAGCTCCTCGATGCTGAGCTAACTAACGCTGACGCTGAGCTGACTAACGCTGAGCTCCCCGAAGCAGAACTAGCAGAGTTGGATACCCCGGACGCATCCCCTGCGGGCGCTCCCGCAGAACCGGCGGAACCGGCAGAGCCCGCGCGTCTGAGCGCCCGCGAACTCACCGAGCAGGGCATCGGCGTGGTGCAGACCGCCCACACCAACCTGGCGGCGTACCACCGCACCCAGTGGGAGCAGACGGTGGAAGTCTTCGGCGAACGCCTCGCGCAGCTTGCCTGGAACCGCCGTCTGAGCACCTACTACTTCTTCGACGGAGCCTGCCTGGAAGATGCCGACCCGACCCCCGTGGTGACGGTTTTCCGCTCCCCCACCGGTTTCCTCTGCGAGCTTGAACCCACCGTCGAGGCGCTGCCCGCCTTCGACCCGGAGTTCCTGCAGGAGCACGGCTGGAGGCACCCGGTACCGGTGCATGCGCTGTGGAATCTGCACGCGCTCGACCCGCTGGAGGCAGCTGCCGCCGTCATTGAGGCGATGCGTTCCGGTTGCGGTTGTGAACGCTGGGATTTCTACCGCACCGATGATGACGACGACCCGCTTGCCGAAGAGGCTGAGGCGGCGCCCCTCTAAGCGCGCACTCCCGCGAGCCTCTCGAGTTCATCCCTGGAGACAGCGAAAGCCCGCGTCCCCCGCTCCCTGAGAGGAGCAGGTGACGCGGGCTTTACGCATGCGCTGATAGCCGGTACCGAGATAGCCGGCGTGGCTTAGCGTGCCGAGAAAATCTCGGACGCCTCCACAATCGCAATCTGCGCGGTGCGGGTCGAGATTGCTTCGTGGCGGCGGGCATCAGCGCGGCGCTTGAAGACCCAGCCGATACCCAGAATCACGAACCAGACGGGCATCGCGAGCAGACCCATGAGGGTTTCCTCGTTCATGGTCAGCACACCAATGGTGAAAGCGAAGAACGCCAGCGACAGCCACGCAGAGAAACGGCCGCCGGGCAGACGGAACTTCGACTTCTTGTGGCGCGAAGGGAACTTCTTGCGGTACATCAGGTAGCTGACCATAATCATGGCCCACGCAAAAATCACGAGCACCGCAGCCACGGTGGTGACCAGGTTGAACGCGCGAGAGATCGAGTCACCCGCGTAGAGCAGCACAATCGAGGACAGCAGCATCACGGCGGAAAGGAACAGCGCGTTACGAGGCACGCCGTTCTTAGAGATCTTGCCCAGGAACTGCGGTGCGCTGCGCTCGCGCGCCAGGCCGAATGCCATACGCGAGGTAGAGAAGATACCGGAGTTCGCCGAGGAGGTTGCGCTGGTAATCACCACGAAGTTGATGATGTGCGCGGCGATGCCCAGGCCCGCCAGAGTGAACATGGCGACGAAGGGGCTCTTATCGGGGCTGACCAGGCGCCAGGGGGTGACCATCAGGATGACAGCGAGCGCGCCCACGTAGAAGACCATAATACGTACCGGTACAGCGTTAATTGCCTTGGGCAGGGTCTTTTCGGGGTCCTGGGTTTCTGCTGCGGTGGTACCGACGAGCTCTGAGCCCATGAACGCGAAGACGGCAATCTGGAACGCGCCGAGGAAGCCAATGAAGTGGTTGGGGAACATTCCGCCGTCATTCCAGAGGTTTGCGACGGATGCCTGCGCGCCACTGGGCGAGGTGAAGCCGACGGCGATCATGCCGCCGCCAACGATAATCAGGGCGACGATGGCGACGATCTTAATCATGGAGAACCAGAATTCGATTTCGCCGAAGTTCTTCACGGAGACCAGGTTCAGGGTCAGCAGAACGCCGATGACGGCGAGCGCCGGGATCCATGGTTGCAGGTCGGGCCACCACATGTGCAGGTAGCCGACGATTGCGATGATATCCGCGACGGCTGTGACCACCCACATGAACCAGTAGGACCAGCCGAGGAAGAAGCCCGCCATGGGGCCGACAAGGTCGGTGGTGAAGTCAGAGAAGGACTTGTACCTCAGGTTGGAGAGCAGAATCTCGCCCATAGCTCGCAGTACCAGGAAGATGACGGCGCCGATGAGCATGTACACGAAAATAACTGAGGGACCCGCCATGGAGATGGCGCGGCCGGAGCCCATGAACAGGCCGGTGCCGATGGCTCCGCCGATGGCGATGAGCTGGATGTGGCGGTTGCTCAGACCGCGGTGCAGTCGCTCTCCCTGTTCGGGAGCTTTAGGATTCAGGCTGACGTTGTTCTGTTCAGTCACGACGTCCTCTTTTCAGCGGTTGTACCCCGTACCGCATGTGCCGTTACTGGAATAAGAATCGCTAGATCGCAGCAGGCACGGTCACTGTATGAATATGCGGCCATTAGCTTGCGGGGCGTCCCCGGATTTCGGGGCGAGGCTGGGTCTCTATCAAATACCGCGCGGCATTCGGAAGTGTCACGCTATCGATTGACGCGGAGTTTTTCTGAGAGCTCTCACAGCTACTTGGATAGTTATTCTACAGGTGTTAAGTGCAAGAAAACAGGATTTACAGCAAAAATGTGACCTGTTTCTATTATTTACGTCATATCAAGCGACGTAAAAAATGCCGTCCGGAACGTAAACAGGCAGGCACGAGGGCACGCGTAAGCCCCGCCTCCGCATCCTAAAAGAATGCAGAAACGGGGCTTACACACAGCACTACCGGAGCGCCACAGAAAGAACAGAAACTACTTCTGACCAGCCTTGTCAGCAGCGTTTTCAACAGCCAGCGCACGAGCACGCTTCGCCGCGTGGCGGCGGGTCAGAATCTCGTAGCCAATAGCCAGAGCGATAAACCAGATGGGGGTCAGCGCCAGGCCGATTGCGGTGTCCGGGTACAGGCTCAGGGCGTAGACCATGACGGCGAAGAAGACCAGACCAAACCAGCTCATGCCAATACCCCAGGGCATCTTGTACGCGGACGCCTCGTGGCGCTCCGGGAACTTCTTGCGGTACACCAGGTACGCAATCAGGATCATGCTCCAGGTGAAGATACCCATCATCGACGCCACGGAGGTCACCACGGTGAACGCCTCCATGATGCCGCTACCGGCATACAACATGACCAGACTAAACAGCAGCATCACGGTGGTCAGGTACAGGGCGTTGGCGGGCACACCGTTCTTGGTGAGCTTACCCAGTGCGGAGGGGGCGGCACCGTCATGCGCCAGACCGTAGACCATGCGGGAGGTCGAGAAAATACCGGAGTTCGCCGAGGACGCCGCGGAGGTCAGCACCACAAAGTTCACCAGGGAGGCGGCAACAGCAATGCCAGCCAGGGAGAACATGCCCACGAAGGGGCTCATGGACTTATCCAACTTGTCCCAGGGGGTGACGGCGAGGATGGTCAGCAGCGGCAGCGCGTAGAAGAGGCCAATGCGGAAGGGTACCGCGTTAATTGCCTTGGGCAGGGTGCGTTCAGGGTGTTCGGTTTCCGCCACGGCGGTACCGACCAGCTCAGCACCCACGAAGGCGAAGAGCGCAATCTGGAAGGCACCCAGGAAGCCCGTCAGGCCCTGGGTAAAGATACCGCTACCGGAAGGGCCGGGGCGATCCCAGAGGTTTGTCACGGAGGCGACGGTACCGTCGGGCGCAGTGAAGCTAAAGGCAACCATGAGCGCACCAACAATAATGAGGGCGACAATAGCGACGATTTTAATGACGGCGAACCAGAACTCGATTTCACCGAAGTTCTTCACCGAGGGCAGGTTCAGTAGCAGCAGAGCCACGATAACGGTCAGCGCCGGGATGAAGGCTGGGATTTCCGGCCACCAGTATTTGATGTAGCCGGTAATAGCAATGACGTCCGCGATACCTGTGACGACCCAGAAGAACCAGTACGACCAGCCGACGAAGAAGCCGGCGCGCAGACCGAGGATGTCGGTAATGAAGTCGGTGAAGGACTTGTACTTGGGGTTGGAGAGCAGAATCTCGCCCATGGCGCGCAGAACAAAGTAGATAACGCTCCCGATAATCGCATACACAAAGACGATGGAGGGGCCGGTCAAGGCGATGGTCTTTGCCGAGCCGAGGAAAAGGCCGGTGCCGATGGCGCCGCCAATAGCGATCAGCTGGATGTGTCGGTAGCTTAGTCCGCGCTGGAGCTTGGAGTGCTCTGCTTCGGAGTCTAGGCCGGTGACGGAGTTATGCGGCGTTGGCTGCTGTGTCACGTATTCCTCTTTCCTGCGTCGATTCGCCCTAAAATTCACTCGGGGGCGAGTCCGGGTGGCTGGTATTCATACATAATCCTGAACGGCGCGCCAGGAGGCGGTTCCCGCGCTTCCCGAGCCGGCGCGGTGCGCTTGGGCTTGTGGGCTCCGATTTCGCGGGGCTTCCGATTTCTTGCATCGCCGATAAAAGGTTATGCAGAGAATGCATAATTTCAAATTTTACCCCCTCATACCCACACAAGTACAAGGAATACAACATCACCAGATTTTTGAGACGGGGCGATTGAGACGGGACGAGCCTGTGGCATCCCTCAGCCTTCACCCGAAACACGCCCCGTATCACCCTTAGATCACACCCCTTCTCTGCAGGCTTCTGCCGGGTTTTCAAAAAATATTTAGAAACTTTACGTGTAAAACTTTACACGGCGAGAAACCGGGTCTAGAGTAGAAACCGTTCAACAAAAACCTAACCAACCAACTACAGAACAGAAGGACAACATCATGAGCAAGTTCTCCAACGCAGCACTGCGACTCACCGCCGGCGCACTCATCCTCGACGCAGGCGTCAAGAAGCTCAAGGCAGACGAAGGCACCTACGCCTTCCTGCAGCAGATGGCGGCAACCGGTGTTCCCGCAGTCTCCAAGCTGGACGCAGCAACCTTCGGTAAGCTCATCTCCGGCGCAGAGACCGCACTCGGCGCAACCCTGCTGACCCCCTTCGTCCCCTCCCGCCTGGCGGGCGCAGGCCTGACCGCATTCGCGGCAAACCTGATGACCATGTACTTCCGCAACCCGGACATGCACGACGCAACCTTCCGCCCCACCCAGGACGGCCAGCAGCTCGCAAACAACATCGTGCTGCTCGGCGCAGGCCTGGCACTGCTGGGCTCCAAGAAGTAAGCCCCACAAACTAAACTCACTCAACAACCTCACGAAAGTGCGGCGGGAACAGTATTCGTTCCCGCCGCACTTTTGTATGCGTGCTGAATTTCTGCGTTTCTCAGACCGGCATGCTCCCGGCTAGTTCAGTCTCACGCCCGGCTAGTTCAGCGTCACGCCAGCCCCGCACGCCGCGAAACCGCACGGTATAGCGGCGCTACGCTATTCTTTTAGGTATGTCTACTGAGAACACGCAGCCTAGCCAGGCACCCGAATCCACCGAAGAAAAGGCCAAGAAGCCGGTTCCCGAGGAATTCTTCCGCCAGCCCTACTCCTTCGTCCGCCGCGGCGACCGCCTCACCGCGCGCCGTCAGAAGGCGTGGGACACCTATTCCCCCACCCACGTGCTGGACATTCCGCGCCTGCGCACCGACACCTCCGTCGCGCCTGAGGCGACCTTCGACCCGGATAAGATTTATGGCCGTGAGGCGTACCAGGTCGTCGAGATCGGTTCCGGTCTGGGCGAGGCAATCGTGCACCGCGCAGCTGAGGTGCCCGAGGCGAACTTCCTCGCCGTTGAGGTGTACACCCCCGGCATCGCGGACCTGCTGCTGAAGATGGGCAACGCCGGCGTGGAGAACGTGCGTGTAGCTCAGGCGAACGCGCCCGAGCTGCTCGACAACATGCTTGAGGAGAACTCCGTGGACGAGCTGTGGGTGTTCTTCCCGGACCCCTGGCACAAGTCCCGCCACCACAAGCGCCGCCTGGTGTCCCCGGCGTTCGCTGATAAGGTTGCGCGCGTGCTCAAGCCCGGCGGCATTTGGCGTCTGGCGACTGACTGGGAGGAGTACGCCCTGGTCATGCGTGAGGTTCTGGAGGCGCACCCCGACTTTGAGAACGTGAACCCGGGCGCCGGTGCGACCGAGGAGGATCCGCTGGGTGGTTGGGCTCCGCGTTGGGAGGGCCGTACTCTCACCAGCTTTGAGCGTAAGGCTCAGGAGGCGGGCCGCCGCGCGCATGATCTGACCTACCGCCGCAAGTAAGCGGGTCAGCGTTAGCGAGAGTTACCGCCAGGTGATTTCCCGCCACCGCGCAAAGTGCATACGTTAAAGCAGGTGAGGCTCCCCGATCATTCGGGGAGCCTCACCTCCTTGTGTGTGGGTCTGAGTGCATGCGGGCGGGGGTCTACCCTACCTCGCTCGCGCGGCGCTAAGACGCACAAGTCTATATGGGCGGCTGACCAGCTCAAATGAACTAGAAGCGAGCTAGAACAGCCGAACCGTTTATCCCAGTGTAGCGGGTTTAACCGGTTTAGCGCTGCGGCTTCGCATCATCCGCCGTAGCCGACTGGTGACGCTGACGGTACAGCACCACCGCCGAAGAACGCTGACGAGGCGCCGGGCGGGTACCGCGGGCAATATGCACCACATCGCCACTGGTACCGGCTGCGAACACGCGCTCCACCATGCCCAGTTTCACCTTCGCATCCTCAACCTGACGCTGCAGCGCCGCAATCTGCTCCTGCTGCTCCTCCACGAGGGACTCCAGCTCAATAATGCGGCGAATACCCTCCAGGGAGACGCCCTCCTGCGAAAGCTGCTGAATCTGCTGCAGACGGTTCACGTCACGCTGCGAATAGCGGCGCGCCTTACCGGGCGCACGCGAAGGCTGGACCAGGCCGATGCGGTCGTACTGGCGCAGGGTCTGCGGGTGCATGCCCGCCAGCTCAGCCGCCACAGAAATCACGAAAACCGGCAGGTCCACGCTGTGCAACGGCTTGCCGCTACGGGACTTAGATGATGATTCTCGAGATGCCATGGTTTACTTCGCCTTCTTCAACAGATCCTTACGCGGGTTCTCCTGCGGTGCCAGTTTTACGAACTTATCGAATGCTTCCTGCGCCTCTGCACTCAGCTCGGTGGGCAGAACAATCTCCGGGATGACCAGCAGGTCGCCGTCGCCGCCCTTAGCCTTGAAGCCGCGGCCCTTAGCGCGCAGTCGGCGGCCGACCTGGCCGGGTGCCAGGCGCAGCTTCACGGTGGATGCGTCCGGCAGGGGCACCTCAATCACTGCGCCGTCGACGGCCTCGGCGAGGGTGACGGGTGCGCGCAGAATCAGGTTGTTTCCCTCGCGAGAGTACACGGAGTCATCGGAGACGCGCACGGTGACCTTCAGGTCGCCGCCGCGCAGGCCCTTGCCGCGCAGGCGGACCTTCTGGCCGTCCTTAATGCCTGCGGGGATGCGCGCCTCGGTGTGGGAGCCGTCCGGCAGGAACACGGTCACGGTTGCGCCGGTGTATGCCTGGGCGAGGCTGATGCGGGTGCTGGTGGTGCTTTCTTCGGGGGCTGCGTGCTGTGCGCCGCCGAAACCGCCGCCACCCATGCCGCCGAAGTCGGCGCTGGTGAAGCCTGCGGAGCGTCGGGAGCCACCGGCGCTACCACCGAAGAGGCCGCCGAGCAGGTCGTCAATGTTGATGCCTGCGCCGCCGTTGCTGAAGCCGCCGAATGCGTCCGCGCCGGGGTAGCCGGTGTAGCTGCCACCGCCGAAACCGCCTCCGCCGAAGCCGCCCATGCCAGATGCGCCGTAGCGGCGAATCTGGTCGTACTCTTCGCGCTGCTTCTTATCGGAGAGCACGTCGTATGCTTCCGAGATTTCCTTGAACTTCTTCTCTGCTGCGGCGTCGCCGGGGTTCAGGTCCGGGTGGTACTTGCGGGAGAGCTTGCGGTATGCCTTCTTGATGTCGCTTTCGCTTGCGTCTTCGCTGACACCCAGTGCCTTATAGAAGTCGTCGGTTAGCCAGTTTTCACTTGCCATGTTGTGTTTCTCCTTCTGCGGTGATGCGCCGCCCTCCTCGGTTACGGGACGGCTTGCAGGGGCACCGCGTGCTTGTCTTAATACTCTATATAAAAGTTTAGTCTACTTGACTCAATTTTGAAAGGGCTGAGCCCAAAAAATAGCGCCCCTACAAGCCTTTAACCGCCACCACAGCTCGCCAAAACCCGCGCCAACACACCGGGTATAACAACCCCGGCAGAACAGGCGCACCGGGCGAACAGTCCAAGCCAGCAGCCCAGGCAAACAACAGGGCGGGCACTCCCCCATCAGGGAGAGCACCCGCCCGTCGTTAGTTATTCAGCCATTGCTGAGCCGACCACCTTACGGTGCGACAGCCACAGCCACCTGAGCGGTACGAACCACGCGGTCGTTCACGCGGTAGCCGTATCGCAGGACCATGGAGATGTGGTCCTCAGCTACCTCGTCGGTGGGCTGCTGCAGAACAGCTTCGTGGATGTTCGGGTCGAAGGCGTCGCCTACTTCACCGAAACGCTCCACACCCTGCTTGCCGAGCAGCTCTTCGAGCTTGGTAGCGATGGAGGCGAAGGGGCCGTCCTGCAGGTCGCCGTGCTTGCGTGCGGCGTCGATATCATCGAACACCGGCAGCAGTGCGCC
Source organism: Rothia sp. HMSC061C12 (assembly GCF_001815755.1). Taxonomy (NCBI): domain Bacteria; kingdom Bacillati; phylum Actinomycetota; class Actinomycetes; order Micrococcales; family Micrococcaceae; genus Rothia; species Rothia sp. HMSC061C12. The sequence continues at coordinate 188,925 of NZ_KV821872.1, forward strand.
GACCAGGTCACTGATGACGAAGAGTCGCAGCTGCTCCTTTTCGCGAGCGGTGCGGTTCTTGTAGTTGGTGAACTCAGCCTGCAGGCGAAGCAGGGAGTCCAGGCGCTCTGCGGCGAGTGCCGCATCCGCAGATTCTGCTTCTACAGCGTCCTGGAGCTCAGCCTCGACGGCTTCCGCAGCTTCTTCGGTGGTTTCGACCGATTCAGCTTCGGGGTGGCCTTCCGCTGCGGGGGCGTTGAATGCCTCCTCCAGCGGGTCGGGGGTGGTGTTTTCCTGCTCAGCCATGATTACTTCTTCTCGTCTTCGTCGATAACCTCGGCGTCGACAACGTCCTCATCAGCGGCGGGCTTGGACTCGGATGCCTCAGCCTGTGCTGCTGCGTAGAGTGCCTCGCCCAGCTTGGACTGGGATGCCTGCAGCTTCTCGAATGCGGACTTCACTGCTGCGTCGTCGTCGCCCTCGAGTGCCTTCTTCAGCTCGTCGACATCGCCCTGAACCTCGGTCTTGACGTCCTCGGGCAGCTTGTCGCCGTTCTCCTTCAGGAGCTTCTCGACGGAGTATGCGACGGACTCGGCTGCGTTGCGGGTGTCAGCAGCCTCGCGGCGTGCCTTATCCTGCTCAGCGTGTGCCTCTGCGTCCTTGACCATGCGGTCGATGTCGTCCTTGGAGAGGGAGGTGCCGCCGGTGATGGTCATGGACTGCTCAACGCCGGTGCCCTTGTCCTTTGCGGAGACGTGGACGATGCCGTTTGCGTCAATGTCGAAGGTAACCTCAATCTGCGGCACGCCACGGGGTGCGGGGGCGATGCCGGTCAGCTCGAAGGTACCCAGGTTCTTGTTGTCGCGAGTGAACTCACGCTCACCCTGGAAGACCTGAATGGTCACGGAGGGCTGGTTGTCCTCTGCGGTGGTGAAGGTCTCGGAACGCTTGGTCGGGATTGCGGTGTTGCGCTCGATCAGCTTGGTCATCACGCCGCCCTTGGTCTCGATACCGAGGGAGAGGGGGGTGACGTCAATCAGCAGAACGTCCTTACGGTCGCCCTTCAGAACGCCTGCCTGCAGTGCTGCACCCATTGCCACAACCTCGTCGGGGTTCACGCCCTTGTTGGGCTCGCGACCAGTGAGCTCCTTGACGAGCTCAGCAACAGCGGGCATACGGGTGGAGCCACCGACCAGAACGACCTCGGAAATCTCGGAGATGGACACGCCAGCTTCCTTGATTACGTCGAGTACGGGCTTCTTGGTGCGCTCGAGCAGGTCGCGGGTCAGTTCCTCGAACTTTGCGCGGGTCAGCTTCTCATCCAGGTGGATGGGGCCCTCGGGGGTGACGGACAGATACTGCAGGGAGATGTTGGTGCTGGTTGCGCTGGACAGTTCCTTCTTAGCCTGCTCAGCTGCCTCCTGCAGACGCTGCAGAGCAATCTTGTCCTTGGACAGGTCAGCGCCGGTGTTTGCCTTCACCTGTGCGAGCAGCCACTCAACGATGCGGTGATCCCAGTCGTCACCACCGAGGCGGTTGTCACCGCTGGTTGCGCGAACCTGAATGGTGGAGAAGCCGTCGTCGTCCTTGCCGACTTCCAGCAGGGAGACGTCGAAGGTACCGCCACCGAGGTCGAAGACCAGGATGAGCTCGTCTTCCTTACCCTTGTCCAGGCCGTATGCGAGTGCTGCGGCGGTGGGCTCGTTGACGATACGCAGGACGTTCAGACCTGCAATCTCGCCGGCTTCCTTGGTTGCCTGACGCTCAGCGTCGTTGAAGTATGCCGGGACGGTGATGACAGCATCGGTGACGGTGTCGTTCAGGAATGCCTCTGCGTCACCCTTCAGCTTCATGAGGATACGAGCGGAGATTTCCTGCGGGGTGTACTTCTTGCCGTCGATCTCGGTGGTCCAGTCGGTGCCCATGTGGCGCTTGACGGAGGAGATGGTGCGGTCGACGTTGGTTACTGCCTGACGCTTTGCGACGCTACCGACCAGAACCTCGCCGTCCTTGGAGAATGCGACGACGGAGGGGGTGGTGCGGGTGCCTTCTGCGTTGGCGATAACTACGGGGTCGCCGCCTTCGAGAACCGAAACGACAGAGTTGGTGGTACCGAGGTCAATGCCTACTGCACGTGCCATATGTTTATTCACTCCTTAGGTGTTAGTGCCCCGCTTCTTCTAATGCGAGGCGGGTTAGTTTGAAAGTTTTGGAGGCGGTCGGTGCTGCGCGTGCCGCCCCGTGTGGGGTGGTCTGCGCGGCTCCTTGAGCCTCATGTACTCAAGTATGCACCCCCTCAGAGGGTGTGTCAATAGGGTTGAGCGAACTTTACTCAACTTTTTTTCGCGGAGGTGTGTGAGGGGCGGGTTTTTTAGGGTTCTGGGGCAGTGTTTTACGGGGAAAATCGGGGCGGCGGCGAGACGCGGATGGGCGGTTTTGCCGCGAAATTCCGGGGTTTTTGAGTGGCGCGAGGGCGCGGCGCGGCGATTCAGCGCACGGCGGACACCGGCGGGCGCTCGGGGCGAAAAAATTTTTAAAAATCTTTAAAAAAGGGGTGGAAAACCGAGAAATTGGGGTGCGAGAGGTGCTGGAAGATGGTCTGGGAGCACCCTATATAGGGTGTACGGGGCGATTTTTAGGTCTGGAGGCTAGGCCTCTAGCAGCGTTGCTAGAGAGCGTTACTAGAGGTGCGCTTCGTGCAGGTACCTCAGCTATAAGCACCCGCCTGAAATTTCTGAGATTCACTCCTCTTATATATAGAGGACCTGTATGCAAGCTCCATCGCTCACCGCATAGGGGGCATCTCTGCTTGTCCGACATGTATTTCCTTAACCTTCACCTGTGGATTGAGGCTACCCGCCTGCCGTATGCTGGTTACGACTACATCCTCTCAAAGTAGACAGGAGACCTTCATGCCCCCAGAAAACCCCCCATCAAAGTTTGGGAACAGGACAGTTCTCATCATATTCCTAATTGCATTCACCGTTTCCCTAATTACATATATCGATACATGCGTAGACATCTATACTGCTTTTAAATCCGGAAATTCAAATACCACTATCGACTCCACACAAGATAAAAATAAAATATCCGGCACATTTGCAATTATTTCCATGGCCGCCCTTCTACTCATATGCAACAAGCAGCTAGTTAATATATTCAGGAAACATAAATTAATTTGCCTTTTTATAGTTTTTGCACTCTCAATTCTCATTCCAGTACTACTTTCCATATTTAAAATTACAGGGGAAACACTGCCACTAATCGCAATTCTACTATCCGTAATATTTGGTATTCCTGGCCTTGCCCAACTCATGCAAAGTTTCAATAAGGAAAAGAAGGAAGAATCTGGTCTTCAAAAAAACGTTTCAAAATCTTCCCCTGAATTCATCCAGGAAAATTCCCCCACCACCATTCAGGGAAATTCACCCACCTCCATTCAGGAAAATAACAATTCACCTATATCCATTCAGAATAATATTAATACCGCTCAGAATGTAACAAATATTATTGACGAGCGATCTGAGCGAGAGAGAATCACTACTAATGCTTGCAAAATGCTAGACTCAAAAGATTTAGCATCTCGAATCTCCGCAGTAAAAACACTGGCAAACATGGCTGATTCTTGGCTGGAAGATAGCCCAAACTGTAAAAAGGATGAGAAAAAATGTCAGGATATCATCGATATTCTTTGCGCGCATATTCGTTCTTCTTTTCCCCTGGCTAAGAAGATTGACGAATATGAAGCCCGCAAGGAACTAGAAACGCTCAAGAAGCAAGACTCTAAGAATCTCAGTGCAAATAAGTCTTCCCGACTCAAGGTTCTACGCGAGCGGTTCAAAGACTCTACTGAGTATAAAGAGCCTAGAGATATCACCACAGACTACGCAAAGTTTCACGAAGAGCAGGACGTACGCCGCGCCATTTTTAAGGAAATGAGCAGGCGCAGTAGTACCTTCGCTAAAGACAATAATGGCAAGATAATTGACACTACTTCAGGAGCGTGGAGTGGCTTTGACTTCGACTTCAGCCGAGCTCCCATTTTCTACCCCTTGAACAGCCTCACCATTGAAAAAGCAATCTTCTCTTCTGCCAGATTCTACGGTGACGCAGATTTCAGGGGCGCGGAGTTCACCAGAGACGCAGATTTCAGGGGCGCGGAGTTCACCAGAGACGCAGACTTCAGGGATGCGAAGTTCACCAGAGACGCAGACTTCAGGGGCGCGGAGTTCACCGGAAACGCAAACTTTGGAAACGCACACTTCGAGTGCACGGAGTTCACCGGAAACGCACACTTCGCGGGTGCGGAGTTCACCGGAAACGCAGACTTCGTGTTCGCGAAGTTCACCAGCAACACAGACTTCATGGGTGTGGAGTTCACTGGAAACGCAAACTTCAGGAACTCTACGTTCACCGGAAACGCAAACTTCTGGGGTGCGTATTTCACCGAAAAGGCATACTTTACGGACGCGAAGTTCACCAGCAACACAGACTTCAATCGCGTATATTTCGAAAAGTATGCACCCACATTTGCAGATATCGTCGGCTCTACTCTGTTCTCTGCACAGGTAAATCCGCAGGACTACTATTTCGCAGTCAGGCAGGGTAGCAAACCTATCAATTGTGGAACCGCTACTCTTCTCGGTAAGACGTTCGAAATCCCCCTTGGAACGGTACTTTTCGACCCGATGTCCCCAAAGTATAAGGATGGGAATTACAGTGGGCTAAGTGAGCCAGCAAAGCCGATAGAAGAGTCTGATAATCAAGGAAAAGCCCCTCCAAGTAAGGCTCAATAAAAGAAGCTCCGCCTATGCATCTCGTACAGGCGGGGCTTCTTCTTTGCCCAGCGCGAGCGCGCAGGGGTGGGGCTCTCCCCTATGCTGGATATAAGCCAGCACCGGAGCAGGAAGGGAACACCGCCATGAACCTCAACAAACTCTTAACTGCGCTGCGGCAACGCAAAAACGCCCCGGCACACAACCAGCAGGCAGGGCGGCGCGAACGCTACACGCACGCACTCGAGCAATTCCTTGACGGGCAGCCCGCCGTACGCCTCAGTGGGGCGTACACGCTCGCGAACCTCGCAGACGAATGGCTCACCGACGCATCCCTCCCCGAGCAGGTACGCCGCGAAGAAGCCCAGGCCATCATCGACGCGCTGACCGGGTGCATCCGCACGCCCTACCCCCTCGCACAGAAGCGGCAGGTCCTAGAATCAGGCGAGGCCCCCGAAGGATACGAAGGCGACTTTACGCGCGATCAGGAGGCATTCCGCGAAGAGCAGCTGGTGCGCCGCACCGTCTTCATGGAGTTCAGCCGCCGCCTCGCCGCAATCGCCGAGAGCAACAAGGCAGACAGCGAAGAAAGCCAGCACGCGGTGCCGCCAATATCGCCCATGTGGGCTGATCTGTGCTTCGACTTTGGCGGCGCACCCATCTTCTACCCGCTACGGCAGCTGCACTTTCAGAACGCCGATTTCGCCTCCGCAACCTTCTACGGCCCGGCGGATTTTTCCGGCGCAACCTTCCACGGTGACATCAGCTTCTCCGCAGCACAGTTCACGGCTGACGCATCCTTCAACAGCGCAAATTTCAACGACTGGGTGGGGTTCAGCGCCGCGCACTTCGCGGGCGCAGCAGAGTTCAGCGGGGCACACTTTGCAGACGCGGCAAGCTTCGCAACCGTAACCTTCACCGGCGGAGCCGACTTCTCAGATGCGGTCTTCTCGGCTGCGGCTGACTTCGCGGTATCCACCTTCAAATCCGATGCCGACTTCTCACGCTTGAACACCGCAGGCATAGCCAGCTTCGCGGCAATCACCTTCGACGGAAAGGCAGTATTCACCGCCTCCACGTTCCACGATGAGGCACACTTCGCCGCGTCGGTCTTCAACCGTCCGGCGGTGTTCTCCAAGTCGCTGTTCGGCGGGGTCGCGCGCTTTGCCGGAATAGCCACCAAGCAGTCCGCAATGTTCAGCAACGTACGCTTTGCGAGCGCGGCGGACTTTAGCGGGGCGTCCTTCACACAGTACGAGGATTTTGGTGGGGCGCGGTTCGACGGCGACGCCACGTTCAGCCGGGCGTCTTTTATTGCGCTTCCGAGGACGCGCTATGAGATGGACTTCCCGCAGAGAGCGAACTTCGGTAACGCGACCTTCGCGCAGGATGCCGACTTTAGTAAGGCGACGTTCACGGCGCATGTCGGCTTCTACAAGGCGACGTTCGCGCGGGAGGTGAGCTTCAACGGGGCGAGCTTTGAGGGCGCCTACTTCGCGGATGCGACGTTCAGTCAGAAGGCTGATTTCAGGCAGACTAGCTTCGCGTACGTTGAGCCGTCCTTTGAGGCTTTGGAGAGGCGGCTGCAGAGGGCACGGTTCTCGGCGCAGGCGGATCCGCAGGATTACCTGTTCGAGGCACGCCCGGAGAGCCCGCACGGTTTCAGCTGTGGCGAGGCGGAACTTCTTAACAGAACGTTCATGCTCCCTGTTGGTGCGGTGCTGTACGACCCGGATTCCTGGGACGAAGAGAAGCAGGAGTACACCCGCGTTAGTGAGCCTGCACAGTAAAATCTAGCCCTCTCACCGTCGGGGAAGCTCCCACACACGCACAGACCCCGCCCGTGCATCCAGCGCTGGCGGGGTTCTTGCTTTTGACCCACAACCTCCCAAGCCCAGCAGCTTTACCTTATGCTGAGTATGACCCGCCCCTTTCAACGATGACAGGAGAACCACATGCATCTCGCACCCAGCACCGCGTGGGCTTGGCTGATAGCTTGCGCAATCGTCATTCTGCTTTTCCCGCTCGCCGCGCAGTTCGGCAACTTCAAGGGGAAGCTGTCTAGCTTCCGCACCTGGGTTTGGGCTATCGCGCTCTTGGGCATTGTCACGGCGGGTCTTATGCCTTTCACCTTTGACACTGACATCGCCAATTTTGAGGTTCAGCCGTTCATTTTCTTCATCACCGGCACCCTGTTGGGTGTTCTCTTTCTTGGGGAGTTCCACCGCATGAACGCCCAGAAAAAGCTGAAACACCCCCAGCGGGTGCACGCTGAGCGCCGTACCCGTTACAGCAAGGCAGTTGAGCATCTGGCGTATCCGAATCCGGCAGTTCGTGCGAGTGCCATCAGCATGCTTGCGGGTCTGGTGGATGAGTGGCTCGCTGACGAGCAGCTCAGCGTTGAGGCGCGGCAGAAGGAGGGGCAGGTCATCGTCAATGCCCTCTGCGCTTATGTGCGTTCGCCGTTCGCGCGGGCGTTCAAGGCAGAAGCTTTTGAATCCGATGCACCGCCCGCCAACTATGCGGGTGATTTCGCTACGGATCTGGCGGCTTTCCGTGGTGAGCAGGATGTTCGCCGTAGCATCTTCGTTGAGATGAGCAAGCGCAGCAGCACCCTTGCTGAAAATGAGAAGGGCGAGGTGACTGTTGTCCCCGGCGCGTGGAGCGGCTTTGAGTTCGATTTCAGCCGGGCTGTCGTCTTCTACCCTCTCGACGGTCTGACTATTGAGAACGCCGATTTCTCTGCGGCGAGGTTCTGCAACGGCTCGGATTTCAGCGGGGTAGCTTTTGTGGGCGATGCGAACTTTACCCGAGCGGTCTTTGACCAGGACGCGCGTTTTAGCGACGCAACTTTCATGGGAACGGCGGACTTTAGTAACGCGCGCTTTGCTGGTGATGCGGTCTTCCGCTGGGTGACATTCAATGCTAATGCTGACTTCCGCGAGGCTTCTTTTGGAGGGCACGCTGACTTCCGCGACACTACGTTTGCGGCGGATGCGGGCTTTAGCGGTGCTTCTTTTGAGGGGAACGCGGGGTTCTTTAGGTCGTCTTTTGGCGGTAATGCAAGCTTCTTCAGGACGGATTTTGCGGGAGTTGCGGAGTTCCGTGAGGCGGTCTTTGAGGGGCATGCCGGGTTTAACGCGGCAACCTTCTACGGGGATGCACACTTTAGCCGGGCTACGTTTGAGGGGCTCGCTGGGTTCCGTGATGCGGCATTTGAGGCAGGCGCGGAGTTCTATGGTGCGTCCTTTGTGCAGACTGCTGATTTCTGCGATTCGTCTTTCGTGAAGAGCCCGCCGCTCTTCGTTGCTGAAGGTGCTGACTCGGGCGAGATGCGCCGGGCGCGATTCGCTACGCTGTCTACTGGTTCGGAGGCTACCGGTCAGGAGGCGCATAACTTCGCGGTGTACGAGGGTAGCCAGCCTATTCTGCTGGGTGCAGCCGGGCTGAACGGTGTAGGGTACCGTATCCCGGTCGGTACGGTGCTCTTCGATCCGTCTTCCTGGAATGAAGAGAAGCAGGACTACACCCGCATCAGTGAGCCTGCACAGTAACTATGTGAAGGCCCCGCCACATCTTCTACGTGGTGGGACCTTTGCGTGTGCGGTGGACGCTATCGAGCAGTCCGGGCGGAAAAGTAAAACGGTGCGAAAAACCCCGCTGAGTCTGTAGGCTCTAGCGGGGTTTTTCGAATCTTATCTACCCTGGTTCGTTTATCGCTTTCCAGCGGCATTACGCTATGTCCACAATAAATAAAACATAAATTGGGTAGCAAAAATCCGCGGAATGTGTGTCATCTGCTAAAATCAGCAGTGACAACGCAATTCCGCGTTGTCCCTGAGGCTCTAATTAAATAGAGAGGAGGGGAACTAATATGGCCAAGAAATTTTGGCTAGTTATCGAACGGGGTAGCTATGTAGCCACTCTGTTCGTCGGTCTCGTAGAGATGTGTGATTTTGTAGCATCCCATCTCTTCTAGAGATTTCTACATGGGGCTACCGGCAATGTTCCTAGCATTGCTGGTAGCTCCACTTTTATTTTACTGCCATTATACATAAGGACATTCCCTGTATGTATGACCGTATACCTAATAATGTAGCGCATTTCTTAAGACATAACAACACGACAATATTAATTACGTAGCCATTGCGCCCACCGTGAGAAACAATATCGCCTATTTTGAGGATTTCCTTACCCGCCTCATCTGCGGCGGATTGCAGAAGCACTGTCTGCGCCTCTCATGCAGGCGAAGCTCTCGTTGATGACCGGGCGCAGCTCATGGCAAGCAGCTTTACCCTATGCTGGAAGGTGAACGTTCCTATCAGAGAGGACGAGAGAACATAGTGCCCAGCAATAACGCATCATCCGCTCCAGAGAGCCCGGTAATCCCGAAATCTCAGGAGAAGCCTTGGTATATCCGGCACTTTACTAAGCTCCTCATTGGCTTTGGTCTGGGTGGCGGCGTGGTTGCGATTCTTCTGCCTTGGATGTTGTGGTTGTTCTGCGGCATGAGCTCCGGCAGTTCAGATCAGCTGCGTCTGCATCTTCTGTACGTCACTGGCGGTATTATTGCGGTTCTGACTCTTCTGCAGACTAACTGGAAGAACCAGGGTGACCGTCTCAAAATTGATGCGGACATCAAGAAGAATGAGCAGGACGCAAAGAACGAGGCTGCAAAACGTGAACAAGATGCTGTCAAGAGTGAACGTGACCATACCCGCCAGGTTCATGCTGAACGCCGTGGCCGCTACACCAAGGCTGTAGAGCAGCTAGCTGATGAGAAAGCGACTGTCCGTCTGGGCGGTATCTATACCCTTGTGGGTTTGGTCGATGAGTGGCTAACCGATGACACTCTCGAGGTAGAAGAACAACAAAAAGAAGGTCAGGTGATTATCAATAACCTCTGCTCCTATATTCGTTCGTCCTTTCCTCTTGCACGAAAGGCAGAAGTACTTGACTCCGACATAGAACCTACTGACTATGAGGGGGATTTCGCCAAGGACCAGGCGGTATTTCGTGAAGAACAGGATGTACGCCGCTCTATCTTTGATGAGATGAGCAAACGAAGCAGCTCCTTTATCAAGGATAAAGAAGACAAGGTAGTCGTTATTCCTGGCGTCTGGAGTAACTTCGATATTGATTTCAGCCGAGCATCAATTTTCTACCCCTTGAACAACCTCACCATTGAACAAGGCAATTTTGCCTCCGCCCGATTTTACGATGGAGCAGATTTCCGGGGTGCGATGTTCGCCGGACACGCGCACTTCAGGGGCGCGGAGTTCACCGAAGACGCAGACTTCGCAGACGCTAGGTTCACCAGAGGCGCAGATTTCCGGGGTGTGATGTTCGCCGGACACGCACATTTCAGGGGCGCGGACTTCACCAGAGACGTCTACTTCGGGCACGCGAAGTTCACCAGAGACGCATACTTTACGGACGCGGAGTTCACCGGAAACGCACACTTCTGGGATGCGGAGTTCACCGGAAACGCACACTTCAGAGACG